>JAIXUU010000020.1 GCA_027483405.1 Planctomyces sp. | reverse complement strand
GCATGCTGGGGTGTCCAGTCACCCTGGAACAGCGGCTGATCTTCCAGCAGAACTGCGTTCAATCGGCCTTCGGGATTGGCCAGTAACGTGAGATGGATCGCCTGCAGATCGAGCATCGCCTCGGCATCATTGCTGGCGGGAGTCAATTTGTCAGGTTGAGTTTGTGCCACAGGGGGTGGCAGTTTGAGAGCGAACTGTCCCTCGATGGGCGACGGTGTGAAGGTGAGAATGAAGAATGCCAGGAGTTGAAATGCCATATCGAGCATGGCGGCCATGTTGAGTTCCACATTCCCGTGAGAGAATCGATTTCGATGTCTCATGGTGAACCTCCTAGTTCTCTGGTTGCGGGAACCTTTGGATCAGACTTGGAACGATTTCCAGTAGCCGATTGAGCGGCAGGTGCCATGGCACTGAGGGCGAAATTCTCAAATCCATGCTCACGGCTGAGAGTCATCAGTTCGTTGATCCGTGAAAAAGGAACCCGCTCGTCTGCACGGAGAATGACAGGTCGGCTTTCGGCCTCTTTATCGGGATTTTTAGCAGTGGAGACTTGTCGAGCCATGGCTGCGAAAAACTCGGCAGGATCGATGGGTTCGCCGTAAACCTGGGCAGTCCCGTCGCTGCGAAGATTGATCACGATGGGCTCTGTCCCTTTTTTCCATTCAATGGGCCTGGCTGAGCCCAGAACAGGGAGTTTCAGGCTTAAATCGAGAGATGCTCCTTTGAAATTGATCACGAGCATGAAGAACGTGATGAGTTGAAACACGAGATCAAGCAGCGGTGTCAAATTGGGCTCAAGATTCATTTCCGAGCCGTGAGCATGGCGCTGAATGGGCATGGTGAATCTGTTCCTGAAGAATCTGGGTGCGAAGGATGCTCAGGGACTGAATCAGTTGTTTTTGGCAGCGAGATAAACTCGTTTGACGATTTCATCGGCAGTGTTCTGGACAGCGACTGTCAGGTTGGCGACTCGATTGCGAAAAAACGCAAAGAAGTAAATCGCGGGGACTGACAGGGCGACTCCTTCAAAGGTGAGAATCAGTGCTTCCGAGATTCCGCCGGCGACAGCACTGGCTTTCATCTGTTGATCGGAAAGAGCAATGACCGAAAAGCTGGAGATCATCCCTTTGAGCGTGCCCAACAGACCAATCATCGGGCCTAAAGAACCGATCACGGCCAGCATGCTGATTTTGGTTTCCAGGTTGACCGCCAGGGTGTCGGCACCACGATCCACCGCTTCGCGAGCTTCGGCAATGCCAATCGATAAACCAGAGAAGGCAGTGGTCAGTACGCGGCCAATCTCAGAATTTTCTGCCTTGGCTGTGGCCAGCAGCGTAGTGAATTCCCGCTCTGCAATGAGTTGGTGGCATCTGGCCACAAACTTGGGCGGCATGAGGACGGACTCTCGCAACTCGAGGAAGCACTGTGTGACTTTGGCGACGAAATAGAGGGAGATAATCAAGAGTGCCAGACCAATCCAGCCGGAAGTTTCGATCAACCACCAGAACGTCGAACGCCCTTCTGAAAGGCCATTTTCCTGCGGGTCGAGAGAACCGGGATTGTTGGCCGCCTGATTTTCACTGGCAGCAGTTCCGCCCGATTGTGCGAGCGTGGCAGGTAAGAGTTGGTCCCAGCCGCCACCTGTCAGGATGACACCTATCAGAACGATGTGAACAAGTAACAGCCGCAGATAAGACGTGATCGACGAAGACATACCGGTCTGCCTCTTGAAGTTCGATGGCTGCGATTCGATGGGTGAATAGAGCATGATTGCCGGGCCAGTGGGGATTGCCAATTCTGCCTGCGAGAAATGAATGCCGTTGTCCTGAGACTATGAATCCAAAGGGATTTCGACACAACCCGAGTTCTGTTACTGTTCTGGCGAATTGATTCTCGGTGGTTGCACAGCATGTTTTCCACTTGAGATTGATCGTCAGCCCAGTTTATCTGCCAGAATCGACTAATTTGCCAGAATCGACGAAGAAAGACGTGAGCGTGGACAATACCGGTCATCCCTCGACCACTCCTAACGATGTGGTCAATCATGAGCCAGCCGCCTCTGTAGCAGCGGGGGCGAACGTACCGGCGGCTGTTTCTGCGCCATGCCAACAAGTTGTTGAACCACAACCTGTTCCACCTCCCGGGTTACCGCTTGGAGTTCAGCGGCATCGGGTCTGGTTTTACTGCCAGATGATCTTCCGGATGGTGTTCTACCCCTGGATGGGTTACCGGGTAAGTGGATCGGAGCAGTTCAATAACTTAGAGGGTGGGCTGATCCTGAGCAATCATCAGAGCATGCTCGATCCTTTGCTGTTACCACTGGCGTTTAGTCGGCCAGTCACCTATCTGGCGCGCAGCACCTTGTTTGAAAAGCGGTTTCTGGGAGCCTTCTTAAGGAAGGTTTATGTGGTGCCAATTGATCGAGATGCGGCTCGTGCGGGAAGCCTGAGGGAAATGCAGCGCCGGCTCGATCAGGGGTTTCTCGTTGGAGTTTTTCCTGAGGGGACGCGATCGGTCGATGGAGAAATGGGGCCACTGAAACCAGGCTTTCTGGCTCTGATGCGACGCGGGAAAGTGCCCGTTTATCCTGCAGGGATTGCGGGAGCCAATCTCGCTCTGCCAAGAGGCAAACTGATGCTGCGTCCCCGGCGGGTGCGTGTCGTCTTTGGGAAGCCCATCCTGCCCGAGGAGATTGCCGCTTACAGCAAGCAACAGGATGCCGAACTGATTGAACTTGTGCGGCAGCGGATTGCGGCTTGTGCTCAGGCAGCAGAAGCCTGGCGGCGGGGTGGGCCTGCTCCTGAAGGGCCCCTCTGAGTTTATTATCGATTGAATTTGTTCATCGAGTGATTTTGTTGCAGAGAGTGCGACATCACCTTTTTCTCAGATCGAGATCACAGTCTGGAAAAGACTGGCTCGATGGAATCAGGTTCTTTCGAGAGAAATCCGGGTGGAAAGATGATCTCGTTGGCTTTGAACATCACGGAACAAGTCGAGCTTTTCTGGCCAGTGGTCGTCGGGCTGGCGTGGGGAGCTGCCAGTTGGTCACGTCGGCTGATGGTGAGTTCTCTGGGATGTGTGGTCGTCGTCATGGGACTTATGGCCATACTTTGGGAGCTGACTAAAGGTCAAAGCTCCACATTCGAGATTTCCCGCCCGGCTGATCTGTGCTGGTTCGCCACTGTGGCACTGGTGGGTGCGTGGGCGACGTATCGCTGTGCATCCCCTCGATCGAGAATCGTCAGTTTGTTGTTTCTGGCGGGAGGAATGATCTGTGCCGCCTTAGGGACACTTCTGGAAGGAAAAGTTTGGGAAAGTGGAGTGATGGCTTTGGCAGGTACGATGGTGCTTTACATCGTCTCTAATAATACTCCGCAGTTTTTTCCGGTTGCATCGCACGCTCCATCGGCAGTTGCCCAGGGCTCAATGAACTTGGTGAAATCTCCTGCGATTCTGGTGCGATTTCGTATGACGATCAGTGCTCTGGCGGCAGCGATCCTGTTGTTTTCGGCCATCATGATTTCGGCAGATGGTCGTATGCATGAAAATTCGCCCGCTATCGAGCAGGGCGGGTTTCGAATGGATGAAGAATGGCCAGCCGGGCTGTTACTCCTGATGATTGGAGTGGGAATTGTCTGGAAGGCCGGGCGAACTTCGCCAGGGATAGGAGAGGCGAAGGAGTTGCCATGCTGATGGGAGGTGCCGGTCTGGTCATGATCTGCGTGGGACTTTCCCGTGGGTTGGCTGGAAGATTTTCAGAGCAGGTCAGCAGTCTTGCGGTGGCATTTCTGGGAATGACAATCCTGATGCTCAGCCGACCTGCGGCCCATCAGGATGGGAAGGGATTGCTGTGGGGCGTTTTACTGTGTGTGAGTGGGCTGTTGATGCTGCTGGCGTGGAGTGTTTCAAAAGTATCGCCTGGGGATCAGCTCGTGGGAACTTCTGCAGAGCCAGAAGAAACTGATCGCGGCTTGAACCAGCAGCAGGCTTTGAAGTACGAAGAGGCCATGGCTCAGGAAGGGGCCGCTCGACTGGCTGATCGAGCTTCGTTCCAGTAGGCCCGGTTTCCGGACAGGAGGGGATTGTCAGTGGTCGTGCCGTCGATTTCAGGGATGATCTGCCTCAGTCTGCTGGCGATTCCCCTCTGCTGGCTGGTGGTGCTGGCGTTTCTGCCAGAACAGCGGACGCTCCGTGCAGATCGCCGACTGCAGCGGCGTGAGGAAATGACTCTGCGCGTGGAAAACGGTGGGGACGTACTGGCTCCAGGCTTCCAGCAGGTGACACAGCACGCGACTTCTGAGGGGGACGTGTCTTACAGCCTGAGTTGGATCTGGAGGGGAAGTCTGCTGGTCTGGTTCATCACCGGTGTGCTGGCTCTGGCGAGTGCCGTGTGGGAGGGTGAATGGGGCCGAAATCCAGCTCAATTCATTGCTGCCAATGAGACTTCTCTAGAGATTTCGAACGAAGTCTGGAGGGTGATTTCTCGCGTTTTGCCGATGGTCGAATCTGGAGAAGTGAGGATTGAAGACGGCAACTCCAGTCACGCTGTAAGATTTCTGGAAATCAGCCTGCTCCGCATGGTGATTCTGGCCATACTTTGTGGAGTAGGCCTGGCATCGATGATCGGAGAGCATGGGGCTCGGTACCGGGGCCTGGCCCGTTCTGGGAATGCAGCCAGTGCCGACATGGCACAAGTTCCGACAGCCGTCGCCGGAGAGATTCCTGGCAAGATGGCTGCCCTGGGTGTTTCCGTCGGTTTGCTGGGGCTGGTGCTGCTGGCGATTGCCAGCCCGCTGGTGTTGCTGATTGTGGGAGCCCATCTGATCACCCTGGCTGTGTTGCTTTATCAGTTCGCATGGGGAGATCGAACCACATCGATTCCACGAGTGCTGATATCGCTGCAGAGATGGATATTGCATCAGTTGCCGGGAGATTTACTGCTGCTGGTCGCTGCCATGCTGCTGGTGCAGGGATTTCGAATTCATGGGTTTGAAGATCTGGCGAGGGTGAAGGCCGCGCTGCCGGGGAGTTATGAGTTTGGGCTCTTGGAGATGGGAATTCTCTGCTGGTTTTTGGGGTGTTTACCGAAGCTGTTTTTATTTCCGGCGATGTTGTCTGCCGGGGCGATCGCGGAATTGTCTGCAGGGGAACGTGGGACAAAGGCTGTTGGACTGGCCCCTTCCCGATTGGCATTGGCTGTGGCGATATTGAGTGCGGGTGCAGGTGTGTTGCTGCTGGAACGCAGTTGGCCATTGATGGCTCAGGCTTCGCTGGCGGGAGGTTCTGCCGGGCGGGAGTTGGCATCACAACTTAGTTCGATATCGGTGGTTTTGTGCGGCTGGATGTTTCTTTCTGGACGAGTGCTGGCACTTCCTGTGGATGAAGACAGAATTGATCGTGTGCCGATTCGGGCCGGAGTGCTTGAACAGCATCTCGGTGGAATTCAGGGGCCTGAGAAAAACGCTGGCTGGAACGAGCAGTGGCCCGAGCTTGGTCGATGCACTTTGTTGCTGGCCACTTTGTTGAGCCTGGCGGTTTTTCAGTTTTTCCAACGGGCTGGTCAGGCAGGTGAAGGAGGTGTTGCCGAATTATCAGTCACGGGAATTCACTGGAGTGAAGTGTGGTCTCGATGTTCGTGGCTGGCAGGCTGGGTGCTGGGAACATGGTGGCTGATCAGTCCCGTTGGTCAGCATCGATGGTGGATGTGCGTGGGGTGGTTGAGTCTGGCGTGTCTGCCTGTTGATCTGGAAGGGGTCAAGCTCTGGCAGCAAGTGGCGATCCTGCTGGGCATGCTGTGGCTGACAATGGGGCTCATGTGGCCTCCCACCCGAGAGGTTGAGCATGGGCCAAGTTCTGGAGGATGGGCCCTTTTCGTGACGAGCTATTTACTGATCGGGGTTTACGTTTTGCTCGCAGTCCCTGGGAAATTTTTCCTCTCCTTCATCGAACACGGTCAAGTTCCGTGGCGAGCGGGACATCTGCTGATCGCGAGCACGGTGCTGACAGGGGGTCTGCTGGCGATCCTTCTGGGAAGAGAAACAAAGGTCCGTACGCTCGCATGGCGAACCTGCGGAGAAATGATGAGGCCATTTCTGGAACTGGGGCGAGACCATCTGCTGGTGGAGAAGTTGTTCTTCTGGGGAATCCATCTCCCGGTGCGAGGGATCGCCCAACTGGTGCGACTGGGTGACTGGTTGGTCATTGATGGTTGCTGGCAACGGGTCGGCTCGCTGGGAGTACAGACTGGACTGTGGCTCAGAGGGTTGCACACTGGCCAACTGTCGCTTTACATGACCATGCTGGTGCTGACCGCCAGTTTATGGCTGCTATTGTTTGTGAAACGTTGAGTTTGAGGACTGCTGACTGCCACCTGCTGTGACAAAGGAATGATCGTGCCAGAATGGCAATTGCTGATGGCACTTCTGGCCAGCCTGCTGCCACTTGTGGGGATAATTTTCCTGCTGGTAACAAAGGTCTGGCCAGCCTCAGCATGGGGTGTGCGGTGTATATTGCCTCTGCTCCCGTGGTTCAACGTGAGTCTGTGGTTTGTGGCATTGCTGTGGGCTCCGAGGTGGCATGGTTCTGGGTTTAGTGGCTCTGGCGAGTTGAGCCGTTTGATTTCGAGCGATGATTTCTCCTGGCTGATGGTCTTTGTGCTGTCGTTGCTGGTGGCTTTGATCAGCTCGACGGAGAAGATTTTTCGCACGACTTTTTCAGAGCAGTCTTCTGCACCGATGTGGGAGAGGGAGAGGGTCGATGACTGGGCTGAACACCGCTGGCTGGTGATGTTTTTTGTGCAGACATGCTGGACCGGGAGCTGGCTGGCCACGGACTGGAGATGGAGTCTGTTCTGTTTCGATGCTGGCTGGCTGGTGGGTCTGTGGGGGTTGATGATCGAGCGTAAGGTGGCTCATGCCAATGCCGCCGGTCTCGCAGTGGCTGTTTCCGGAAGAGAGTCAAAAAGTGAACTGACAGCGACGTTGATCTGGCAGGGGGTGGCGAGTTTATGCCTGATGCTGGCGCTGCTGCTGTTGTCGGCGATTTCTTCCCCGCTGAAGGCTGATCTTGTGCCGGTGGCACCACCGGCAGAGTATCGCTGGAGTGAATTGATCAGCCAGATTGCGCTGTGGAGTCAGCAGAATGAAATGTCATCGCGCGTGTGGTCGACAACTTCGGGAATGGTTCTGTTTCTATTGGGCCTGGGCCTCTGGATTCGTGCCGGATTATTCCCGATGCATGGCTGGTGGGGATTGCTGGTTACAGGTCAATCTTTGCCACTCACCATCTTACTGACCAGCGGGTTGGCGATGAGCAGCCTCTGGTATGTCTCGACTGTGCTGGTCCCTTTATATACCAGTCATGGGCAGGGATTGCCGGGTTGGTGGGGTGGTGTGGCTTTGTGTGGTGCTCTGTGGATGGCGTGTCTGGCGATTTCTCAAAGTGATCTGCGGAAGATCGTGGGCTATACAGTGCTGGCAGTGCAGCAATTGGGAATGGTTGCCCGATGTATTGGGGCGGGTGGCGAAAATGTCGGTGATGTGGCAGCTCTCCTGGTGCTGGGTTCGCTGTTGAGCGGGGCTGTCATGCTGTTGCTCCTGCACCATCTGGAGAGGCAGTATGTGGGTCGGGAACTGGATGCCTGGGGTGGGTTATCGCAAAAAATTCCGCGCTGGTCGCAAATGCTGGGGGTCGTCGGTTGGTTGCTGGCTGGGGGACTTCCAGGAGCGATCGGTCTGGGGATGTGGCAACTGTCTGGTTTACTGATGAATGAGTCCACATGGTGGGTAGCTGGCGTGTTGGTGAGCTGGATGATTCTGATTTCGACGCTGCTGAATCTGGTGTTGAAGCTGCTCTGGGGAAGGGCAAGAATCCCGGCTTTACCAGAACTGGAAGCGAAGGGCATCAACCTGGGTCAACCACAAGCAATCCGTGTCGATCGAGTCGATGATTTGTCGCTGGGGACTTTAATAGCGATGACGATGGCGGCATTAACCAGCGTGGGATTGATCTGGCTGATCGAATGTTGAGGGATGAACCTGCTTTAGGTGATTGTGGGCTGTGTTGAGAGAAGAGGGCGAATGATATTTCCTGTCACGATGAACTGGAATCTGGCGGGAGGGGTGTGGATTGTCCTGGCGATGGTCGGAATGATGGTCTTGCCAGAGGCCAGGCGCTGGCCTTTCTCTTGGCTGGCGTGGCTGGCGGGAGTAGTGAGTCTGGGAGCTCAAGGCTGGCCCGGAGTGTGGAGCCAGGCAGCAATGCCCCACCCGCTCTCAAGAGGGATCTTGATCTGCATGACAGCCGGGAGCGGTATGGTACTGGGTGGTGCCACTCTTTCCTGTTGGATGGCAAAGCGTGGTGGTGTCTCACAACCTGCGACGGCTGCCAAAGTCGCAGGTTCAGACGAGATGGATGCCTGGGATTGGTGGCTCCTGCTGACGTTGGGGTTGGGCGTCGTGATGCTGAGCGCGCCGCATCTGGGCGGGGCATTGTTGGCCTGGGAGTTGATACAGCTCACTTCGTTGAAATTCATTCGCTGCGATGCGGCTGAAGATCAATCCCGTCGTGTGGCGATTCAAAGTCGGCTCAAAGGCATGTTGCTGCTGTGGCAGGGCACGACTGCGATCTTTGTCTGGATGGGTTGGCTGCTGCTCATGAACCACCAGCAGAGCAGATTTACGTCGATTCCAAACCTCTTCGAAGGCTGGCAGGGAGAGTCCTTGGGGCAGGTAGGCTGGGTACTGATGGTTGCCGGTTGTGGCGGAAGGCTCTGTCTGATCCCTGGTCATTTCCTGTGGCTGGATCTGGCGGCGGTGTTAAGTTCAGGCACACTCTCAGGCAGCGTTAGCGAGACTACGAGGAGATCCCTGCTGGGAGTGCTCAGCGGTCATCAACTGGTTCGCTGGCTAAGCGGACTCTGGGTGCTGAGCTGGTTGGCACCAAGAAATATGCTCGGAATCGCAGCGGATGCTTTGCCAGTCTCGATGGAGGCGCTGGCCTGGTCGCTGATCGGAGGTTGGACAGCCTTGGCAGCGGGTTTGATGATTTTGAAGCAGGAGGAGTGGAGCCGATGGGTGGCCACGATTTTGATGGCCGGGACGGGTTGGTGGGTCTGGTCGTTGAGTTTGTTGGAACATGTCCCGGTCGAGGCTCAGGTGGAACGTTGGGAGGGTATGTCCCGGCAACTGACAGTGCTGGTGCTGGGCTATGGACTGATGGTATGGGGGGTGGGTGAGGCATTCCGCACTGGTCGTCGGTTGCAGTATGTTGAAGAGTGGGAAGGCCTGTTTTCCGTTTGCCCCAGTGGGGTGCTGGCAGTCACCGGCGGCATATGTCTGTTCCTGTTGAGTAGCCCCTGGCCCGGCTGGCTGATTGACACACAGCCATTTTTGTCGCTCTGGCAGGTGAGCATAGGGCCCGATGATCGTGTGGAACTGGGTTCACTGTCGCTCTTGCCTGGAGCCTTTTTGGTGCTGACTTCGAGTTTATTGGTCTGGGTGGGCTTTTTTCGGTGGCTAGTACTGGTCTTTACCGGGTTGCCGATTGGAGCCAGATCCGTTCCGTGGAGCAGTTTGGGTGTGGTGATTCTGGTGAGTGCTGCACTGATGTGGTTGGCGATGGGGTCGCGGTTTATGGCTTGAAAGCGAGGACTTTTGTCCCGGGTCACGCGGCTTACGGGCCGTTTGGTGATCATCTGTCAGGTCATGGCAACCCAGAGTCGCATCCTCGGGCGTCGAAGGTCGAGAGTTCGCAGATCTTGCAGGTGCATGAACATGGGTTCATATTTTGTGGCGAGAAGGGTTGAGGCAGAGTTGCTCAGACCCTATCATGCCGGTTTCGCTGGTTTTACAACTCGGGTGATCCACAGGAAATCTGTGGGATATTGAGTTCGAATCTGCAGTCAAGTGGTGCAGGATCGAGTGGCTGGCGAAGTCGTTCTGTTATCAACCATCCCCGGATAATGAAACACTATGCGTTTTCAGTTGATTGATCGCATTACGAGTCTCGTGCCCAACGAGTCGATTACGGCGGTCAAGAACGTGAGTATTGCTGAGGAATACCTGGCGGATCATTTTCCGGGTTTTCCAGTGCTGCCTGGGGTTTTCATGCTGGAGGCATTGACTCAGACCGGCGCGTGGCTGATGCGTGCCAGCACCGATTTTTCTAACAGCACGATTCTGCTGAAGGAAACCAGGGCTCTGAAATACAATGCGTTTGTGGCACCGGGCGATCAACTGCAGCTTTCGATGAAGGTGAAAAAGATCGGTCCACAGCATTGGGAGTTTGCCGGGTCTGGCGTGCTGGCCAGCACGCAGGAATCGGCAGTCAGTGCCCGAATTGTGCTGACACAGTTTAATGTGGCAGATCGTGATCCCTCGGCGCGAGCCAGTGATGAGGCTCGAATCGTGTGGTTAAGACAATTGTTTCCCACGTTGTGGTCTGCAGCTCCTGCCGGGCAGGAGTTGGCGTCGTGAGTTGAATTCGCAGGATTGAATTGCCGTGCTGTTGTGACTGGGAAAAGTGACTCAGTGAATCTGAGGCATCCAAAAGGCTTGAGCACTCTGAAAATCAATTGATCGATCGGCAGCGCATTGTACGGCTGCAGATTGAAGTACTAAAGACGAGGAATGAAGCATGGATTTGACTGGACGCGTCGCACTGGTGACAGGTGGCAGCCGAGGGATTGGTAAGGCGATTGTGCTGAAGCTGGCCCGCGCTGGAGCCAAGGTGGCCTTTGTGTATCAGTCAAGTGAAGCTCCAGCTTTGGCGATTGTCGAGGAGTTAGAGGCTTCAGGTCATGAAAGCTGGGCTTTGAAGTGTGATGTGGCCAACAAAGCGGCTTGCGATCAGGTGGTTGAACAGGTGATCGAGAAGTGGGGTAAGGTTGACATCCTCGTCAACAATGCCGGCATTATTCGAGATGGACTGCTGGCCACAATGACAATTGAACAGTGGCAGGCGGTGATTGATACGAATCTGACCAGCGTGTTCAATTTCTGCCAGGCAGTGACGCGACCGATGATGTCGGCCCGGTATGGTCGGATTGTGAACATGTCGAGCGTTTCCGCAGATTTTTCGAATCCAGGTCAGGCCAATTATGCTGCCAGCAAGGCCGGCATTGAGGGGTTCAGCCGGTGTATGGCTGTTGAGCTGGCGAAGCGGAATGTGACTGTGAACTGCGTGGCGCCTGGGTTCATTGAGACTGATATGACGGTGGCTGTGGTGAACGCAGCCGGTGAAACGATTAAAAAAGCGATTCCCTGCAAGAGGTTGGGTCAACCAGACGATATTGCCTTCGCCGTTCATTTTCTGGTTTCGAATGAAGCCAGTTATATCACAGGTCAAACTTTGAAGGTTGATGGCGGGTTGACTCTGGGCGGTATGGGTTAATTGCGGGGTTGGTGTTGCACCTTGACGATAGTTTCGAGGGGTGTTGAAGATAAGTTTTCAGCAGCGCTGACGTGGGTTCGATCTGGCAGAAGTCCGTCCGAAATGCCAAGATCTGTGAGCGACTGCAAGATACGGACGCGACAAGCGGTATTGTTCGAGAGAAGTCAACTCGTAACGTGCTGCTCAAGGAGTGAGTGGATGCCATCGCGCGATGAGATTTTCGAAAAGGTCCGGGAAACGCTGTGCGACGCCCTGGGAGTTGATGACGACGAAGTGAAAGAGTCTTCGACGCTGTTTGGCGATCTGGGTGCCGAGTCGATCGACATTCTCGACATTCTGTTCCGGCTGGAGAAGGCTTTCGGGATCAAGATTCCCCGATCGGAACTTTTGCCCGAGAACGTGACAGCCGCTGATCCGAACTTCGTGGCCAATGGTGTTTTGACTCCCGCCGGTGTGGCTGAGTTGAAAGCCAAAATGCCACACGCAGATATTGACTCATTTGCCAAGGATCCTAAGGTTGAGAAGCTGACCGATCTTCTGACAGTGAAGATGATCGTGAATTTTCTTGAGAGTAAATTGTCCTGATTTTCGGAGTTGATCTCTCGTAGTCGATCGGATGTCGTCTGATCGATTCCGGTGAGAGTTCCGAGGGTCATGGGAACGAACAGCAACACCTTCCGCATGCATGGCTGGGGAGCTTCTCGCATGCGGAAGGGGCTTTGCCTTGTCGTAGCTTCCCCTATTCGTTTCTCGAGATTGCCATGCGTTGGATGTGGGTTGATCGCTTTGTCGAGTTTGAAAGCGGCAAGCGAGCTGTTTCTATCAAGAATGTGAGTCTGGCGGAGGAGCATCTCCACGATCACTTTCCGGGTTTCCCGGTCATGCCCCACTCGCTGATCCTCGAGGGTCTGGCGCAGACAGGTGGTATTCTGCTGGGAGAATCTCATCAGTTTTCGAAGGTGGTTGTTCTGGCCAAAGTGCCGCGAATGACCTTCCACAGCTACGTCACGCCTGGTGAGACGCTGACTTACCGGACGACTCTTGAAGAAGCGAATGCCGAAGGTGGCATGGTTTCCGCGACTGCCAAAGTCGGTGATCGACTGGTGGCTGAAGGTGAGATTCTGTTTGCTCATGTGAATTCCGAGCAGAGCGGCAGTGTGCGTGTGGATCAGAAAAGTTTTGTTTTTGAACTCTTGCGCGGAATACTGGACGTGGGAAAGACGGGTGATCCCACTTTGCCTGTAGCGTGAGGTTCCGGGCCTGTGGCGTAAGTTTCTGGTGAACCCAGCGTTGTGAATCGAACTTTTCATTTCACCAGTGAATAGATAGAGCCAATGACCAGATATTGCCAGTCACCCGAGATGACAAGCTGGCATCAACAGCAGACTCGACGATTGTGTATGACACTTAAGAGTCTCCATAAAATTTGAATGGATCGTTTTGTCAGCTTGCTGACAGATAGTTCACCTGAGGTTTTCGATATGCGACGTCGAGTAGTCATTACAGGTATTGGTGCCATTACTCCCATTGGTAACTCGATTGAGGAGATGTGGAAGGCCCAGCAGGAAGCCAAGTGCGGCATCAGCACGATTACGCATTTCGATGCCAGTCGATTCCCGACGACTTTTGCTGGTGAAGTGAAGGGCTTCAAGCTCGAAAATTATGTTGCTGACACGACGCCGTTCCAGTTCAGCGGCAAGAACATTCATTACGCACTGGGTGCAGCCCGACAGGCTTACGATGACTCGGGTTTATCGGACAGTGATCTCGATCCCGGTCGTCTGGGAGTTTACCTGGGTGCCGGTGAAGGGCAGCAGGATTTTCTGATGATCATGAGCATTATTGCTCAGGCCCAGAATACAGCCACTGGAGAAGTTGATCTGGAAGTCTTCACGCGGGAAGGATTGGCCCGCATGCATCCCCAGAAAGAAATGGAGCAGGAGCCGAACATGACAGCCGGACATCTGGCTGCGGTGTTTAATGCTCAGGGGCCGAATCTGAATTGCCTGACGGCATGTGCTGCTTCGAGCCAGGCGATTGGTGAAGCGACAGAAATCATCCGCCGGGGTGATGCCGATGCGATGATTTCGGGTGGTGCTCACAGCATGATCCATCCCTTTGGAGTGACCGGCTTTAACCTGCTGACAGCTCTTTCGACTCGCAACAGTAGCCCACAGACAGCTTCGCGGCCGTTCGATAAGGATCGTGATGGATTCGTACTGGGCGAAGGTGCCGGCATTCTGATTCTGGAAGAACTGGAACATGCCAAGAAGCGTGGGGCCCACATCTACGGTGAAGTCGTGGGTTATGGTTCAACGGCCGATGCCTACCGGATTACAGATATTCATCCAGAAGGGCGGGGAGCCATTGCCTGCATGAAGATGGCATTGCAGGATGCCGGGCTGAATACAGATGAGATTGACTACATTAATGCTCACGGCACCAGCACTGAAGTGAATGACAAGGTCGAGACGCTGGCCATTAAGCAGACCTTTGGTGAGGGGGCCTACAAGATCCCGGTGTCGAGCATTAAGAGCATGATGGGCCATTTAATTGCTGCCGCCGGTAGTGTGGAAGCAATTACCTGCCTGCTGTCGATTCGCGATGGTGTGACGCCACCAACGATTAACTACACCACTCCTGATCCTGACTGTGATCTGGATTACATTCCCAATGCTGCTCGTGAGCGGAAAGTTCGCCGGGCGTTGTCGAACAGCTTTGGATTTGGTGGTCAGAACGTTTCGCTGATTTTCTCGGAGTATAAGGCGTAAAAACTGATTTGTACGCCGTTGATACTTGATAGATGTTGTTGCAGCGTGAGTGACGATTCATGGATGGCAGATCGCCAGGGAGTGGTGATTTCCTTAGATCAAGAGATGTATCGCCATGCTTCGAATGACTCGCAATCACCCGGTTTTGATGCGTCAAGCCGTTTGGACAATTCTCAGTTTTGTACTGCTGGGTTCTGGACTGGCCTGTGATTCTGCGCCAGTGATGAAGGATGCGAAGGCTCCCGTCGCACCGGCTCTGGAAGGTGCGAATGCTGAGCCGTTAACACCGGATGATGAGCGGGCACCGGATCTGTTTGAAGTGCTTCTTACGACAACCAATGGCGATGTCGTCGTGGAAGTGCATCGCGACTGGGCTCCGCGCGGGGCTGATCGTTTTTACACACTCGTGAAGAGTGGTTTCTACGACAATGCGAAATTCTTCCGAGTGGTCCCTGGATTCGTGGCTCAGTTCGGGATTGCGGCTGATCCTCAGGTGCATGCCAAATGGAATGGTGCTCCACTGCGGGATGACCCCGTCCAGCAAACGAATGGCCGAGGAACGGTCACGTTTGCGACATCGGGGCCCAATACACGCACGTCGCAGTTGTTTATCAATTTTGCTGACAACAGCCGGCTGGACTCGATGGGCTTCAGTCCGTTTGGAATTGTAACCAAAGGGATGGAATTCGTTGATCAGATCAACCCGGAGTATGGCGAATTTCCACAGCAGCCACTGATTGAGAAGCTGGGCGATGCTTATCTTTCGAAGGAGTTTCCCAAGCTCGATGGGATTGTTTCTGCCAAGGTTCTGTCGCCGGAATCGGCGAAACCTTCCGCGGATCCACAACCGGCAGCGACCGAGGCTACTGAGTCGTCTAAGCCATAACCCTCTATCTGGATATTAGATACGAGGATTGTTGACGCCCGAAAGTCCGTTGCTGGTTGCGAAAAATGTGGTTTTCCGTACACCCATAGCTTGTGGTCAATGCGGTCGTTATACTGTTGTCGTTCATTGGAACCAACGACGCTTTTGCCCACTCCAGCTGTGGCTGCACGCATGAAATTGAAGTGCCTCCCCGAAGATTTCCAGGTTGAAGAACTGAGTGAGTTTGAGATTCAGGGCGGTAATTATGCCGTCTATAAACTTACGAAGACATCGCTGGGAACTCCCGAAGCCATCGAAGCGATTTTGCGCCGATGGAAAATCAAGCGAGAGCACATCAGTTATGGTGGTCTCAAAGATCGTCATGCGATTACCCAGCAATATGTGACGATCAGTCGTGGTCCTAGGCGGGATTTGAATCAGCAGAACTTTACGCTGGTTTATCAGGGGCAGACGAAGCAGCACTTTGGCCCGACCGATATTTCCGGCAATCGCTTTCACATTGTCATTCGCGATCTGCCCCGGAATGTGGCTCAGAAGTATGTGAATCTGCGGGAATCGCTGCTGGTCGATCGGCTGCCGAATTATTTTGATGATCAGCGATTTGGCTCGCTCGGTGCATCGCGGGAGTTTATTGCTCAGCCGTGGTGTGCTGGGAATTACGAGCGAGCGTTATGGCTGGCACTGGCGGAACCGAATCCGCATGATCGGCCTGACGATCGCGAAGAAAAGCGTATTCTTCGCGACAACTGGGGCAACTGGGTCGATTGCAAAGCCAAGCTGGCCCAGTCGTCGCGTCGTAGTATTGTGACTTATCTGTGTGATCATCCCACTAACTTCAAGAATGCTTTCGCACTCATTCGTGTCGATTTGCGAGGGTTGTTTCTGTCGGCTTACCAGAGCTATCTGTGGAATCATATTCTGGCAGAATTGATTCGCAGTAAGGTCTGGCATGAGCGGGTTTACGAAGTGGGTCTTTCGGCTCAGCAGGTCGCCTTCTGCACGTCGTTGACGATGGAAGAGCAGGACGAACTGTCACGAGTCAAACTCCCTTTGCCTTCCGCACGGATTGATCTGGAAGGATCGGCTCTCGAAGCGCATTACGAGAATGTTCTGCGGGAACTGGGGATTGAGTTACGCGAACTGCGGGTGAAGTATCCGCGGGACAGTTTCTTCTCCAAGGGAGAAAGGCCGGCACTGATTGTGCCGCACAATCTGCAGATGGCGATGGCCAGTGATGAGCAGTATTCGGGTCGATACAAAGTGACGTGTGACTTTGAGTTGCCGCGTGGTTCGTATGCGACGATTGTGCTCAAGCGATTGACGCTCGATCCGACGGCTGTAAGTGAGCGCACACACGAGGCAGCCGGGAGTTCGGTGGCTGTGGCTGAAGAGGAATAACGGGACCTTTGCGTTGCGTTAGGCATCGATCAAAAGCACTAAATCTTTGGCGATGGCTTGTTGAGGTACTCTTCCTGGTACCACGCCAGAATCGTGCGAAATGGTTGGGAATAGACTGATGGCCGGGCAGCGACGTCGGCCATGATTTCGGAGAGCGTGCGATAGCAGCCCTGGGCGATTTCGCCGGGATCGAAGACAGGTGGCTGGTCGGTGACCGTGCGATAAACTCGTGTGTGTTCGTAAGCGAGTTTGGGCGAGGCTGGGAGCTGTCCGATCATTTCGATGGGTGTGTCGAGCCCTAGCTCTTCCTGAAGTTCACGTCTGGCGGCCAGGTCGTAATCTTCTCCTGCCGAGACATGGCCTGAGCAGGAGGAGTTCCAGGTGAGTGGCTCCTCATCTTTTTGTGCTGACCGCTGATGAATCAGCAGTTCGCCCGCTGAGTTAAAGACCAGGATATGAACCGCGCGATGCCAGAGCTTACGGGCATGGACGACTGATCTGGGCAAGACGTCGATCACTTCGTCAGCCTCGTTGACCACATCAAAGAGTTCTTCTGTGGAGTGAGCGTGTTCCATGGACGGCTTTCTGTAGATCGAGCTATGTGGATGTTTGAGTTGCTGCAGTGGATTGTAGCGGTTCTGTCGCGATGGGAAGTGCTGGCCTCGTTCACAGCACAAAAGTTCTTTGGGTTTCGTAAGTGTTTATTAGAAATGGGGTTGCGTAATTTCATGACAAGTCTGGCTAACATGGCAATCCGTCATGAAAAAGTTTCCTCTTGCCGATCGGGGGAGTTGCCGACAAAATACTTGTTGAAACAATTGTTAATTGTCGGCGACTTTGGCTGACAAGGTCTGTGAATAAGTTTTGATCTTCTGTTGGATGGTGGTCTGCGATGATCCAGAGCCTTGATCCTGAAGTGATTGTGATTGGTGGTGGCCCGGCGGGTGCAACAGCGGCGACACTTCTGGCGCAGGCTGGTCATCGCGTGCAGTTGTTCGAGCGGGAAGTTTTTCCGCGATTCCATATCGGGGAATCGCTGATTCCCTGCACCTATGGAGTTTTTGCACGCACGGGGCTGTTAGAGCGACTGAAGGACAGCCACTTCGTTAAGAAATACAGCGTGCAGTTTGTGAGTGATACGGGCAAAGTTTCGGCTCCATTTTTCTTTACACAGTACAAGCCCGTCGAATCTTCGCAGACATGGCAGGTGCGCAGAGCCGATTTTGATCTGATGCTGCTGGATCACGCTCGCGAGGCGGGCGTGCAGGTTCATGAGAATCATCGTGTGCTCGAAGCGATCTTTGAAGACGATCGATGCGTGGGAGTACGCGTCAAAAATGAGGCGACCGGTGAAGAGCGTCAGGTGCGAGCCCAGGTGGTGATTGATGGGAGTGGCCAAAGCTCAGTGCTGCTCGATCGCCTGCAATTGAGGACATGGGATAGCGAACTGAAAAAAGCCGCCGTCTGGACCTACTACAAAAATGCCTGGCGAGATGAGGGTGAGAATGGCGGTGCAACCTCTGTCATTCAGACAGAAGGTAAGAAAGGCTGGTTCTGGTACATCCCGCTGCACGACAACATTACCAGTGTGGGTGTTGTCGCAGATTTCTCGCATCTGTTTAACAAGCAGCGCACAAAAGACCTGGGAGAACTCTTCCAGGAAGAGGTGGATCACTGCCCGGGTGTGAAAGTTCGATTGGAAGGTGCCGAGCGATGTGATCAGTATCGGGCTGCGAAAGAATACTCCTATCGCGCCAAGCAGGCAGCAGGGCAGGGGTGGGTGCTGATTGGTGATGCCTATGGTTTTCTCGATCCGCTCTATTCTTCCGGTGTGTTGCTGGCCGTGAAATCGGGTGAACTGGCGGCTGATGCCGTCCATCAGGGCTTGGTCACCAATGATTTAACCCGTACAACACTCGGTGCCTGGGAGCCAGAGTATGTGCTCGGTATGGAGCGGATGAGAAAGCTGGTGCTGGCCTATTATAAGGGCATGAACTTTGGCAAGCTGATCATGAAGTATCCGGAAACCAAGGACGATATTACGGATCTGCTGATGGGCGATCTCTTCCGCGCTGAACTGGATCTAACACTCGACAAAGTCGATTCGATGCTCGAAGAAATGGCGGCGCAACCCGTGATCGCCTGATTCTGAAGGATTCGTTTTTCTCACGCATCCCGAGGATTTTTGAACTCAGGGCAGACGGCACCAGTCGTTCTACCCTGAGTTTTTATTTTTAGAAGATTTTCTTAGACAATTTCTTCGTCGTCACTCATCCTGAATGAGGTGAGATCCGCAGCGGCCACGACAACCCGCTCAGATGGCTCCCGTCTGAAGTTCTCACTTCCTGTCGATGCTTTCGCATCCATCGTGACCATCTGATAAGGGCTTGGCATGGCACAGCAACTCGCACGTCGTAAGGCTCGTCGTTCGCAGCGACAGGTGGTATCCAGCCGGCCAGAGTGGGTCACAGCCGATTGGCTGGATGATGCTTCCTCGTTTGGTTTGCAAGCGTTTTTGCGGCAGCCACTCACCATTTTGAAAGCGGATGCCATTCAGACACTGGCCGTCGCATTGGCGCTACGCGGCAATCGAAAGCAGATCCGTGATCCTCAATTTGTAAACCATGTCCTCTCTCGAAACCCCCAGTTGGTCGAAGAGTATCGGATTGTGCACCTGATCGAAAAATCTTTGTGGATTCAGGGGCATTCGGATCTGGTGATGACAATGGTGCGTAATCCTTCACAGATTCCTGATAATCCTCCGGCTCTGGTGATGGATGCTGTCACGCGGGCTTACCAGCAGCATCCGGATTCCACCGTCTGGTTTGGAGTGCCACTCTTCAGCGATCGAGTCAATCAGGACGGGCTTCCCGTACCTGTCACGGCTGAAGAAGTTCAACTCGAAGCACAGAAGCGGATCCAGTCGGCTCAGAAGCAGGCTCTAAGGTACGGCTGGCTGTTCAAGCTGGTGGCGGGTGTGCT
>JAIXUU010000296.1 GCA_027483405.1 Planctomyces sp. | reverse complement strand
TCCGCTGGTTCTTCAGCCTGAAGAGAGATATTCGCCCCGCACAGCAACAACAGGCTGCATGAGGATACGAACCGAAAACGATGCCAAGCACTGGCGAAAACCTGATGCCGACTCATGAATCACTCCTGCCCATCAATGAAGCCATAATCCTGCAGCTTAAAACTTAATTTAAGAGTTAACGCATTCGAGAACGAAACTCCATAGGACATCCCGTCACAGGACCACATCCTGGTCATTCAATAACTTGCAATCGCATCCGCCACACGTCGACCACTCACCAGTGCCCCTTGAATGGAAGCTGTCTCCAGATAATCGCCTGCAATGTAGAGTCCAGGTCTGAGCATCGCTGGCCGAAAATCATGCTTCAGTCGCGATCCCGAGAGTTTTCCAACGGGTTGCGCTGGCAGGGCATGCTCGATCCGATAGGTTCGCAAATGCTCCAGTTGCGGCAATGGAGATCCCCACCATGGAATTGATCGTGGGAACAATTTCGATTTGTGGCGGAACCAGCTTTCAATCTGCTGGAGAACATCAGACTGCAATCTCTCTGGATCGCCATGGGCGGCTGGCCCCACCACGGAGGCAGATATCAGAGTTTTACCTGCTGGTGCGTAGTCGGGGGAGACACCGGCTGGGAAGCAAAGATTGTTGATAGGCCCATGCCCGTCTCCATTGAGCATTAACCAGCGATGAGGAGCCTGAGGTATCTCACAACTGAAGTAGAGGCAGGCCGTCGAACATGTTTTCGTTACCGGGATGAATCCTTCGCTGAGCCTGGTGGCGGAGAGGCCATCTGTGGCGAGAACAATTGTGGGAAAGGATTCTTTCCTTCCGTTGGCGAAAACCAGCGTCTGGCCATCAATCTTCTCGACCGGCGAAAGATAGTGGATCGTCCCTTGCGGAAGCTGATTGGCCAATTGCTCGGGAATCTGCTGCATTCCCAGAGCAGGGAGTGCAGCTTGGCCTTCCGCCAGCATTTTGAAAACAAAGTTGAAAAAACGACTGGTTGTCTGCAGTTCGGATTCTAGAAAAATACCGGAGTACCACGGACGAAAAAATGCCTCGATCAGTGATTTTGAAAATCCAATTTTTTCCTGCAGGTAGTCGATGGTTGGTAACTCTGGCTCATCCCAGAGTTGCTCGACACTCGTCGAGAGTAACCGCTGGCGAAGTCGGTACAGCTTCCAGAAGTCAGCAAAGTTTGCGAAACCAGAATTCAAACTGGCCCACGCGGTCGATGGCTTTCGCCACGGGTCGGCCATCAATTTCCAGTCGCCTTGGGTATAAACCAATGCACCGGGATTAAACGAACAAAGCTTGAGAGCAGGGTAATCAAGGACGGCCCGAGCTTCTGGATAGGCCGTCTGCAAGACTTGAAAACCACGATCCAGGCGAAATCCCTCATGGAAATCTGTGCGGATGCGTCCTCCCGGTGCATCGCTGGCCTCGAAGACTGCACACGGAATACCCTTCGAAGTTAACTGGAGAGCACAAGCCAACCCAGCCATTCCCGCCCCGACAATCCCAACCGAATCCGTCGTCACTCAGCAGACTTTCTCATCAGAGGCTCTCAAAGTTGCGACGATTCATCGCTCTTGGGCTTAACCCAGGTCTCAACAGATTCCCTTATCAAGCGCCAAAGTTCATCTCTCACTCTCAAGTTCAATCCGCTGCGACTTGAGAGAATCGAGCTTCATTTGGAAAGAATCTGACCAGAGGAAGTGTAGAGATCCATGCGGCCTCGGCTACCCACCCAAAGCAAAGCCTCATTTTTAACTTGGCGTCGATCGCTGCCTTGCTGATCAATAATCTGCACGGAATGGTTCGATTGGTAGACACTCAGGCCATAGATCAAGGAAAGTTGCGAGTCCCGATTCTCAAAGACAGGTCGTCCCTCAGGAATCTTTCCAATGGGATAGATAAACGCCCCCAGAATCTCAGTTTTTGCACCCGCTTCCGCCAGCAACTTCTGACTTTCGTACTCGGTCTTAAAGCCGAGTGACCAGATCGTGGCACCACGGCTATGGATACAAGGCCCGGCAGCGTGACTTTCCGGGTTCCACTGACGTACCCAGACCGATTGTGGATGATCGAAATGCCAATCGGCTCCGCCCACATCTTCGGCAAACAGTTTCCCACCACTCCCCGCAGCCGCCGTGCTGTAACGCCTGGGTGAACTGCTTCGTAAAACGAGAGTCGCTGGCGAGGCATGCTGCACGTGCTGACATTCCAGCCGATCAAAAACCAGGGTGTGCCCTGCCTGCTGTTCATCGTAGATCAGGAGGGGCGGAGGAGCGGCCTGAGCGTCGGTCTGCTCGTAATCTCCCGATCGATTCCAAACACCTGGATGCCAACCGATCTCATGACCAAAACCCACGATTCTCTCCAGTGGTGCATGAAGCTTTACAGGAGTTTTCCATTGAAATCGCTCATTGGCAGGGAGATAAACCACTCGGGCACCGTCATCGACAGCCGCCTGTAAGGCCAAAGACCAGTTCTCGTCAACGACTCGATGGGCATACTTGAACAAGTTAACCCACTCTTTGGCAGGTGGCATTTCCGGATCAGGTGTCTCCTCAATCTTGAGCCGAAGGCTTCCTGTGGGATGACCGAAACCTTGAACCACTTTCTGACCCGTCAACTCTTCGATCCACGGCCCTTCGATGGTTTGTTCCGAGTATTCAAGAGGTGGTTTACTGAGACCTTGCTGGTGAACTGCATGGCGATAACCGGACGTTTTGACGCGACACGCATAGAGCGCACCGGCTGATTCAATGGCATTGGCCGAATTGCTCCCTCCCATCAGCTCAGAGTCGAGCAGTGTGACCATCGAGTTGGCGCCGACTGTTTCCATCGCGGGAACCTGGTTTTCACTTTTGAGACCGCGAATTGCGAGGATATTGCCGCGATTGCGAATGCCCACCACTCGCTGATTTCTCAGCGTGAGATGCTCAAAAGTATGGCTGTACTCCTGGTAATTGATCGCCACACCGACATCGAAACCAGAAATAGAAACATGTTTTGCCAGCGCCGGCCCCACATCATGATGTGTCAGGTCAAGTCCGACCAAACCGCTCCCATCGCCCGAGCGAATGACGACGTTTTCGAGCCTGCCAAGATTGTTGGAATGGTACTCCAATCCCTTGGCACCGGGATTTCCCTTGCCGGTATCAATCGTCATTCCTTCGAGATAGAGCGCGATACTGCTGCCATTCACCCAGGGATGAGAACCTGGCGTCTCCTTGGTAGAACTCATTCTCAGGACGGGTTTGGGTGCTTCCTTATCAGTAAAAATCTGATCTTTAAGTCGAAGAAACGTTTTATCGGGCCCCGCACCCTTGATGTCGATAAACCGGGAGCAATAGAGCATATCACTCACGAGATACACACCTTCAGGAAACACCAAGGTGTTTCGAGCGAGGGGAACTTTGTCGGCCAGATGTGCAAACGCCGCATTGATCGCCGCAGTGTCGTCCGTCCTGCCATCACCCGCCGCACCAAAGTGGCGTTTGACGTCACAGCAGCCCGCATCGATTGGAACGACCTTCTGAGTCGAGATAAAATCCACAGCCTCGATCGCATCTTTTCGGGCTCTCAAGAACTGGGCGGGATCGAGAGGTTGCGTGACGAGGCGTACCTCATCGATTCTGCCATGAACGCCCCAGCGATCCTTACTCCCCCCGATATAAAAGTTCCCAAGACTTTGAGTGGTTAAATCTTTGATCTCAGTGGATTTCGAAAGGTGATAATCGATCCAGCAGGTCAACATCGATGCCTGGCGGTCATAGACCAAAGCCAGATGTCGCCAGGGATTTTTCTCCCTTTGGAGCCGTGACGTCGACAGGTAATGACCCACAGGAAACCTTTCCTGATGCCCATCAGTCATGCGATAGCCAAAGCCATGGAATGTGACATGATGATTCGGGTTCCAGTTCCATTCGAGTGCCAGTTGAGTACTGGATTTTTCAGTACCAGGAAACCCACAGATCAAGGCATTATTCCCGGCTTCGTCTGCCGGGTGGATAAAACACTCAAGTGTGAACCCACGGGATGCGTTCTCCCACATGGAGCGGGGCAGTTCATAGACCAGTGGCCGACTGCTTTCGTGCGATTCTGAGAAACTCACACTGTGGCGGTTGTGCCGCGATTTCCTGGTGAGTGGGTCATAAATGAATTCACCCGGAGTATCGTCACTCAAGGGAAAAGTGCCGGTGACTGACGAAGCGAGGGGCTCAACCGGGGTTGTTGCAGTATTCGATATGGCATTCAGCTTTTCTTCGAAGCTCCACAGCAGAGATTCCATCTGACTTGCGACACTGGGCACAGGCTGATCATGAGCCAGGCTGGCTGTACACGCCAGAATGATTGCGAACTGGCTGATACATGCTGCGATCAGCACCTTGGCCTGGAAATGGTGTAGGTATAGATGTCTTTGAATCATGGTCGGAGTGCCTCGTTCAAATCTCTAAAGATCTCTAAGGATTCCCGCTCGCGATGCATCCAGCCAAGTCATTTGGTCGATCCTCTCGAATCGCCATCAAAACCCGACCACTAGATGATACCAACTCTCAAGAAACATCGATCCAGCGAACTCCGCGTGACTTGATCAGTTCGACAGCTTCCGGCAAATCAAACTTCGAGAGGACATCGGGAATCATGGAAGATAGCGGCCACTGATAATCCTCTGTGTTCGCCATTGCCAGATAACTCTCAGGTAACCCAACGAACTGCACACTGGCAATCTCTTCGGATAAGCAGGCAGCGAGGAGTGCCGGAATTGTTCCACGATCCAAGGCGACCAATTCAATCGATGAATGCCCTAAAGACTTGAGCCAGGCAATTGTCGACAGCAGATCGAAGACTCGCTGGCATGGAATCGAGCGCCCCAACATGAGTGAATGAATCGCATAGAAGTAGTCGTTGCCGTAAGGCTGAAGGTAAGTTTGTGTGCCACCACAGGTGTCGGGGCGGGAATCACCAACGCCACGCAAATCACAGGCGAAGAAGGGCTGATCGGGTTTTGATTCCATCCGCTGTCGCAACCACGCTTCTTCACGAAGTTCGCTGTCGGCAGAGAGGTTCGACACATAAAGTGCACAACCTTCCTTCAGAACGGGTGGTCGAGATTCCAATCGCTGCTGGGCGAGGCGATAGACAATCGTTTCAATTCCAGGCTCTGTCTGAAGTGCATAATGAGTCACGCCGGGGCGTGGATACTTTCGCCCTGAGACACTTCGAAGAATGCGGTAATCGGGGGCGGAGAATTTTTCAGGAAGCTGGAGGCATGCCCGAAGATGCTGTTTCCAATCCTCGCCGACCTTTCGAGGGCGAGTCTGTGCCATCAATCGAGCTTTCTGTGCGGTCATACTGAAGACCGTCGCTCCTTTGAGTTCCGCCACCTGGCCTTGCGTGGTCACGAACAGATCGGCATCTTTTTCGAGCACGATCGGTGGTTCGGTGCTGGCTTTTGCTTGACCGGTCGCCTGATGAAAATGGGCATACATGGCTTCCCGGCTCACACGAGAATAGTCATGTCCGCCCGGTGCAATCGAGAGTTTCAAGTTGTCTTCATGACCCAGCAAACGCCAGATTTTGCGAAGCTCTTCATAAGCCTGAATGGTCCCACGCACATCAAAGAAGTCTTCCTCCTGGGCAAGAATGACGACCGGCTTCGGAGCCATGACCGCCACAAAGTCGGCATGATCCAGACCGAGTTGCAAAGCTTCAGGCGGACACTGTTCCGTATCCGTGGGGAGTTCATTCTGAAAGTTCCGATAGAAGGAAGTCACCGCACAACTGGGAGCAGCCATTCCCCACCGGGAATCGAGACCACACAGCCACATGGTTAATGTGCCCCCGCCCGAACTTCCCGTAATCCCGATCTGATGAGGAATCACATCCTCGCGTGACTGGAGATAATCCAGTGCACGAATGGCATCCCAGGCACGGGTCGTCCCCAGAAATTCATTGATCAGGAACTGCTGATTCCCTTCATGAAGGTGTTCCAGCACACCGATCCCAATCCGGGACTTCGATTCGTCGTCAGCCGGATACTGAATCCTTTCCCCCTGACTCACCGGGTCAAAGATCAGCACGATATAACCTTGCCTGGCCAAACCTTGCGCAAACGACTGGTATGAAGGATAGGCCTTCCCATTCACGGCATGGCCACACTCCCCCACAACAGCGGGAAAGGGTCCTTTTGTGGCCGTTGGCACGTAAAGATTCGCCGTCACAAAAAAACCGGGCTGACTTTCATACAACAGTTTGTCAACGCGATACGTATCTCTATTGAGAGTTCCAGTGATCCGCGCATTGAGCGGAGTGCGTTCTGGAAAACTGCCAAAGGCTGTTCTGATCTTCTGACTGACATCCTGAATGTAAGAAAGAGCCGCTTCGAGGGTATTAATCTGAGAGAGTTTTGATTGGCGTTCCTGCATCTTTTCGCGGATCTGACCATCAAGATAAGTGTGCATCATCCGGCCAAATCGCTGGATGGGAGGAAGTTTTTCCTGTTCTTTGAGATTCTGGATCACACTTTCTGAATTCGATGGGATGGTTGCCGGCTCATGAGGCGTGTTGTTTGCCAGCCCAGTTCCTGAACCGCTTTGAACACCACCTGCCAGACCCCCGATGACCGACACACCAGTTCCTGCAACACCCAGGGCAGTGACTCCCAGCATCGATCTCCGAGAAAGCATAGTGGTTTCCTTTGGATTCACAGTAAGAGTTAAGACACTCACCCAGAATGATCTTTGCGATGGAGTGATTTTTCATTAAATCGTCATAACCGGCTTATTCGACAAAGTCTGCAAGCTAAGGTCAGGAACAAAGGTTTTTGCAAAAAGTGAATGAATCGACCTTTAGAAATCGAATTCAGAGCCCCAGTGCGATTCCATCAACCTAAAATTCAGTATTCCGCGAGCTTAATGTCCTAAGAAAAAGTTTTGAGGAATCCTTTCAGTGCCAAGTTGTGATCGATCATCAGGATCTTGCTTGCCGATCATATAAGCAAGCGTTAATGTGACGGAATCTCTGCCAACTCTGCCAGATTATTCCGCCCGAACTTCCTCAAGATCTGTTGAGGCCCACCATGAACCCAACCAGAATTTTTGCGATTGCGGCTGCAATGGCCCCCATACTGGTCTGGAGTTGTGTTGTTCAAGCGGCAGAAATTCCATCTCCGGATTTGAGCATTTCCACCGCGATTGATCGCCTGCTGCAAGAATCTCATGATCGAGCCGGGATTGTGCCGGCTCGTCGGACAGATGATCGTTCTCTGCTGCGCCGAACAACACTGGATCTTGCGGGACGAATCCCGACTTCGGCAGAAATCCGTGCCTACGAACAGGATTCGGCTTCCGAACGTCAGTTACGACTCGTTGATCGTTTGATGTCAGCCGCCGATTACGCGATTCATCTTCGCAATGAGCTGGACGCAATGCTTTCTGCGGGTGGAAACAGTCCGCAAGAATGGAAAGATTACCTCCTGAAAGCTTGCGAAGAGAACCAGCCTTGGGATGAGACCTTCCGTGAACTTCTAGCACCGGATCAGAATATCGAGGCACAGCGCGGAGCGGCACATTTTCTCAAGTCACGCCTCAACGACCTGGATGATTTAACGAACGACACAAGTTCGCTATTGCTGGGTGTCAGCATCAACTGCGCGAAATGCCATGACCACCCGCTGGTCGAAGACTGGAAGCAGGATCATTACTTTGGCCTGCAGGCTTTTCTGGCACAAACCTATCAGACACGTGCTGGTCGTCTGGCAGAGAGACCACCCACCGAGCTGAACTTCAAGACGACATCGGGAGTCGAAAAAGCAGCCAGACTGATGTTCCTCACAGGAGCGACAGTCACGGCGCCTGAAGACAAACGGACGGACGAACAGAAAAAAGCCGACGCTGAAATGGTTCGGAACCAGCGTGAGAAGGAAGGCTTGGCACCACCTGCCGAGCTCGAATTCAGCCCACGCAAAGAGTTCGTCAAGTTGGCATTAGATCCTGCGAATCGAACCTTTATGGCCCGTTCGATTATTAATCGCACATGGGCTCGACTCATGGGACGGGGATTGGTTCATCCCGTCGATCAGATGCATTCCGGGAATCCATCGAATCATCCCGTCCTGCTCGACTGGCTCGAAAGAGATTTTATCGACCATGGTTTTGATTTGAGTCGGCTCATTCGAGGAATCGTCCTGAGCGATGCCTATGCGCGATCATCTCAATGGGTGTACGACACGCCGGCCCCTCCCGCAGATCAGTTTGCCGTTGCAGCCATTAAGCCGCTGACTCCTCAACAACTGACGGTCTCTTTAATCATCGCCACCATGAACCCGGAAAAGATTCCTTCAAGTGATTTCCATGAGCAGGGCGTTGATCCAAACACATGGAAATCTTTTCGTACAGAATTGGAAAAGAAGGCTTCAGGCACCGCCAGATTGCTCGAATATCCGGGTGAGAACTTCCAGATTAGTGTGACGGAAGCCCTGCTATTCAATAATGCGGCACAGATCCAGAACAACTACCTGAAATCCTCGGATGAGCGGCTGGTCAATTTTCTCTCCAACCAGTGGAAAGCACAGCAAACTCAAGAGGATTTGCATGCGAGAAGCATGGATTCTCTGATCCAGACCAGCTTTGAAATCGTTTTTACAAGAAGAGCAGAAGAAGACGAAGTTTCGATGTTTCGAAACTACCTGCTGGAGCGAAATGAACGTCTCCCAGAGGCATTTCAGCAAATGCTCTGGGCCATGATCACCAGCCCCGAATTCCGCTTTAACTATTGAATCGACACCACGACGAACAGACGGCAAACAACCGGATTTTCAATTCCAGCGAAGGTGGTACTGATTGATCGGGCCATCCCAGGCTGAAATTCCTTTGTTTTCCGGAGAGGACGGAAGATCATGTCACTCTTCTCGCAGGATCAATGGCCCACACGTATTCCTCCCCATAACGGGCTTCGGGGAATTGAGAATGCCAGCCAATTACGAGACGGCACCAGCCGCAGAGGATTCTTGAAGGCTTCGCTGGCTGGGACTGCGTTCGCAGCGAGCATGCATCAACTCGATATCTTGCAGAATCCTGTATTCGCCAATGAACTCAAAAGGCAGCAAAAGCATGTGATTCTGATCTGGCTCGCTGGCGGTGCCAGTCAGTTAGAAACCTGGGATCCCAAACCTGGTCGGGCAACGGGTGGGCCATTTGCCGCCATTCAGACGAATGTCGCCGGTGTGAGCATTTCCGAATTGCTGCCGAAAATGTCGCAGCGGATGCACCATTCAGCGATCATTCGCTCGCTGAATACCAAGAATGCCGATCACGGCGGTGCGGCCAAAATTATGGAGACAGGCCGGGCTGTCGATCAGGGAATTCCCTGTCCTGATCTGGGAGCCATGATCGCCCATGAACTGGGGCGTGCCGACAGCCAGGTACCGGATTATGTCTCGATGTATTCTTCAACCGAAGGACGAAGGCAGGGCGGCTCGGGCTTTCTCGGCGGCAGATATGCTCCCATGTTCCTGACAGAGCAGATGATTCCTGAGAACACCTCGAGACTCGAAAGTCTTTCCGAACTGGATCACTCGGCCCGAAGTGACTTGAGATCTTTTCTTGCCAATCGATTCCGGGAAGGACGTCCCGACCTTTCGGTTGATAGCCATAACAGTGCTTATCAGCGGGTGCGCGGGATCATGTCCAGTGCCAATCTGTTTAACATTGAACTGGAGCCCATGGATGTCCGTGCTCGATATGGCCCGACACAGTTTGGCGAACAATGCCTGATTGCCCGCCGGCTGGTCGAGGCTGGTGTTCCTTTCGTAAAGGTCGCACGAGCCTGGTGGGACAGTCATGGTCAGAATTTTGAAACTCACCTCGAACTGGTCACGGAACTTGATCATGTCCTCGCGACCTTAATCGACGATCTGGAAGAACGTGGTCTCCTGGAACATACCCTCATTGCCACGTTTGGTGAGTTCGGGCGTACTCCACAGATCAATTCGAGTCTGGGTCGAGATCACTTTGCGAGTGCCTGGAGCGCTTCGCTCCATGGGGCGGGCATTCGTGGTGGTTCGGTCTATGGAAAAACCGACGCTGACGGTCTGAAAGTGATCGATGGAGAGGTCAACGCTGCCGATCTGTTTGCCACGATTTTCCACGCGATCGGCATCGATTATCGCAAAGAATTCCATGTCGGCGCAAGGCCAGTACCGATCACCGATTTTGGTGGCAAACCCATTCGGGACATTCTCCTTTAGCCTGCACTCAGACCATCGAGATCATCATGGGCCGCATCACTCAACTCAAACCACTGTCTGAAATCAGTACTCCAGAGATCAACCTGTCGATCACACGGAGTGCGGTCTCTATGGCGGATGACCAGAGGATCATCGTGGTCGGAAATTCGGCTGGGCAACTGGTCGAGTTCGACTTTTCCTCTAAGAGTTCGACATCTGAGAAAACAAGATCGCGCCATTTTGAATCGGGCCATTCGAGTTATGTCACCGGTGTCGTATGGACAAAGGGTGGGATTGTTTCTGTCGGTTACGACCGCAAGATGATCTGGTGGGATCCCCTTGAGCGAACGGTATTGCGAGAGGTTGTCGCTCACGAAAAGTGGATACGACGAATTGCTGTCAGCCCGGATGGCACAACGATCGCCACCGTCGCCGATGACATGCATTGCAAGCTCTGGAATGCTATCACCGGCGAGTTGAAGTTCGTGCTGGATGATCACCAACCGGTCACGCCGCACCATTACCCTTCGATGCTCTATGCCGTCGCGTTTTCTGCCAGTGGTGAACAACTCGCCACGGGAGACAAGGTTGGCCACATCGCCATCTGGGAGACGCAGACAGGGCGAAAGCTTGGTGAATTGGAATCCCCCGGGATGTACACGTGGGATCCCAAAGCGAGGCGACATTCGATTGGTGGAATTCGCAGCCTCGCGTTTTCTCAGAACGGCAGCACCTTAGCTGTGGGTGGGATTGGGGCAATCGGCAATGTTGATCATCTGGACGGCCCGGCACGAGTTGAGATTTTCGACTGGCGGCAGGCCAAATCCCTGGTGCAGTTATCTGATACGGCCATGAAAGGTCTGGTCGAGCAGCTGCATTTTTCGAATGATGACAGCCAGTTGATCACAGCCGGTGGCGATAACAATGGCTTTATCACTGTCTACGATCTGGCCACAAACAAGATTGATGTCCAGGTGAAAGCCCATCAGCACCTGCATGGATTGATTGTCGATGAAGCCTCGCAAAGGCTCTATGCAGCCCACCATGGCAAAGTGTCGATGTGGGAATTGCAGGACGAGCCTGTTGCGTGAACCAATCCGAAGGAAGCTCTGGCAGTATAAAGCGACCACAGTCATGTGGCTCCGCCAATCTGGCGAATTCTCTGAGTCAGATATCCGACGCCAATGACCTCGCCTCTCTGCAGGAATTGCAGAAGGTTCCGTTGAGCACATGTGAGGAATCATCTCGTTCTGGCTGATGATCCATGCCGTAAGGCTGAAACGTACTTCAACGTCTACCATTCTCCGTGGGTACTGGGAGGCGTTACTGGCACCGAGAGCCGCTTTTCGCTCTCGAACTTGACCAGCCAGTGGGAATTCACTCAATTCTCAGTGAATTTTGTCGGTTAAGTAACTCTTGCCGATTCACGAGAATTTCCAGCTCGACCACCGGGTTATCGATCCCTCAAACACGAGTGGTTTCAACTGACAACTCTAGCTGCTCGACTTCTTCAGGACAAAAAACTTGAGTAATTCGCAAATTGCTGCTGCACTGACGGAACTTGCCGACCTGCTTGAGCTTCTGGGCGAGAATGCTTTCCGAGTGCGGGCTTATCGAAATGCAGCTCGTACGATTGAGAGCTTGCCGGATGAAGTCACGTTGCTGCTGGACCAGTCTCCCCATGCACTACTGGAACTGGAAGGGATTGGAAAAGATCTCGCACAGAAGATTTCCAGCCTCGCAACCACTGGGCAACTTGACCAACTTGATGAGGTCAGGTCGCAGGTTCCTCCAGGTGTTGTGCAGATGCTCAAAATTCCTGGGTTGGGGCCGAAAAAGGTCGCTGCACTCTGGAAAGAACTGCAGGTCAACACGCTTGACGACCTGCAAGCCGCAGCAACTGCCGGTCGAGTCGCTGAGTTAAAGGGCTTTGGCAAAAAGACAGAACAATCGATATTGGAGGGCATTTCGCTGGCTGCAGAAGCGGGTCGGCGTGTATTAATTTCCGTCGCGCGAGAAGCTGCAGAACAGATCGCACAATCGTTACGAAAAGTCGCTGGCGTTGAACGTGTCGAAATTGCAGGGAGTGCACGACGCTGGAAAGAAACGTGCGGCGACCTCGACTTGCTGGCGATTGCCGCCGATTCAACGGCAGCTATGGATGAATTGTCCCAACATCCACTCGTTTCCCAGGTGGTCGCCAGAGGCGAAACGAAACAGCATGTTCGTTTGAAAAGTGGCATCGACCTCGACTTGCGTGTTGTCCCACCCGAGTCTTTTGGAGCCGCATGGCAATACTTTACCGGATCTAAGGAACATAACGTTGTCATGCGGCGGCTGGCCCAGGAGAAGGGCCTGAAGCTGAACGAATACGGCCTTTTCCGTGGTGAAGAGATGGTCGCTGGTACCGACGAAGAGAGCATCTACAAGACTCTTGAACTTCCGTGGATTCCCCCGGAGCTGCGGGAAAACCGGGGTGAATTTCACTTGCAGGCCCCGATTGATCTGATTCAGCCTGGCGATCTGCAGGGAGACCTGCACATGCACACGACAGCCACCGATGGTGCAGGCTCGATCGAGGAAATGATCGAAGGTGCCCGGGCAGCAGGCCTTAAGTACATCGCGATCACCGATCACTCCAAGCGAGTGGCCATGGCCAATGGACTGGATTCTGTCCGCTTGCGGGAACATTGGCGAAGAATTGATACCATCCGCCAGAAAACCAAAGGAATCGAGGTTCTTTGTGGTATCGAGTGTGACATCCTTGAAGATGCCACTCTCGATCTACCAGATGAAGTTCTGGCGGAAGCCGACTGGGTGATTGCTGTCTTGCATTATGGCTTACGGCAACCGGCAGAAATGATCGAAAAGCGACTGCTGGCAGCGATTCAGAATCCTCATGTCGATTGTATTGGCCATCCTTCAGGACGGCTAATCGGATCACGGGCACCGGCAGAGATCAATTACCACACATTCTTGAAGGCTGCGCAAGATTACGGTGTCATGTTGGAGATCAACGCCAATCCGGCTCGGCTTGATCTCAACGATATCCAGTCAGCCCGTGCCAAAGAATTGGGAATTCCGATTGTCATCAATTCGGATTCGCACCACATCCATGGATTTCAGCTACTCGAGTACGGTGTGCATCAGGCCCGCAGGGCAGGGCTTACGAAAGCCGATGTCGCGAATACACTCGACTTTACCAGCTTTCGTCAACTCATCCGCCGCAATCGCTGATCATCAGGCACTCGTCAAAACAGACTTCAAGTCGCATCAAACCATTGGTGAACAAATTGCAGGACGGCGCCTGTGAGCGACGAGTTACGGAATTTGAATTCGAGACTTCCGCCGCACCTCTGAATGCAAAATGTCATTGTAAAACTGACAAACCACAGTTGGCGCCAATCAGAGCATAAATCGAAGCTTGAGCCCACTTTCCACGGGAAATCGGCAGTTTCTGCCGCACGCCTCGTGAGGTACGATATGGCAACTCTTTCCAAAGGTGTGGCATGGAACCTGCTAAGAAAACAGACATAGCCCGCTTGCCGCTCACAAAGCCAAAGAGGATAATCAGATTCGTAACCTGGGAGAGTCAAGAAATGCACGGGATGATGTGATTGATGCTGGCAGCAATTCCCAAAACGTGGGCTGATTTTACAAACAGGCTTCCCGGCTTCTGGGAATTGCTGGGGATAACATTCATAGTGTTCGTGCTGATTTGGGGGATTTTTCGGCTCAAGGCATGGTTTCGCGACGATGACGATCCTGCGGACGCTGAACGGCAATTGCTTTTACAACTTCACGAAATGACCCGCGAGGGTGAGTTATCCGAGGATGAATACCGATTGTTGAAGCGGAAGCTTGGCGTATCAGTTGCAGAATCGATCGGTGGCCCTTTTCAAAAGCGACCGGCCGTTACTGCAGATGATTCGGGAGGCCAGGCAACCGATGATTCTGTTGATCAGCCACCTGCGGCAGAGCAACAGAATACCTAGCAGAAACGATGTCACCTCAGCTCAGAGATCGTTGATCGAGTACAGGCAAGTGCGTTCCTCTTGTCCAGTACTCACTTGACGCCTCGATGAAGGACATCTGCAATGACAGTCAAGATGACGGGTTGGTGAGAGACTTTGGCGAGATACTGCTCTTTCGGGGCAGTGACCGCCAGAATGATTCTCAAGGAGGAAACAGCCATTCGAGTCTCACGGCTCATTTGGCATTGGAGTTCATGGTGGAACTCTGCAATATCAATCTGTTCGACGGCGCAAGGATCGCCCCGTTGCGGCATGGCTTATCGAACAACGGATAAACACCGGCAGAGTTGAAGGAAAACGGATGCCCTCAGGTCGCGATTTCATGTCCGCAGGTAAACGTGGTGCCACTGGCAAAAAGAACGCCAATTGTTCCTTCTGCCGCAATAGTTACCGCGAAGTTGGCCCGCTGGTTGAAGGACCGGACGAGGTCTATATCTGCGGGCAATGTATTGAACTTTGCCAATCGATTCTCGACCAGGAGAAGAAGCGGCGTGGAGGGCCGACCAAGCTCTTTAACCGCATCCCGACACCTCGGGAAATCACGACGCATCTCGATGAGTATGTCATCGGGCAGGATCGTACGAAACGACTGCTTTCAGTGGCTGTGTACAATCACTACAAGCGACTGACCGCCGCCGCTGACGCTGACAACGATATTGAAATTGAGAAGTCGAACATCCTTCTCATTGGTCCGACAGGTTCGGGAAAAACGCTGCTTGCCAAGACATTGGCCCGCCTGTTGCAAGTCCCATTCGCGATTGGTGACGCGACCACCTTGACCGAAGCTGGATATGTCGGTGAAGACGTCGAAAACCTGCTGTTGAAACTCCTGCATGCCGCCGATTTTGATATCGAAGCGGCTCAGCGGGGCATTGTTTTCATCGACGAAATCGACAAGATCGGCAAGACAAGTCAGAACGTTTCCATCACTCGTGATGTCTCTGGCGAGGGTGTGCAGCAGGCTTTATTAAAGATGCTCGAAGGAACTGTGGCTAACGTTCCACCGCAAGGCGGCCGCAAGCATCCCGAGCAGCAGTACATCCAGATTGATACTTCGAACATTCTGTTCATCTGCGGCGGAACGTTCGTGGGTCTGGAAGATATCATCGCCAAACGTCTGGGCAAAAAGACGATTGGCTTTGGTGGCAGCAGCGTGGATGATCAAAAGACCCGCTCTGGTAAGTTGCTGGCCCATGCCTGCACCGATGATGTCATCGAGTTCGGCATGATCCCGGAACTCGTGGGTCGACTCCCCGTCGTGAGTGCGTTGTCGCCACTGGACGAGCAGGATCTGGTCAGAATTCTTTCGGAACCTAAAAACTCTCTCGTGAAGCAGTATCAGAAGTTCTTCCAGATGGAAAACGCTGAACTGGAAGTGACCTCGGAGGCCCTACTGGAGATTGCTCGTATCGCCAAGGCTAAAGATACGGGAGCCCGCGGCCTTCGTTCTGTTGTCGAAGAATCCATGTTCGAAGTCATGTACGAGTTGCCTGACATGGAAGCAGGCAAAAAGTATGTGCTGACTCCAGAAGTTGTGCGTGGCGAACATCGTTTGCGACCACTCGATGAGCCGGCCGCCGCCTGATTGAAATTGTTTGACTAGCGGATTTTCAGTTGCGTCTGCTTCTGAAAAATCAAACCAAAAATTTTAGAACAGCCTCGCTCTGGTCTTTTGACCTCGCGAGGCTGTTCCATTGGGGGCGAGATGCAATTGACACATCCCATGGCTTATGACCCACAAAAGTTACTTGCTGCGGATCCCGGGAATTCGCAATTGAATTGATCCAATGGGTAGACACTTTCGCTCTGTAGTGATTCATCAGTATACTTGAGCAATTGTTGAGTCGGCATGGATGCCAGTTTCACCGTAGGTGTATTCGGGTTGTCATGCAGGCATCGCTACAGTTACTTCACCGAACTGCCAATATTCAGCAGATCCGCCTGCGCCCGGAAACAAGCATTGGCCGGGCACCTGAGTGCGAGCTGCGAATTGCTTCCTCGCAAATCAGTCGTCGCCATTGCCGGGTTCTGATTGAGAACGACCGCGTTTATATCGAAGATCTAGGAAGCTCCAACGGCACCATTGTGAATGGTGTACTGATTGCCCCTCACGAGCGGGTGGAACTCTCTGCTGGCGACGAAATCACGATTGGACCTGCTCAGTTTCAACTGAAGATGAATAGTGCCAACACAACCCCAAGAATTCCTCCTCTGGGAAGCCTGCTGGCAGGTGCATTGAATTCATTGAGTTCGACGATTCTGGGAGGACGCAAAGAGGCCACTGGCGAATCGACGACGCAGGCCATTCCAGTCCAAGCGGTATCCGCTCAGCCAGATCCTATTCAAAACCCGGTGGTCGCTCATCAAGTGGCCCCTGATCCGGTGGCCCCAGACCAGGAATCGAACGTTACATTCGAAGCTTTCCCACTCACCACCGCTGATGATCTCTCTGCGCAAGAATCCCCGGTTGACAAATCACAACCTGCTCTCCCTGTGATTCCTGATGCATTACCTGTGGTTCCCTCGATTGATGAGCCACCTGCCATTGAGAGGGTTACGCCAACGACCGATTCCGAAGGAAATCTCTCGCGCCTTAAGCTGGAAGCAGTGGAAGATCCCCCCTTACCAGTCTCAGCGATCGATAGCGAACAGGCTCCTGCCCATCCTGATCCTGCGACACAAGAGGAGGACAATGACCTCTCTCGATTTTTGCAGGGCTTAGGGTAGCGAAATCGATTGGACTTTCGACAATATCAAAACTCCTGAGGAGTGTGGATCACTCAGAAATCACGAATCAACTCTGACTTCCAGTGACCATCGCCTGGAGTTGAAACAACTGGTGTCGCACTTCGAAGGTTTATGGTCTGAACAAGTCCGACTGAATGCTGTTTGCCAAAAAAATCTTTTCTTGAAATGACATTGCATGACCACTGATTCAGCATCTGCCGAAGTCCTTGCCTTAAGTCAGCAACTTCTGGCCACCATTGATCGCGGTGACTGGGAAGCTTACGCCAAACTTTGCGACCCTTCGATCACCTGTTTTGAGCCTGAAGCATTGGGGCATCTCGTCGAAGGTCTGCCATTCCATCACTTCTACTTCCAGCTTCCTGGCTCACCAACCAAACCGGCAAAACAATCGACAATGGCTTCGCCTCATGTCCGCGTGATGGGCGAGAGTGCTGTCGTCTGTTACACGCGACTGGTGCAGAAACTCGACGGTGCTGGTAGCCCAATCACCGTCGGAGCGATGGAAACACGCGTCTGGCAAAAGCTGAATGGTGCGTGGAAGCATGTCCATTTTCACCGCACACCGCTTTAAACAACGAGTTCTTAATTGAACGATCGCCGGTTTCTATCTGGAACTCATTGGTCAGACCATGCCTGCCGATTCCTCGCAAACTCCTGCAGAAAAATCGCCAGGTATTCTGTTGATCTGCAAGGATCTGATGCTGGCATCGGGCATTCATGCGGCAGCCCGGCAGGCGGGATTGGTGGTCAAACAGGTTTCGCGATTCCATACCGATCTCTTTGCCGGAAATGCTCTGGCTGTTGGAAATTCCGGGGCAAATAGTACAACGACAAGCCCCGGCGAAACGATTCCATTCGGCATCTGCATAGTTGACCTCGCGATGATGCCGTTACCACTCAACGAGATTGTCGCCTGGTGCCAGATGCGATCCATTTCGGCAGTCGCTTTTGGCTCACATGTTGCAGTGGACCTGCTCAATGCCGCTCGTGAGGCAGGGTTCGCTCAGGTCGTTCCCAACAGCCAGTTGAGCCGGAAGATTCCCGAATGGCTGTTGATGGCACAACAGAGCAAGTCAGATTGAGACGGATGACACGCAGCTCTTCGCCAGTTCCAGGACGATCACAACATCACGTCCCGAATGATACGACCGTGAACATCAGTGATCTTGCGGTCGAAACCATTGTGGTACCAGCTCAGCCGCTGGTAATCGAAACCCATTAAGTGCAGAACGGTTGCATAGAACTCCCAGACATTGGTCGGGTTCGTCACAGAGCGGCGACCGAAATCGTCAGTTGCACCGTACACCGTTCCACCTTTGACACCTGCCCCCATCATCCAGACAGTGAACGCGTCGGGGTTGTGGTCACGACCAGTCGTATTGGCCTGATGCGTCGGCATGCGGCCAAATTCGGTGGTCCAGAGAACGAGTGTGTCTTCAAGCAGCCCTCGCTGCTTCAAATCTGTCAGTAAAGCTGCTGTGGGTTGATCAAAAACCGGAGCGTGGCGTTCGTAATCGGCCTTGAGCGTCTTGTGGGCATCCCAGTTGAGCAAGCCGTCAACACCACTCGCACGCGATGCACAGTAAAGATTGACAAACCTGACGCCGCGTTCGAGGAGGCGGCGAGAGAGCAGACAGTTTTTGGCGTAGGCAGCCAGGAGCTTGTTTTCACTGGTGGTGCCATACGCCTCATGCGTCTGCAGCGACTCGGAAGCCAGATCGGACACCTCGGGAGCCGAAATCTGCATCCGCGCGGCCAGTTCATACGCTGCAATTCGTGCAGCGAGCACTGTTTCAGATGAGTTTCTTTCCAGATGTTGTTCATTCAGTTGTTTGAGATACTCTCGCGTAGCGGCCTCTTCATCGGCATTCATTGAAGCTGGTCTCTTCAAGTTGCGAATGTCCAGATGAGCCGCCATCACCACGGCCTGGTGCTTTGCCGGTAGAAATCCATTGCTCCAGTTGGCCTTTCCATTGGGTGGCTCTCCACGCAGATCAGGAAGCGCCACAAATGTCGGCAGGTTGTCATTCTCACTTCCCAGTGCATAACTGAGCCAGGCACCGGCACTCGGAAAGCCTTCCTGAACATGGCCAGTGTTCATGAGTACGCAGCCAGGGCCATGAGTATTCGTCTTGGCCTTCATGGAGTGAATGAAAGCGATGTCGTCCACGTGGCTCGCCATGTGGGGCAACAGCGACGAGATCCGTTTTCCCGTTTGTCCACAAGGCACAAACTCCCACGGTGGAGCCATGAGATTTCCATTCTTTCCCTGAAAGGAAACCATATTCTCTTCACCGGGAAGTGCCTGACCAGATCTTGCAAAAAGTTCGGGCTTGTAATCCCAGAGATCGACGTGTGAGGCCGCTCCCGGGCAATAGATTTGCAGCACACGTTTGGCTTTGGCAGGAAAGTGAGTCTGCCCGATGCCGGGAACCCATGTTGAACCTGAGGTCTCGGAGGCTTCTGAGGCGTTCGCGAGAAGACCATCCCGCATCAACAGATGTGATATTCCCAAGCCACTGAGTGAGCCACAGATCGTTTCGAGAAAACCTCTTCGAGTCGTCATGCTGGATTTCTCTCGCATAAGTTTCTGTGCAAGGATTTGACCAAAAGGGAAAACCAATACTTCAGAATCAGCGGATAAAGATAAACTCGTTGGAATTGAGCAGCGCATGGCAAAACGCCTTCAGACCAACCTGCTGAATCACCTTCGCCGCTTGAGAGATCTCCCGATCGGTGGGTGGACGACCATACGCCAGACGATACGCCACTTGAATGCGAACTGACATATCTGAGTTGACCTGCTCCAGTCTGTCGGCGAACTTTGTGGCCATATCGATGGAGAACTGATGGTTCATCATCGTCAAAGCCTGGAGCGGAGTGGTCGTCGAAGCCCTCCGAGGTTCAGCGAGGGCCGGATCGGGGCAATCAAAATCCGTCAAGACATCGACACGCGAGGCACGCGCTGTGTGGTGGTAAACCGTCCTGCGGTAAGTCTCCGGGCCATGAATATCTTTAGGAACATAAGTCGCCACGTTATCCTGCTGATACTCATACAGGCGAAACCCGGGCCCACCCATCGACAGGTTAAGCACTCCAGCGGCATTGAGCATGGAATCGCGGATTTCTTCAGCACTCAGTCGCCTGGGAGGAAATCGCCACAAGAGACGACTGGCGGCGTCACGCTTTCCTTGATCCTCCCGCCAGTCCGACGATTGCCTGTAAGCCTGAGAAGTCAGAATCAGCTTGTGAATCGGTTTGATCTTCCAGCCATTTTTGACCAGTTCTTTCGCGAGCCAATCCAGAAGAGCAGGGTGCGTCGGCCGGCCTCCGAGATATCCGAAGTCACTGGGCGTGTCGACAATCCCCGTACCAAAGTGATATTGCCAGATGCGATTTGCGAGCACGCGTGGCACCAGTGGCTGGTCGGATGCCGTCAGCCAATTGGCCAAAGCGACTCGACGGGTAGATTCCTGAGCCAGATCTGCCACCTCATACTTCGACGGAAGTGCGTTGAAGACATCGAGCCCGGAGGGCAATACGATCTCACTGCGCTGCTGGGGGTTACCTCCCACAAAAACATGAAACGGGCCGGGTGCCGATCGATGGTTTCCCACCCACCAGACAGGGAGTGCGGGAATTTTTGCAATTTGAGTATCAAGTTCCGCAATTTCACCTTTCAATACACCCAGACGATCCTGCAGCTTCGTGATGGAATCGTCCGCGGAGTTTTCGGAAGAGGATTCGGTCTTTGTTTTCTTGAGTTCCGCCAATCGCTTCTCGATTTCGGCCTTCTCATTCTGTTTCGGCTGCCTGAGCTTCTGCAGAGGCTCAAGAGCGGCTGCGCGAGCCTGACGAGCCTCGGGTGTAGCGACTTCCCGCGGCCCATGGACTGTCCCTGCAAAGGTGGCGTAGAAGGCGTAGTAGTCGCGGGCAAGAATCGGGTCAAACTTGTGGTCGTGGCAACGGGCACAGCCAATCGATAACCCTAAGAATGCTTCACCCGTCGCGCGGATCATCTCATCCATCTGGTCAGCGCGAATCTGGGCGGCTGCGACAGCATCCTGATTTCCCACATCGTCGTAGGGCCCCGCCACCAGAAAGGCCGAGCCGACTTCGATCTCCGGCTGATCTTTGCCAATGGCATCACCCGCCAGATGCTCGTGAATCAGGCGGTCGAACGGTTTGTCCTCATTGAAACTGCGGATGATGTAGTCGCGGAACGGCCACAGGTTGGTGATGATTTCATTACGTTCGTAACCACGGCTTTCGCCGAAACGGATCACATCGAGCCAGTGTCGCCCCCATTGTTCACCGTACCGTGGGCTGGCCAGAAGACGGTCAATCAACTGTTCGATGGCGGCATCATGCAGGCCATTGGGACAGGCCTGGACAAACTGCTCAATTTCTTCCGGTGTCGGCGGCAAGCCAGTTAAGTCGAAAGTGATCCGGCGAATAAATTCGTGCGGAGTGGCGGGAGGATTGGGTGATAAACCTTTGCTCTGCATTTCCTGCAGTAGAAAGCGGTCGATGGGATGAGTGCGCCACGCTTCAGGCCCCGATGTGACATCAGGGGGAACAACCTGGGCCAACGGTTGAAACGACCAGAAGCTGGCATCGGCCTTGGATTTCTCCTTGAGCACAAATCCCTCTGGCCAAGGAGCTCCCAGACTGATCCATTGCTTGAGTGACTCAGCTTCCCGTTCGGTGAGAGCCTCTCCCTTCTCGGGCATCTCGGGCTTTTCGCCTTGGTGCGGGATAGTTCTGAGATAGAGCGGGCTTTCCAGAGGCTGGCCTGGAACGAGTGCCACTCCACTCTCTCCCCCCTTGAGAAGATTCTGGGCTGTCGTGATGTCGAACTGCCCTTTGAGGTTGTCGGCCCGATGACAGCCCACACACTTGGCCGCCAGCGCCGGTGCGACTGTCTCGCGAAAGAGTTTGACTGCCTGCTCTTTCGCATCTTCTCCCAGGCTGTGCTGCGAGAGGAATACACAGACCACAGTAACCAGAAATGTCGAGTTAAGCAGTCGCCATGAGAGAGCAAATCGCATGCGACAACTCCAGACAGGCCTATCAAGGCTGGTAACTCCACCGGTGTTGAGTTACCAGCAAAGCCAATGCAGAAATCCGGCAGGATGTACGGGGAAGAATGAGTCAAGCCGCCCTGTCTCACTCAGATCCTACTGGTTCTACCCCTCCCAACGCCTGCACGCAACAACATTCTGGCAATGCTTGATGCGTGTGGATTCAACGGGTGCCCGATCACGGCCACAAGGCATCAGCGCGGAATTGATCGCTTATCGAGTCGCTGCGGCTCTTCTTCGGTAATTGGGATAGGCACGACTCTATCTATGGAATCTGTATCGTCGGCGATTTTCAGAACATCACGACAGTACTGATGACAACTGATGCACATCGTCAGAGATTGCATATAGGTAAATGCAGCACCGTCCAAATTGCGATCATCGGCCAGCTTGATGAGTTTCTGGGATTGTCTTTTCAACTCTGTTCGATGATGTGAATAAATCTGGTCGCTGTGACCGGCCCATTCCGTCGCTTCGCAGATGCGATTCAACTCTTCCGCTCCACGACGGATCTCTGCAAAATCTTCCGAGACCAGCCCGCTAACCACTCTTTGCGAACTGGCGAGTTTCGCGAGCATCAGCGCCGACAGTTTGTCATCGCGCCGTGAATCTGGAACTGCCCGCTGTTGGGCACCCGCTGTCAGCCACGCCCCCGCGACCAACAAAACGGCAACAGCCCCAATTCCCCATCGTTTTGACGCTGACATTGTAAATTCTCCAATTCTGCAGGCGTTCCCTCGCACTTCTGTTATCGGCACAGCCATCGACGCTTCCGAAGTGATTGTGCCGACGGAATCGATCGCACAAAAATTATTCAAGAAAGGAGCGATCAGGCGTGGTGGAGATCGACGTTGCTGTTCTGTGACTCCACACTGTGCTGTCAGCGTATGTTGTCGGGCAGCATACTCCGCAGGAAATTCCGATTTCTACCGGGGTGGCGCAGCCACAAGAGGTTTCGATGGCGAGGCGGTTCAAGGAAGCCAGAACCTCTTGTGCCCTTTGGCACACAGGTAGCCCGAAGACGGGCAACCTGTACTACTCGACTTCATCTGAAAAAAAAGGCCATGCGATTCCACAGTGCCCTTGCCGCGGTTTCTGAGAGCTCAGGAAATCGCTCACGAATTTGATGATAAAATTTTTCATCAACCTCGATGAACTCTGAAATGTCATGATCCTTTTTAGGGTAAAAGTTAAGATATCTTTTGATTCGTCCCTTCAGTCTCCGCCATTTTTCTCCATAGGCCTGAGCTAGTCGCTCGTCTTCTCCTCCGACAGCATAACCTACGGAATCACCGCCATTGATATACATCAACAACAGAGTATTCACGTCTGTTGATTGTTTCTTTTTCATCGTTGCTTGCCATTGCTTCGTACAAGCAGTCCGCTCAGCCTCGGATCATGATTTCGATCGAGTTGGAAACCTCATTGGAAATTGAAATTAAGTAGTGTCCAAAAGGCGACAACGCATTTTCGTGCGCGCCGACGTACTTGCCGTCTACAAAAGTCCAACCTTCTTTACTGGCGGGACAGCAGCTGGATGACAGGCAATCAAAGCCAACTATTTAATGCCAATCACGTTGCCGAACTCAGGCGTTCGACCTGGATTTGTTTAGCACTTTCTGAGTCGACCACATCGCTGTGGCAGGCGGCTTTCGCGTCTTTATTAGCGCCGACGACCTTTTTGGTCTTGCTGGCGAGTTGATGGATCTCCTGCGGGGAGAGGTGACCGCGCTTTTCGAGAATTTCCTGCTGCTCGGGAGTGAGAGCAGCAGAAACCTTGGCTCGGTTCCACTGATAGTTCTCATCCTTGCCTGAAGCAAACTCCACGATCTCTTTCGAGATGCGGACGCTGCACCAGTCGTGGCCGCACATCGCGCAGAAGTCAGTATCGACATCGAGGTCTTCGTCGTGATAGGCACGCGCCGTATCAGGGTCGAAGCTGAGCTCGAAGTGCTTCTCCCAGTTGAGGGCCGCACGGGCCTTCGTCAGTTCATCGTCGCGATCGCGGGTGCCAGGAATACCGAGGGCCACATCTGCCGCATGGGCCGCAATCTTATAGGCGATGCAACCCTGCTTGACGTCGTCCTTCTTGGGCAGGCCCAGGTGCTCCTTGGGCGTCACATAGCAGAGCATGCTCGCGCCGTGATAGGCAGCGGCAGTCGCACCGATGCAACTGGTGATATGGTCGTAGCCGGGGAAGATGTCGGTCACCAGT
>JAIXUU010000015.1 GCA_027483405.1 Planctomyces sp. | reverse complement strand
TATGGGGTCGGCACCGCATCTTTCGATTGCCGAGAACCTGGCCCTTTCGGCACGTCGCGGAGAGTTTCGCGGCTTGAACTGGGCCCTGAAGCGGCGGCAACTTGAGGAACTCCAGCAGCGAGTGCGGGAGATGGGCCTGGGAATGGAGAACCGCTTAACGAACCTGATTGGCAGTCTTTCGGGAGGGCAGAGACAATCGTTGACTTTGCTGATGGCGAGCTTGAAGCGTCCTGATCTGTTGCTGCTCGATGAACATACGGCAGCACTGGACCCCAAGTCGGCTGATCAGGTGATTCAACTGACGGAGAATCTCGTCCGCAAACAGAAGCTGACCACTTTGATGGTGACACACTCGATGCAACAGGCGGCCACTCTGGGGGACCGGTTAATCATGATGGTGCGAGGTCAGATTCGCTATGACTTTCAAGGGGCTGCGAAAAAGCGACTGACACCCGAAGCGATCTTGAGCAAGTTTGAAGAAGTTCGCCGGATGGATCTGCTCGATGAATCGGCTGCGGAGCTTCTGAGCCAGAGATATGTGTAGGTCTGTGATGCGGAAGAGGGTATTGGTTTACCGCGAAGAGCACAGAGAGCACGAAGGAATGCGAAGAAGGTTTGGGCGTGGTGAGTTGGAGAGTGAAGTGTTGGCAGGGCATACGCATGGCGCGGCTTCTTGTCGTCGTACTTCGCACGACGACCCGGCCGCAAGTTGGCCGGGCCACCCCTTGTATTGATCACCTATAACGTTTGGGTCGCCCTCATCCCGGCCTTCTCCCGTTGGAACGGGAGAAGGAGAAAGAGAGTAGGAATCAGGTTGATGTTGCGACGGTGGTTTTGAGTTGTTCGACCATCGCTTTTTGCTTGGCGGCGACCAATTTCTGGGCTTGAGCGGCTTTGTCTTTGGCAGCCAGCGGATCTTTGACCAGAGAGACGACGGTATCGGACAGCCTTGCGAGCTGAGTGGGTTGATCGAAGTCGAAGAGCCAGTCCTGCAGACCAATGGCATTCCACATGGTCCCTTTGCTGGTTTGTTCTTCAAACCGGCCTACAAGAGCAGGAATCCCATTGCCGATACACATGATCGGCGAGTGCATTTCGAGACCGAACAAGCCCAGCGATTGCCGATAGACACTCAGGGCCTCATCGGTGAGCCAGTAGTTCTCGCGCCAGACGACGCGTGGGCGGACATCTTCTGGAAGTTTGTCGAAGATCAGTTCTTTGCCGACCTTCATCTGTGAACGATCTTCGGGGCAGAGGAGAACCTTTGCCATGGTTTGACGCACAACCTGAGTGATGGCGTCGCGCAGCGGGGCGTGATCATGCTCGGCCATACTTTCGTTGCGGGCATGTTTTTTCTCGTCGAAGGGCTGATCCTTGATCAGCCAGTAAGGGGTATAGCGAAGCCTGGGGATACAGCAGATGAACTCGCCGGGAGTGAGCTCCTGGGCGGTTAGAAACGCGTCGGCGGCTGGCTGGTTGGCCAGATCGACAGCGAAGGCTCCATCCGGCCCGAATTCCATGATGGGGCAAGTGGCCCCATTCGCGCGGGCTCGATCGAGAGAGACCGGATCGCGGAAGTATGTGAACCTGGCATTGTTCACCCGCTTAAGCGAAGCTTCGTCGAAGGTTCCTAAAGTGACTCCAAAGATGCCATAAGGCTTTTGAGTTTCGTTGACCCACCGGTCGATTTCTTTCGCACCGACGATGGATGGCCCGGAGCCATGCAACAGGAAATCGTATTCGGTGAGTGCGGCGGAGACTTCATCGCGTGACTGCACGATCTTGAGTTGCGGGAAGCGAGCCATGAGGAGTTCGTGGACACCATCTTTGACACTGCTGGGCCATAAGCCGACTGCGGCTTCGGGATAATGCTGTTCCAGGAGATGCAGGACGCCAGGCGTGTGGGCAATGTCGCCGATGTTCACCGTCTGCCACGAAGATCGCAGCAGGATTTTGGGACGCGAATTTTTGGATGGTGCTGCCCAGGCGCCAGCCGTCAGGTTTCGATCGGGTCGAGCCAGAGCGCAGGCTGTGCCAAATGCAGCCACGTTTTTGAGAAAGTCTCGTCGTTGCATCTTCGAGTCATCCAGCAGTGTGTGGTCGATGTGGCGTTTCATCATGGCTGGAAACGCGATTGTTCCCAGCTGATCTTTGCTCATGCAGCATGTTTGAAGCTAATCGAAAGCGTACCAGTTTGTGCAGGGATGCGGCCTGGAAATGAATGCATGCAAAAGCAATTCACGGGCGGTCGGCATCCATACGGATGGAGCTTGAAGCGGAATGTTCGACAGGTGGTGTGATGGAAGTTCGCACGCCATCCATGAACATCTGGACGGAGATGGCGACAAGAATCATGCCCATTAATCGTTCAAGTGCAGTGAGGACATTTTCACCCAGGAAGCGGTAGAGCCAGGTCGAAGCACAAAGGATGGCTGCGGATGTGCCCCACGCGATCAGCAGTGCGATCAGCCACGTCCCTATTCGGTCGGGTTCGCGATTGACCAGAAGCAGCAAGGCAGCCAGCATCGACGGCCCAGCCACGCTCGGGATGGCCAATGGAACAATGAATGGTTCGCCAGAAATCGAAGAACCAAAAATGCCGTCGCGTGGCGGGAAGATCATTTTAATCCCGATGAGGAACAGCACAATGCCTCCCGCCATGCTGATCGACTCCTGTCGCAAATCGAGTGCAATCAGCAGATAGCGGCCAAAGAAGAGCATGAGGAGTAAGACTCCCAGTGCCAGGCAAAGTTCACGGATCACTATGGGCAAGCGTCGCTCGGGGGGAACATGCTTGAGGACCGAGAGAAACAAAGGGACATTCCCCATGGGATCCATAATGAGAAACAGGAGAATGGTTGCTGAAAGCAGGTTCATTCTGGATCCAGTGGATGAAGTGGGGTTCGTTGCGAAGTTCGGGAAGCGCGAGTCCAGTGTTTTTTGAGCCGTGGGTCGTTTCAAGTGATTGACCACGGGGACTGGCCGCAGAGTTTAGAGTGGGTTGGAACGTTCAGCAAATCGACAAGCTGCGGGATGGCTTGAAATGATCAAGTTGATGGAATAACTGTCTGGCAGCAGCGGGGCGTGTTCGGCGATGATGTCGCATCATGATCATGTGACTGGCTGAGGTGAAAAACCAGACAGAAACGCGACTCGATAGAGGTTAACCATGCAAAGTATCACGTTGGGCCTCAAATGGTTGGCGGTCAGCTTCTGCGTTGTCGGTTTATTACCAGCTGATATTGCCATCGCTGCAGAAGACTTGCCATTCCCGCTGACGCTGGCTCGCGAAAAAAACTGGCTGATCATACAGTCTCCCCGGTTGCCTCGAGGAGAGATTCGCATCAACTACCTGGAGGCTTATTGTCGGCCAGGCTCAACCACAGCCGACTGGCATGAGACGACGATCGGGCACAAGACGGAGCTCGTCTCGCTGAGTGAAGATCGCCAGACGATGCGTCTGCGATGTACGGTGAACGACGGTGTGGTGGTGGACCACGAGATTGTGGCGAGTGATGGGGAAGTGTCGTTTCAGATCAGGGCGACAAATCCCACCAAAGTGGCTTCGGCGGCCACCTGGGCTCAGCCTTGCATACGCCTGGGAGATTTTACTGGTTTCGCGAATGAGGGAGGTGATCTGGATGATTATCTGCCGCGATGTTTCATCTTTCTCGATGGAAAATTGACACGGCTTTCGGAGATGCGGCCCTGGGCGAAAGAGGCACGTTACACGCCGGGGCAGGTGTGGTGTCCTCCGGGTGTCTCGCGAAAGGATGTCAATCCTCGGCCACTGAGTCCGCTGGTTCCCAGCCATGGGTTGATTGGCTGCTTCAGCCATGATGAAAAGCTGCTGTTTGCCGTCGCGTTTGAACCTTATCAGGAACTATTTCAGGGTGTGGCCCGTTGCCTGCACAGTGATTTTCGCATTGGTGGTCTTCAACCGGGTGAAAGCCAGTCAATTCGAGGAAAAATCTATCTCGGGTCGAACGACGTGCAGCGACTGCTGAAACGCTACGAACGTGACTTTCCTGAACACCTGAAAAATGCCACGAAATAAGAGTTTCTCCCGGCAAGGACTGGCCATTTGCCCTGTGGAGGGTATTCTTCGTAATGAGAAGTACGAGGCGGATCTGGAATTATTGATCACTTCTTCGGTCTCTGGCAGGGAATCTTGACGGGAAATCGATGGAGATCATTCAAAGAAGTTCCAGCATCCCGATGTCGGCAATCACGCCAGACTCCGCAGCATCTGCCGGCCATACGGCGCCACCGATCGATGTGGCGAAAATTGTTGCGACGATAGGTATTGCAGCTTCTGGCCCACTGATTGAAGTGCGGGATTTGAGTCTCCGATTTTCCACAGGAAGTGAGATTCTTGCGGCTGTGAATCTCGAGGTGAAGCGGGGTGAATTTGTCGCACTGCTGGGCCCTTCGGGCTGTGGGAAATCGACGCTTTTGCGTGTCATGGCGGGACTGATCCACAACACGGGTGGTGAGGTGACGATCGATGGTCTGGATCCTGCCAGTGCCCGAAAATACAAGCATCCCCTCGCCTTTGTGTTCCAAGATCCGACGCTGCTGCCGTGGCGGACTGTGCGAGACAACATTCGGCTGCCCCTTGAGCTGCAGGGAGTGCCTTATGCCGAGCAGATGAAGGCCGTCGAGGCAAGCCTGCCACTGATCGGGCTGACGACAGCCGACGCAACCAAGCGGCCACGGAGTTTATCGGGTGGTATGCGCATGCGGGTTTCGCTGGCCCGGGCACTGGTGACGAATCCGCACATTCTGTTTATGGATGAGCCTTTTGCCGCCCTGGATGATGTGCTGCGGCAGCAACTGAATGAAGAAGTGCAGGCTTTGAGCCGGCAGAAGAAGTGGACCTGTGTGTTTGTGACACATAATGTGGCCGAAGCGGCCTTTATGGCCGATCGTGTGCTGGTGATGCGGTCGAAGCCCGGTTCGATTGCCCGCGTGATCGATGTGCCATTTGCTCATCCACGAACTGCCGCATTGCGGGAATCGGCTGAGTTCGCGCAGTTCGCAGGTCAGGTGAGTCGGGAACTGCGGGAGGTCATGTCATGGTGACTGGACCGGCAAGTGGAGTTTCCACAACGGCTTCGCAGTGGGGAACGTACTTCGTGCGGACGATCGTTCCCCCATTGGTGCTCTTTGTGATTGTGCTGATGGCCTGGGATGGGGCTGTCCGCTTTTGGGGAATCAAGCCTTACATTCTGCCGGGGCCCTGGCGCGTGCTGAGTGCGATCCTTTCGAGCCGGGAAGAGTTGACGAAAGCCTTCCTGCTGACCGGTGGGTCGGCTGTGGCGGGGTTTTCGCTGAGTGTCCTGGTGGGGACGCTGGTGGGCTGCCTCTTCTCGCAGTCGACGATTATTCGCAGCAGTGGCTACCCGTATGCGATCTTTTTGCAGACAGTTCCGATTATTGCTGTCGCTCCACTGATCATTTTGTGGTTTGGACGAGGTTTTGGAGGAGTGGTAGCGGTGGCGTTTGTCATCAGCCTGTTCCCGATGATTGCCAATGCGACGGCGGGAATGGTGCAGATTGATCCGGATCTGTTTGATCTTTTCAAACTGAATGATGCCTCAAGATGGCAGATTTTGTTCAAGCTGCGGTTGCCGAACAGTGTGCCCTCGTTATGTACCGGAGCGCGGACTTCGAGTGGGCTGGCTGTGGTGGGAGCGATTGTCGGCGAATTTTATGCGGGATATGGCTCGAAACATTTTGGTTTGGGGTACATTATCCGGCTGACAACGGATCAGGCGAAGACGGATGCCTTGTTTGCGGCGGTCATGGTCTCGACGTTGTTAGGGATACTGATTTTTGGCGTGGTGAGTTTGATCAGTCTGACGGTTCTGGCTCGCTGGGCACCACCTGAAGTGGGTGAAAGGGCCTGAGCAGATCTTAGAATCCCTGTGCGTTGGTCTCGGCGCACAGGAGCATGAGAATGAATTGTCGTGCGGGGAACTGTTCGGCTGAGAATTGCTGGAGAGGGAGATTGCCAATGATGTCTTCGCGGCTGGTGCTGGGGTGGATGCTGTGTTGTGCTTTATTGCTGGCGGGTTGCCCGATGAATCCTGCGAATCAGGCAGGAGAAGGAGCTGTCAAGACTACTGACGGCAAGACCTTGACACCCGTGGAAATTACCTTGAACTGGTTTCCTGAAGCTGAGCATGGTGGTTTTTATGCGGCTTTAGTGAATGGCTATTTTGAAGAGGAAGGTCTGGCGGTCACGATCAAGCCGGGCGGGCCAGATATTCCTGTGGTGCAGTATGTGGCGGCTGGTCAGACGCAGTTTGGTGTGGATAATGCCGATAAACTGCTGCTGGTGAGAGCTCAGGAGGCGGATGCAGTCGCGGTACTGGCTCCGCTGCAGGATAGCCCTCGCTGCATCATGGTGCAGGCAGAATCGGGGATTAAGACGTTCGATGATCTGGCCGCTAAGCCGAAGTTCACGCTGGCAATGAATCCTGGTCAGCCGTTTGCGATGTATCTGCAGAAGAAGCTGGATCTTTCCAAGGTGACTGTTGTGCCTTATGGGGGCAGTCTGGTGCCATTTCTGACGGAGAAGGATTTTGGCACACAGGCGTACAACTTCAGTGAGCCGTTCAATGCCAGGAAGCAGAACGCCAATACGGTGAATCTGATGGTGTCAGATCTCGGCTTTAATCCATATACCAGCCTGCTCATTACCAGCCGCGAGTTGATTGAGAAGAATCCGGAACTGGTGCAGAAGGTGGTGCGGGCTTCACTCAAAGGGTGGCGCAAGTATCTGGATGATCCGCATGGGACGAATACTTATATCAATTCGCTGAATAAAGAAATGGGGATGGATATTCTCGACTTCGGTGTGGAGACTTTGAAACCGCTGTGTGAGCCGGCCCGACTGCCCGCTGGCCAGTGGGGGAAAATGGATCCTGCCGAATGGACGAAGCTCTCAGAGCAACTGGTAGAGATGGGAGCGATGGAAGCGAGCCAGGCGGCTCCTGAGAAGGCGTATACGACGCAGTTTTTTGAAGCGGAGACCAAGCCTGAGAAATAGTTGAGCTGGCGATATTGTTCACCGGATTTTCGATGATGGAGTGTCTCAAAGCCGTGTATCATCGAGCGGGATGATCTTCTGATGTGAACTGCCGGATCAACACGGCGAGCTGCTGGAGTCGCGAAACGATGAGCTATTTTTTCTCGTTCAATGTGATGAACAATTGCCCCATTCGGTTCGACAAGGC
>JAIXUU010000471.1 GCA_027483405.1 Planctomyces sp. | reverse complement strand
ACCTGCTGGTTTCTGGATGTTCATTTGCGTGATCAGGCCGCATTGGCACCAGCGGGTGTTCCTGCCAATTTGCAGCTGGTTTGCGAACCTGACTTTCCCGGGATCGAGTACCAGACCATCTGTCTGGTGCTTCCTAAAACTGGTGAAGCCGAACTGACCAGAGATCTGTTACAGCAAGCGTGTGTTCGACTGGTCGAGGGGGGAACTCTCATTGCGACAACTGACATGAGAGAGGATCAGTGGTTGCATACGGAGATTCAGCGATTCTTTCCCAAGGTGACTCGTCGGCCCACTCGTAAAGGTGTGACATACCTTGCGATCAAGACCGAGTCCCCGAAGAAGCTCAAGAATCATGACTGTGAATTCATGTTTCGAGATGGTGAGCGGCTGATTCGCATGAAAAGTCGCCCAGGCGTTTTTGCCCACAGAAAGCTGGATGTGGGAGCGCGCACGCTGATCTCGGTAATTGAACCGATGGAGAAGGGACAGATCGTGGATCTGGGTTGCGGCAGTGGTGGAGTGGCTGTTGCTGCCGCCTTGCGACATCCAGAGCTGGACGTGTTGGCCGTGGATTCGAATCCGCGGGCTATTGAATGTACTCAGTGGGCAGCACAGGAAAACGGAACCAGTCGAGTGCAGACTCGATTGGATGCCACCGGGAAATCCTTGGAATCCAACAGCGTGGATGTCGTCTACGCGAACCCACCCTATTTCTCGAATTACAAGATCGCAGGGATTTTTGTTGAGACTGCGTTCCGCATTCTTATTCCGGGTGGTCGAATTTATATCGTCACCAAAGCACCTGCCTGGTATGTCGAATCGCTACCGTTATTGTTTGAAAATGTGACCAGCGATCTGATTCGCGGCTACTCGATTGTCAAAGCGACGAAATCCATGAGTGGCAAGGTACCGGCACCAGCACCTGAGTACGAAGAATATCGCTCAGCCAAGCCTCGTCGCCGCAAACCGAAGCTTTATGAAGAGTAGAAGCTTTGTTTGTCCGTGATTCTGGGCTGACTTTCAAAACGATCCATTCGCTCTCGGGGTCTTTGCAAGTCTGTTTATTGCAAAGATTCCTTCATCTCCTCGATTCAAATCGACCTGCGAATTGACTTTATAGAACGAGTCAACGTAGCGTTACCAGTTGGAGAACTTCATGTTCTGCCAGTTGGAGAATTGATTTGTGAGCGCCACCGTTTGAAAGGCTGTCTTCATGGCGTTTGATTTAAGAGCACTCAGGCAGAGTGTTTCGCTGTCGATGATGGGGGCAACATTCCTCCTGACTGATCCCGTACCGGGTCTGGCCCAGCCTCCCGCTGCTCCAGCGGCCGAAACCGGAGAGGCCAAACCAATTGCCAGTCCTGGTGATCAGATTGTGATCAAGCGGGAAGGGGTGCAGTTGATTGACCCCCAGAAGTACCGAATCAACTTTTCTCTCGTACCGAAATCACGAGTCGAACTGGTTGCTCCCGCCGATGGTGTGATTCGATCCATCACACAAAAAGCTGGCGCCAAAGTCGCCGGACAGTCCGAGATTCTCCGGCTGGAAAATACACGGGCCAAACTGCAGTTGGATCGTGCCAAAGCACTTTTCAAAGCGGCGACACTTGAGCAGAAATCGGGAGACGGCTCTGAATCAGCCAAGGCTATCAGTGATGCAAAGCTCGAAGCTGCCAAAGCAGAACTCGATCTCGCACAACTCGTCTTTGATCAGACTTCGATTCGAGCACCCTTTGATGGCGAGATCGAGCGATATCTCGTCGCGATAGGCGAGTTTGCCAGGGCAGGGCAACCGGTCGCGGTTGTGGCAGATTCTTCCCAGGTTGTGGTGGAAATTCCTATTGAACGGGCCGCAGCAGAAGTCGGGAAAGCTGTAAAACTCAAGATTGAAGGAAATGAACTCGAAGGGAAGATCGAATCCGTTCTCCCTTTGAATCCCAGATTTGACAACTTGCGAGATCTGTTCGAGACAGTCACAAGTGCGATAGTGATTTTCGAGAACACCGACGGAAAGTTGAAATCCGGGATGACGGTCTATCCCCCGATGATTCCAAGGCAGAATGTGGTCGAAGTACCGGCCGCCGCAATACTCAATTCTGGTGATGGTGGTCGCAAAGTCCAGGTGGTGCGGCTTAACGTCATTCGCGATATCCCTGTCAATCTGCTGGCATCGGTTGGCACCGGTCGTCTGTTTGTCAGTGGAGCGTTCCTGACCGGTGACGAGGTGGTTTATGAATCTTCTCACGCTCTCGGTGATGGATTCCAGATTCAACCCAGCCAGTTGGCGACCAAACCAGGGGCGACACCAGCCACTCCTGGTCGTATCCCACCCCCAGGTAATTCTGACGTCGGCTTTTGATCGCATTTCTGGGTGTGACTTCGTGTGTGAGCAATGCTTACCCGTTAAGCGTTTTTTCAAAGCGACGCGTGTCAGTTAGCACAATTCACGTTCAAGGGTGCTCAGGTTTTCTGACAGGTATTTCGTGGCCTGAGTTGTGGTCACTTGAAGGGCTCGCAGAGAGATTCTCCGCGAGCCCTTTTCTTTGAACTTGGTCATCATTTTTCCCGGCAGGCAATAACCTGCTGGAAATCTGCTGATCAGCATAATTATTCTAAAAGGAGGAACTTACCTATGTGGAAATTTCCCTGGAGTGGCAATTGGCCTTTGTTGGATGGAATGGATTGATGGCATGTACTCGTGCCTGATTCTGTTTCAGCAGGGGAGGCCATGATCGCCCATTCCTCAGATTGACCTGTCGCTGTTGTATTTCCCCATCAATCTTCCATTCAGTGAGCAGACCCTTGAGTGACGACGACAGCAATATGATCGATGAGTACCAACTGATCAGTCCCATCGCGACAGGAAGCACGACTCAAGTCTGGGAAGTTCAGGAAGGTGGCCCGGGGGGCCGCACTCTGGCAATGAAGCTCATGCTCGCCAATGTCCCTGATAAAGCTGCTGCCAAAGCCACTTTGCGGATGGAAGCCGCCGTCGGTAAGACGCTCGATCACCCGAATATCATCCGCAACGAGAAACTCGTCATTGGGCGGGATCACTCCTATCTGCTGATGGAATACTTTCGGGCAGTCAATGTGAAGCTGCAAATCAAGGGGGAGCCGGCGGCTCTGCAATCGAGAATTGCCAAATATATTGAAGGTACTTGCCAGGCGATGGCTCACCTGCACCAGAAAGGCTGGATTCATCGAGATTACAAGCCGGAAAACGTACTGATGAATCGGGCTGGAGAAGTGAAGTTGATCGACTTCTCTCTGGCCATGCACCCGCCCGGTGCACTTTCGAAACTCATGGGTGGCGGTGGTGTCAAAGTCATTCAAGGGACGCGAATGTACCTCGCGCCGGAAACGATTCTGAAGCGTGCCCCCTCGTTCCAGACCGATATGTACAGCTATGGCGTGACGCTTTTTGAAATCGTGACTGGTGGAAAAATGCCATTTCAAGGTTCCACACCTCAGGAATTGCTGCAGAAGCATATTGCCATGGAACCACCCATGGCTTCGTCACTGAATCCTAACGTCACCCCCGAGATGGATCGTGTGATTCAGAGGCTGATGGCTAAGAAGCCACAGAATCGATACAAGGATTTTCAGGAGATCAATTCTGAACTCCGACGAATTCGCATCTTCAAGGAAGATGTCTTCCCTAAGGCTCTCGATAATGAAAAGCTGAGTGAAGAAGCCAGGATTATGGAGACGCTGGGGGAAGTGCAGGTCGACAGCCGGGCCGATGTGTTACGCCAGCAGATGATCCGCGATAACCCGGAACTGGGGGCTCGTCACTCGGCCGAACTTGAACGGCGTAAACAAGCAAAGGCAAAAAAGGCGGCCGCCGCACAATCGCCACAGACCAGGCCAGGGGGTGCACCGCCCACAGCGCAGCGGCCACAGCCACAAGGCGGGCCACCTCCACAGAATTTTCCACCGGGCATGCTGCCGCCTGGTGTGATGCCTCAAAACTCTTATGCACCATCACCTTATGGCCCTCCAGGGAACTTCGCTCCGAACGCTTATCCTCCGGGAATGGCTCCAGCGGCCATGGCCCCTCCAGGTATGGTTCCTACAGGCATGATGCCGCCAGGTTCTGTACCACCTGGCATGCTTCCCCCGGGAGTGATGCCACCGGGAGGCATGCCACAACCGGGAATTCCTCCCCAAGGGCCCCCTCGCCCGGCACAACCGGGTTTTCCAGCTCAAATGCCGCGACCAGCAGGATCAGCAGCACCTATTCCACAGGCGCCACCGGCAGGGGTTCCCGTGCCTCCCCAGAGTCCGCCAATGGCTGGGCGACCTCCTCAGTCCATGCCGCCCAAGCCAGGGCAGGTGCCTCCCCGGCCAAACGCTCCCCATCCCACAGCTCAAGGTTCGGGTTCCAGCGATGATGATCTCGAAGTCATGACGGAATTGCCGGATGTGTTCTAACTGATTAACTTAACGGTAATCCCAAATTGGGAGATTCGCCGAATTCTCCGTCATTGGGAGATCTCGGCATCCCTGTGAATTTTTGACGACCATTGACTTTCACCCAGTGATTGCGATTGGCCGGTCATGCGGAGCAACCCGCTGACTGGCAGCAGCGGAGCAATTGCCGTGTCTGTCATGCCATGGAAGTTTTATGTCACCGCAATTTCAGCTCCCGTTTGAACGCCCGATCTTTCAGCTCGAGGATCAACTCTCGCAACTGGAATCGCAGTCGAATCCCACGCCGGCAATTCTCGAATCCATCCGTACTGTCCGACTTGAGCTGGCGAGGATGAAGCGAGAAGTTTTTGAGAATCTCGACGCCTGGGATGTTGTCAAAGTCGCCCGTCATCCCGAGAGACCACAAACTCTCGATTACATCGAACTGATCTGTGATGAGTTCATCGAGCTGCACGGAGACCGGACATTTGGCGACGATCGGGCCATTATCACCGGTTTCGCCAAGCTGGATGATTACAAGGTGATGTTCATCGGCCAGCAGAAAGGCCGCACGCTCAAAGAGCGAAATGAATGCTTCTATGGCTGTGCTCATCCCGAAGGATATCGTAAGGCCCTTTTGAAGATGCAGATGGCCGCCAAGTACGGTCTGCCGATTGTGTGCCTGATTGATACTCCAGGCGCCTATCCAGGCGTCGGTGCCGAAGAGCGAGGCCAGGCTTACACGATTGCCTACAATCTCCGCGAGATGGCCAGATTGCCCGTTCCGATCATCTCGGTGGTGATTGGTGAAGGGGGGTCTGGTGGTGCTCTGGGGATTGGCATTGGGAACACGGTTTCAGTCCTTCAGTTTGCTTATTACTCCGTGATCAGTCCCGAAGGCTGTGCGGGGATTCTGTGGAAGCATGTGAAGTTTGCTGACAAGGCCGCCCGGGCACTCAAGTTCACCGGGAAAGATTTGCTCCGTTTCGGGATCGTCGATGAAGTGATCCCTGAACCGTTGGGTGGCGCCCATCGCGATCATCGGGCCATGGCCACCAACTTGAAGGCGACCATCGTTCGACAACTGCGAGCACTCCTGCCATTGAGCGGGCCGGAACTTTTGGAACAGCGATATCAGAAGTTCCGCAAGATTGGCGAGTTTGACGAAGTCGTCCAAACCAAGAACAGCCAGGAAGCGCTCACGGCAGAACAGACTCTGGTGAGTAACTCCAAGTAAGAGGCGAATCTGTTTCATAGACAGAGTGAACTTCAAGCCTCACGAACAGACAGCCCGGAAGGCAAGCCGCCACCGGGCTGTCTGTTTTCGTAGGCAGGCCAGCCAGTCCATTCCGTATCGCCAGAGAAAAAACACCCACAACTGCAACGTCCGATAATGTCCGATCAGTAAGTACAGGTATGTACACTTATCGACATCAAACGTCAAATATCAGAAACAACAGATACGGTTTGTTAACTCCTCTTGTTCTGCTCCGTACTTGTCGATAATCTGCAGCATCGGTTGAGAACTACGAATCCTCAACCGAGCGGGAGAGAGCAGGGGACTACGAATCCCCAGCGAATTCTCTCGTGATCAACAGAGTTACGAACCTCTGAAGATCGATCGCATCTGCAAGTCAACTGTTCAGGAAAAACCATGCAGACACGACATCGGCCATTTATGCCGATTTTGTTGGAACGCGTCAAGCTGTTCCTCAATGTCACTCGCCAGCATTTCACGTTTGTCAATGCGGCTGCTGCGGTGTGCGTCATGGCTACTTCCTCAAGTTTGTTCCCTGCTGATCGGTCTCCGGCTTCCCTCGTCGTTGTCAAGAAGCCGCCTTGCCGCAAATGCACAACCACGAAGGTTGTCGCGGCGCCCCGTCAGCCTGCATTGGTGCCGATTCCAGAGGCAACCAAGCAGCCGACGTTGATTCCAGCCCTTGCAGAGCAATGGGCTTTGGAGACTCGTGAAAATGGCAGTGTTCCAACCAATTGAGACCCATTGCAAGGTCGTTCCTAACGCTCGAATTGCGGCAAAAGAAGAGGGCACGTGGCGTGACCCTGCGACGGGTATTCCTAAGCCGACAAGAAATCTGACCGTCGTCTATGAGGGCGGCACGGTGAAATTCTCGTATCGCGATGATGCTGCTTCGCTGGCTGCATGGGCTGCTGCTCCTTTGACTGGTCGGTTTGACGTCGTCGCTGAAATCCAGATCAGTAACGGGAAGGAATATCCGAAGCCTCCTCAATTCCATCCGGTCGGCTCATTGGGCTTGCGCCTCGATTCGCCTCCTGCCAAAGCGGCTTGATCAGGAAACGAAGCAACCCCGGTGCCGCATCCGTGCGAGCAACCGGGGTGCCTCTTGTCCCGATCTCACACGATGATCGCTTTGCAAAGCGGTGTCGGCTCCACGGTGAAAATCGCTGTCCCTGCGTCCTTGCGGCCCCAGGTAGTGATGCGAAGCATCATTCCTTCGGCCCACTCGGTAGCGAGGTCTTCAAGGTTGTCGTTTGTGCGGTCCCAATCCCATGTTTTTACGAGTGTTCCCGCGATGCTTGGAGTTCCCTGTGTCGGTTCTGTCGCAACTGGGTCGACCAGCCACAACTCCACTTGTGCGGGAGTGTAGCAACGATTGATGAGTAACCACTTGCGTTCCATGTCTCTGCCTTTCGTATTTAACCGGCCATCTGATTTTCGAGCGGAAGGGCCAAGAAAACAGCTTCTTAGTCTTCACTCCGCCTTTGTTGTCCGTCATCCGACTTCCTTCGCGTATAGGGCTCACAGGTGGGGACCCTGTACGCGAAGGAACGAAGGATGATGGACAACCAAGCGAGCGAAGCGACAAGCGATAATGCATTTAACTGCGGGCCGATTAGGCCCTCGAAATCCAGCGAAACAAAACAACACAGGCTGCCGACTAGGCAGCACTCTCTACCCTCTGTTTCGCAACAGGGGAGAGAGTCTTCCAGCATTTATGTATTCATGCCTTTAAGACGAAATTCTGGCCGACGAGGCCAGTCCCAGGGGCCAAAGGTACTCATTTTGGCCCCGCAGTATGTTGATAGAAGCGAAAATCCCGCAGGGTCTTCCCGAGGAATTGCAGCGGATAGCAACGGTTTTAAGTCAGCTTCTGAGATGACTTAAAAACTGCCCAAAGCATTTAGGGGAATGAGGATGAAGAGGGGAAGTAGGGGAAGTAACAAGTGAGAATCATAATACTGATAGTTGTACTAACAAATCTCGTCATGTGCTTATTAAGTGAAATCCCTGTCAAACCAGCCTATCCAGCTTTAAGGAAGCAGCCATGTGTCAAGTGAGAATCCGGCGTCGTCGCAAGATCATCCATCGTATTAAGCGGGCAGGTGGCCGGGTGAAGCTCTGGCGTCAACGCCATGTGTTTTTAGGCTCATTTATGCGTCTTCACCTTCAGTCAATCAGCGTCTCATGTGGCTTGCTCCGGCTGCCGTTCATCATGTCGATCGACGGTTTCCGTGTGCCGATTGTGATTGTAGATAACAGCCCTAAACGTGTATTGGTCGTGGAGTAGTCATGGATCATCGAACAGTGAGGCATTTACGGGTCGGCGACGTGTTGGAGTCGGAATCCGGTTCTGTGTCTGAGGTGGTAGAGATCGTCAGGGGCGAAAACGGTCGCATTGTGGGCGTCAGGCTCCGCATTGTGTCCGGCTTCGAGTTCGTTGAATCCGATGACACGGTTTTTCTAGTTCGGCTGTCACGGTGGAAGCGTGTCAAGAAGGTGAACGGGTCAATGCGTCGGTGATGTATGTATCAGATCTGGTTTGACGTGATCACGAGCGACGGCAAGCCGTGGACGGGCGGGGGTTCTCCCGATCTGGCCACGGCTATAGGCGTAGCCCATCTGATCAAGGGGCGGGCGTCAACACAGTGGGTTCTTGTGCTCGATGGCCAGCGTGTCGAGTGGTCATGGAATCGGGAATCAGGGCAGGTGCTCTGCACGAGCCTGTCAGCAGCGGAAGCGGTCGGGATCATCAAGAGGAAGCGGAACAATGCCAGGGCAGGGAAGCGATAGCAAAATGAACGTCGATCAGCCGTCAGGAATGGGATTCGATCCGAGTTTGTCGGGGTGGGTGCGAACGAGTAAACCGCACCCACCAAATCCCCAAATCGAGATTCACCCGGAATGTGTTTGTCCCGGTGCGATAGACAAGCTGCATGTGAATTTCGAAGTGGATTGGGGCGAGAAATGGGCAGAACTTCGTCCTGTTCTGGCTGCTCTCAAAGAGCAAGCCAGAAAGCACAAGGGCCAAGAAGCCGGAATGACGGAGCTTGCTGGCCGTGCCTGCAAGGTCGATCCTAACGGGGCTCAAAAGGGCTATGCCCATCTGCACTACAAGATCGATGTCGAAGGGCTGACGATCTGCATCGCAGATCGCAAGTCATGTGCTGAAATCAAGTCCCCAAACGTCAAGATTGAAGTGAATGGCAAGAACTGTCTGTTCGAAGGTGCCTGGGAAGCGTATGACCGTGGCGTTCAGTGGCTGCAGGATTTGGGTGCAACCATTCTCGCTGATGCGGTGAACGAAGTTGACTTCTGCGTAGATATGCCGAATGTTCAGCCAGAACAGTTTAAGGAACGCATTCTCGCGGGATGCTTCATCTCGCGAGCAAGGCAGTATGCCGAGCATGACGAAGTCAAGCTCGTAGAGCATGGCACGTTGGAAAAGCAGGGGATTGTCTGTCAAACCCTCGGGTTTGGTTCGCGTCGTCGTACATACGTGAGAATGTACGATAAGCTCGAAGAAACGAAGTGGAATGATCGAGCACGAATGGCGATGATCAAAAATCGCTGGGGCTATGAACCTGAATCGGCAACGAGAATTGAATTTGAGATTCATCGGGAGACGCTGAAAGTACTGGGAGTTCCCGACGTAGCAACGCTACGTGAACAGCAGGGGACGATAGTTCGCTGGTGCACTGAAGAATGGCTTCGCATGACCGAACGGAACGTTCGGGGCAAGAAGAATACGGACCGTTTCGAGAACTGCGAATTGTGGGATAGGGTCGCTCTGTACTTTCGGGCGGCATTTAGCGATGTGCAACCTCGTCCTGCACCTATCGAACCACAGCGAAGCGATAGGCTTGTTAAGCAAGCGTTAGGCTGTTTAAGCTCGGAGTGCGCACGGTCTGGTATAGTTCCTATCTCCCCAATAGATGTAGCGAATTATATTAAAGAGGTGGTGGTTAAAAATGTCGATACATTCCATGACCAGTGCCTCATGAAGATGATTGACCTTGGCGGCTGGCAGCAAGATCGAGTTCAACTCATTAAAGAACGGATCGCTGCCAGCCGTCTTGAAGGAATGGTTCCTGATCAATACGACGGGCGTTGGTGGACTTGGGGTCATGGGATTGAGGAGATGGCCAGTGCTGGCCAGCCACTCGAAGCGGGTAGATATCCGGGCTATGAACAAAAGCCGGGTTCACCTTTCGATGAACCTTTTAAGTCTCAGGATGATCCAAGTACATACGACGATGATGAATGGGACTTCGAGGCATATTCAAGGCGGATGGCTTTCGAACCTTTAAATAGGCAAAGGGGGGGGCGTCGTGAAAATCGGAATGTGGATCGATCATCAACGCGAGATTTGCCGGCGGTCCAGCGGCTTTTCGATGTTGATCATGGCTCTTAGTGGCCTGTGGGGCTGCTTCGCCGGTCCCGGCGAATGGCTGTTGGTCTTTGCGTTTGGCTTGTTGCTGTTCTGTGCAACATCCATCGTCACGATGTTCTTGTTCTTCTGCGATCTTTGGGACTGGTTTGGCGACTTGTCGCTTAACCTCCATTCTCGGGAATGCACGCTGGCTTTTCTCCAGCATAGCTGGAAGCAAGTCAAAACCAATTTTGCGAGATGGTAGCCATGAGTTACGTAGAAGCGGCTTTGTGGCTGACGGCTTTTTATGTAGCTCTGCTTCCTGCGTGTCTGGTCGCGGGGGCTGCGACGGAGTACGGGGTGTGGTTGGCGAGGTGGTATTTATTCGGCGAGAAGCGAGAACCTGAGCCATGCCAGAACCAGAGTTCATTGCCAGTTGGTGGGATTACTTCCAAGCCGGTATCGGATGTGGAATTGCCCTTGGTGTCGGATCGCACTTCGCCGGTCTCTTTTTGAGTTTCTT
>JAIXUU010000371.1 GCA_027483405.1 Planctomyces sp. | reverse complement strand
GTCGCTTTACCGCCACCAAGCTTGCCTGCCGCAGCCATCGAGAAAGCACCTGCATTGGCTCCCTCCACAATGACTGCTAAAGAAGCCTTAAAGAATGTGATTCCTAAAAAGCCGGGAGAGCCAGCTCTGGAGGATTGGGAGCTGGAAGATCTGGCCGAAGAGGCTGCCGAACTCGCAGAAGAAGCTCGAAAGGCGAGCGAAGCTGCTAAGACCCCGGCAAATCCAACGGATACAGCAACGCCAAATGGCCAACCTGCAATTCCAGTGGCACCTGCTGTTCCACCGGCTGGACAAGCTTTGGATTTGCCTCTGGATGCAGCCAAGGCTGGGCAGCCAGCGGTTCCTGCTCAGGCACCTGCATTGATGGTTCCTGCAGAAGCTCCCGCACTGGTCATTCCGCCAGCGGCTGAGGCCGTGCCACCCGCAGCAATTCCCGCTCCGGCAGCGACACCAGCCACGCCACAGACAAAAGAAGTATTACCTGGAACTTTGGCCACAGCCGCTCCGGTATTTCCAGCAACACCGGCAGTTCCCACAACTCCGGCCGCTCCTGTCCATGCAGCCGTGGCACCGGCTCAGCTTCCGGCCGATGCACAGAATGATCCACGGATGAAGCAGATTTTTGCTCGTGAAGGAGTTTCGGGATTGAAAGGGTTCTGCCCAGTGGCCTTACGCGATCAACGCGAATTAAAGGATATTCAGCCACAATTTGCAGCCACCTATCGTGGGCAGAAATTCCAATTCTCATCGGCCGAAGCAAAAGCCCGGTTTGAACAAGAACCCACTCGCTACGCACCAGCTGCTTACGGTGCTGACGTGGTCGTTCTGGCGAACGCGAAAGATGTGGTGGAAGGATCACTCGATCATGCGGCCTGGTACAAAGGCAAGCTGTATCTGTTCAGTGATGCAGAATCGCATCGGCAGTTCGTGATTGATCCCGCGAAATATGCCTCACCTGCCGGGTTGGAATAACTGGCGAGATCACTCCTGCATTGACCTGAGCCCTTTGGGGCAAATCTGTCAGGATCGATCACCCCTTTGGCCGGACCCTGCGACCGGCTGAAGGGGTGATTTTTTTGCGGTCACTGCTCATTCAGAGAAAATGACCTGAACCTTCCGCTTTGTGAGAGATCACATCCGTGCGAAGTGAAAGGTATTTGGAGAAGCCCGCCACGACCCAGGCCCTTTACGCGCGAATTGCCGAAAGCGTATGGTGGTGTTCAGTCATGAGGCGATGGTGAGACCCGTGTGATTGATAAAGTCGCGAAAGACAGTGAAATGATCGGGATTGTGGATTATGGAATGGGGAACCTGAGAAGCGTCCAGAAGGGCTTCGAAAAGGTTGGTTCTACCGCCCATATTGTGAGTACGTCGGCAGAGATTGCTGCTGCGGATCGATTGGTTCTCCCCGGCGTGGGAGCCTTCCGCGATGCGATCAGCGAACTTAAGCGTCTCGATCTGATCCCTGCGATCAAGGAGCATATCGCAGCAGATAAGCCATTTCTTGGGATTTGCCTGGGCCTGCAAATGCTGTTTGATGTGGGATATGAAGACGGCGAATATGAGGGCCTGGGGATTTTTCGTGGCAGCGTACAGCGTTTCGCTTCTCGTGAAGGGATGAAGATTCCTCACATGGGTTGGAATACCATCGAACTTAAGAAAGCTGTCCCGCAACTGACTGGTATCCCCTCAGATGCTACCTTCTATTTTGTCCACAGTTACTTTGTGGTTCCAGAAGATCCATCCATCATTGCGACAACCACGACACATGGTGAGAGTTTTGTGTCCTCTGTTTCGCGAGGAAATCTGCTGGCAACACAGTTTCATCCCGAGAAGAGCCAGAACGCCGGGCTCAGACTATTGAAGAATTTTGCTCGAGGTCTGGAAGGTCAAGTTTCTGCAGAAACTTCCGATAAGTTGCCAGCCATCTCCGCTCAATGATCTGATGCCTAATGGCAAAAATTGTCTCCGAATACCGGCCAGGAGATGAGGTCGTCTCTTCGGCCAACAGGTCTCCGAGATTGAAGATTCCTGGTCTTTGGTTGACTTCTTCTGGCGCAAGTTGATCTGTCTCTTGAGAATCCGTGTCTGTAGTGAAAGTGATGGGGATGGAAATTCTGCCGGCAATCGATTTGCGTGGAGGCAAATGTGTGCGACTTCGCCAGGGTGATTATGCCCTGGAGACCGTTTTTGGTGATGACCCGATCGCCATGGCCCAAAAATGGGCAGCCACGGGTGCAGACCGGCTTCATCTTGTCGATCTTGATGGAGCGAAAGCCGGCTACCCCGTGAATCATGAAATCGTGAGAGCGATTGTCAGTGAGCTGTCGATTCCCTGTGAGTTGGGAGGCGGTTTTCGCTCCGAGGAATCCGTGCGATTCATGCTGGAAGATGTGGGCCTCGACCGCGCGATTATTGGTACACAGGCACTCAAAGAGCCTGCATGGTTCAAATCGTTGGTGGAAAAGTATCCCGGGCGAATCGCCCTGGGACTGGATGCTCGCGATGGCAAAGTGGCGACGGCGGGTTGGCTCGAAGTTTCGGCCGTTTCGGCACTGGAATTAGCTTCGCAATTTGTCGGCCTCCCGCTCGCAGCTGTAATCTATACCAACATTGCCAACGATGGGATGATGCAAGGTGTCGACGAAGGGACCATTGCCGACATGCAGCGTCTGGCCGATCTGGGCTTTTCCGTGATTGCTTCAGGTGGCGTGACGACTCTGGACGATGTGCGGCGCCTGGAGACAGTGCATCGGGGGCAACCTCATCTGGTGGGAGCGATTATCGGTCGCGCGATTTACGAAGGAACGATTCGTGTCGAAGAAGCGGTGGCTCTCACACGCTGATTCAGGCGGCCTGATTTATGCCACTGGGGGGAGCTTATCCTCTGATACGGTATGCGTGTCTTCGTGCGTGCGGAATTCGGGAAGCCGCCAGCGATACCGAAGAGCCGCCAGTCTCAGGATGAGAATCAAGGCCGACGAGACGATGAGATTGACGGGGTTGGGCCCCTGCACCAAGTGAAGTGCCAGATAGCAGCAGGCACCGCAAAAGGCTGCTGTCGCGTACCAGTAGAAATCAATGCGGAAGATGCTGGGGAACTCGCTGCAGAGGACATCTCGAATAATCCCACCGGCGACTCCGCTGGTTACGCCCATCACAATGCAGATGATTCCCGCATGCCCCAGCGAGAGTGTCTTGGATGTCCCCACGATAGCGACAAACGCCAGCCCAGCGGCATCGGCGAAGATCAAGAGCTTCAGGGGAGTTTTGCGGTAGCGTGCGGTTACGAACATCAGGCACGATGCAACCACCACCGTGTAAACAAAATTTGGATCTTTCAGCCAGAAGACCGGGACGTCGAGAATCAGGTCTCGTAAGGTCCCTCCTCCAGTAGCAGTGACCATTCCGAGAACCAGAATCCCGAACAGATCGACTCGCTTTCCACGGCCGGCAAGCACACCGGCAATGGCCCCAAAGGCGACAGAAAGATGCTCAAGAAAATACAGAAACGGCATAATGAAGTATCGGGGAACTCGTGGTCGATCAGGTTTGCGAACCGGGTCTCCCAGGTGGCATCCAGGTGGGGAGATCTTTAATCATCTGGCGGGCATTTTCACTCGTGGGGACTCCCCAATATTGGAAAAACGGCCCTAAATTGCGATTCACTTTACGTGAAAACCGCACCATCCACTGATCGCGTTTATCCATTTCCGATTTGGGGTGCTCGTCTTTCTGAAGCTTTTCGTATTCCAGGAAGACATCACGGAAGGGTTGCCAGCCGAATTGTTCCTTGAGTTGGATGTACATGGTCAGAGCCAGGAAAGGATCTTCCTGCCAGGTGCTGAATGGAGCACCGTTCGTGACATATTTGCGTTCGCGATTGTCACGCTCTGGCTGTTGAATCGCATCGTGAGAAAAAGCTTTGGGTGTGAGGGTGTCAATGACATACAGAGGTGTGAGATTGTTCGTCACTTCACCTGTCCCCTGGAAAGTCCAGTCGCCCTTCTGATGATTATGGCCTAACTCGTGATAGAAACCCCAACCCCCTTTGTTCTCAAGAAAATTGAGATCGACAACTTCGGGTGCCGAGGGATTTGTAAAGCACATGATGGGATAACCACTGTGCATGAACCCGGCACTGATCTGATCGTCGAACACAAAGCGCTCGGCATAAGGTCGATTTCTCGAAATTGAATAGAGATCTGCACAGGCATCGAGGACTGCGGCCCAGTGGTTCATGAGCTTATCTGGAAAATCGAGCTTACGGACGAGTTCGCTGGGCACGGTAATGACAAGGTGTCTCGTCTCCAGTTCGGCCCAGGGGGCGGGATAGTTACGAATGGTAAATCGCCAGTCGCTGATATCCGTTTCGCCATGCACAAAATAGGGTGCATCGACCACATTCGAAAACTCGACTTCAAACTTTCCCGCAGGAGTTTTCTGGGGAACGACAACGTAGATTAACCCTCCATAAGCATTGCCAACTTCAAACTCGACTTTGTCGATGGGGAATTGGCGGATGACTGCCGGTGGTCGCCTCCATTCATCTTTCGACCAGAGGGAGTCGGAGTGACTGCCAATCTGGATTTCAAACTTCTGCCCCACAATGTTCCGGGGAACTTTGACCTTTACCAGCGTTCCCGGCGCTGCATACAGCCCTGTGCTTTTCCAGCGAGTGGTTTCGGTGTTGATCGTCACTTTTCGAGTGACTTTTTTAGCATTTGCAGGCACTGCCCCCGGAAAAACCGACGCTGTCGGAGCAGGCTTCATCTCTTCCAACGGAAGCTGCAGGTAGTAACCTGTCTGAAGACCAACCAGCAACTTGGCGTCGGCCTGTTTGGCTTTGACCGGTTGTTTCGATGTAGGGACTGGAATCTGCTTTTTGAGATCTTCGACAAAAGCAATCAATTGCGAGACCACTCCGTGATCCATCTTCCAGGGAATGCCCACCAGTGCTGGTTCCAGAGTGGAGGCAATCATTGCCATTTCTTCGGCAGTGGGTGGGACTTTCGTCTCTAACGCATCCTTAAGATGCTGGGTGGCATAGCCGGCATTGGAAAACTTTGGAACCGGATTAATGACTTTGAAAATCTCATCCTGACCTTCTTGTGTGGCATCCAGCCAGACTATTCCGGCTTTTGAGAAGAGCTTGTTTGATTGGTTATCCGTGGCGGCATTGCCCCCTTTGCCATATTGTTGCCACGCCCAGATCAAGGTGACGGAAATCAGTCCTCCGCCGTCCTTGACGAACGCTTCAAGTCCTCGAAGCTCGTCATCAGCAAGTCCATCAGTTTCAGCAATGATGACATCAGCTCCGCGAGTTTGTGCCAGCCAGTTTTTCCCTCCGACTTCAATGGCGGCGATCTTCGCGGACTGTAATTGTTGAAACAGATTTCGCTTCCCCATCACAGCCACCTTCACTGTTCCGGGAGCTTTTTCTTTGTGTCCAGCCCAGGCAATACAGTTGCTGATAAAGCGGCCAGTCATCGTGTGATTGGCTGGGCCTGAGCCAAGCAGATCATTGTGGCAAAGAGCCACAACTCGACCTTTGCCGAACTCAGCCGCCGCCGCTGCCACACTGGTTTTCCCTTTGTTGGTCGAAACCACCACCGGGAAAGCTTCGGGGCCATAAGGCAGGATTGTTCCGGGAGCACCACCAATTTTGATCTCAGTGACACCGTCCAGAAGAAAATCCTGGTGAGGCTTCCAGAGTTCTGGATCAAACTTAGAGGTCTCTGTGCGGGCAGTAGCCCCTTTTTTGGATGAGGATTTGGCGGAGGGCTTGGTTGCCGGTTTCGTTGCCGCTGGCTTCGTACCTTGTGATTTTCCTGATTGCGCCAGGAGGTTTTCTGTCCATAGACAGCAGGCGAGGCTCAAAATCAGCACGTGTCGATATGACATGGAAAAACTCCGTCAAAGCCAGGCAGAATCAAGAATCGATTGATGGGGGTAATTCTCTAGCGGGATAACATTGCTTAGACAGCCAGCTCTTTCCAGACTTTAGTAAATGCTGCCGCTGCTGTTTCCAGATCGTGTTGCGAGTGAGCCGCTGAAATCTGTGTACGAATGCGGGCTTGCCCTTGAGGGACGACCGGGTAAGAGAAGCCGATGACATAAACTCCTTCGGCGAGCATGCGATCTGCAAACTGAGCCGCCAGGGCAGCATCACCCAGCATGACGGGGCAGATGGGGTGCGTCCCCGGAAGCACCTTCAGCCCCGCACTTTGCAGTGCATTCCGAAACCAGACCGTATTGGTCTCCAATTGATCACGCAAATGAGTCGATTCACTCAGAAGCTCTAACGCCTTGAGCGATGCCGCAGCAATGGGAGGAGCGAGAGTGTTTGAAAAGAGGTAAGGTCTTGAACGTTGTCTCAAGAGATCAATGATCGGCTGGCGTCCACTGGTATAGCCTCCACTGGCACCTCCCAGGGCTTTACCAAGCGTACCGGTCATAATGTCAATGCGATCCATGACGTTATGATATTCGTGTGTTCCGCGACCATTGGGGCCAGTGAAGCCAACAGCATGAGAATCATCGACCATAATCATCGCATCGTACTTATCCGCCAGTTCGCAGATTGCGGGAAGATTGGCGATGTAACCATCCATGGAGAAGACTCCATCTGTCGCGATGAGGCGAAAACGAGCCCCGGAGGCTTCTTTAAGTCGTTCTTCCAGCTCGGTCATATTGTTGTTGGCATAGCGAAACCGTTGAGCTTTGCATAAGCGGATGCCATCGATGATGCTCGCATGGTTGAGTGCATCAGAGATGATCGCATCTTCCGCCCCCAGCAATGTTTCAAACAGCCCGCCATTCGCGTCGAAACAGGAGGAATAAAGAATCGTATCTTCCATGCCGAGAAACTTGCTGAGAGCACTTTCAAGTTGCTTATGTAGTCCTTGAGTACCACAAATAAATCTCACTGAAGCAAGCCCGTAGCCCCATTCCTCCAGAGCCTTGGCAGCAGCTGCCTGAACTGCGGGATGTTGTGCCAATCCCAGATAGTTATTCGCGCAGAAGTTCAGGACGGGCTTCCCTCCTGCAACTTGAATGCTCGAATTCTGTGGCGTCGTAATGACTCGCTCAGACTTATAAGTTCCGGCACTGCGAATCTGATCCAGTTGCCCGGATATATGTTCGAGAAATCGTGTGGACATGTGGGCGATCTCGGGAAGGCAAAGAGATAGTCGTTTTTTAACAGTTGATATTTATTGAGTTGGTGCATTCCGTCGGAACTTCATGCACCCTGCTCAATATTCAATGCAAGGAGAGATTTAGGTTTCCCAGTCGAGCACGACTTTGCCGCATTGGCCGCTGAGCATGACGTCGAAGCCCTTCTGGAATTCGGTGTAGTGGTAGCGATGAGTAATGACGGGGGCGATCTGCAGGCCGCTCTGGAGCATGACGGTCATCTTGTACCAGGTTTCGTACATTTCTCGGCCATAGATGCCTTTGATGGTCAACATATTAAAGACCACGGTGTTCCAGTCGATGGCCATAGATTTTTCGGGGATGCCGAGCATTGCAATCTTGCCTCCGTGAGCCATATTGGCAATGAGGCTGTTGAAAGCATGTGGATTACCCGACATTTCGAGGCCGACGTCGAAACCTTCCTTCATGCCCAACTGTGCCTGGACGGCAGGTAAGTCCTGCTCCCGTGGATCAACAGCGACGGTGGCTCCCATCTTGCGGGCCAGTTCCAGGCGGTAAGGATTCAAATCGGTGACCACCACATGTCGGGCTCCGGCATGCCTCACAATGGCAGTGGCCATGATTCCAATCGGGCCGGCACCTGTGATCAATACGTCTTCACCGAGGAGGTCAAAGGAGAGGGCTGTGTGAACAGCGTTCCCGAACGGGTCGAAGATGGACGCCACATCCAGGTCTATGTCTGAGGAGTGATGCCACACATTCGACATGGGTAGCGAAATGTATTCGGCGAAGGCACCGGGGCGATTGACTCCCACACCTTTAGTGAAGGCACACAGGTGCCTGCGACCCGCGAGGCAATTGCGGCAGCGTCCACAAACCACATGCCCTTCCCCACTGACGATGTCGCCAGGGTGGAAATCGACGACATTCGAACCCACCGCAACGATTTCACCCACGAACTCGTGTCCAACCACCATGGGAACGGGAATCGTCTTCTGAGCCCAGTCATCCCATTTATAAATGTGGACATCGGTGCCGCAGATGCCCGTCTTTTTGACACGAATGAGAACGTCGTTAATGCCGTATTCGGGCTTGGGAACATCTTCCAGCCAGAGTCCGACATCGGCCTTGCGCTTGACCAGTCCGTGCATGGGGTGCTTTCGTATGCTGGGTGTTTAATGAGATCAATGGAATTGATCGTCTGTGTTGTCGCTGAGAATTCTTTGTTTAGTATAGTGGAAATCGTCTCCGGTATGTTAGAATCTGTAAAGCATCACAACAAGCGAAAAATAGAATTATCTCTCGAAAAACATGGAGAGATGGTTTTTCGATCCTCAAGACGAATGAAAATTACGCGATGACCTCTCTCTCATCGGATCTGCCCACGCCCAGTGACGCAATTAGTCAAATGCTTTGTCATCGTGTGCGAGAATTAAGACAGCAGAATGGCTGGTCACTCGATCAATTGAGTTCAGCGAGCGGTGTGAGTCGGTCCATGCTCAGTCAGATTGAGAGGAATCAGGCGAATCCTACTCTGGCTGTGACTGCGCGAATCGCTCAGGCTTTCGGGCTGACCATTGGCCAGCTAGTGGAAACACCACATGTGGTTCCAGGTATTCATGTCATTCGAGGGGATGATCCCGCGCATTTGTATCGGAGCGATGAAGACTGCGAGATTCGCACGCTTTCTCCTTTGCCACTGGAAAAGGACGTCGAGTTTTATCAACTTCGCATCAAGCCCGGGCGAGCGTTGCGGAGTGAGGCTCATTTCCAGAAGACCCGCGAGTTTATCACTGTCGAACAGGGGCGAATCTGTATTCACTCTGCCGGTGAACAAAGAGAACTTGGCAAAGGAGATTCAGCCAGTTACCGCGCGGATGTCCCTCATGCGATTGAAAATCGAGGCAAAGGAGACGCTTTGACCTTTCTGGTGGTCATTTATGAGTAGGTGTGGAGAGATGTTTTTGGAGTACAAGTCTGTTATAAGCGGGTGTTGATCTGTGAAGTAACTGAGGTTCATTCAGTCACCGCATTCCAGAGGTACCCCCCCATGATCTTGCCGCACTGTATTCGCTTTCCAGTCATTTTGGCATTTACGCTCAGTGTCATCACTCTTCAGTTGGCAAACTCAGTGAGCGGTCAGGTCTCGCCAGGTACAGCCAAAACGTATGACATCGTGGTTTATGGTGGGACTTCGTGCGGGATTGCCGCTGCGATTCAGTCGGCCCGATTGGGAAAATCGGTTGTCGTCATTGAGCCATCGAATCATCTGGGAGGATTAACGACGGGTGGACTCGGGGCCACTGATATTGGAAATAAAGCGGCCATTGGTGGGCTCTCGCGTGAGTTCTATCAACGGGTCGGCAAGTGGTACGCTGACCCTAAAAACTGGGTGCACGAAAGCGCGTCGAAATACAACGAGCGGCGTAAATTGAGTGGTGAGAACGAAATGTGGACCTTCGAGCCACATGTCGCGATGAAGGTTTATAAGGACTGGCTGGCTGAATACCCCACGATTCAAGTCGTGATGAATGAGCGGCTCGATCTCAAGAACGGTGTGAAGAAAAATCCCGCCACCAGAGCCATTGAATCGATCAGCATGGAATCGGGGAAGGTTTACACGGGCAAGGTGTTTATCGACGCCACCTATGAAGGCGACCTGATGGCCAAAGCCGGCGTTCCTTATCATGTGGGGCGTGAAGGGGAAAGCGTTTACGGCGAGACACTGAACGGGATTCGCGTGGAGAAGTCGACTCACCATCAGTTCACACACAAGGTTGACCCTTATGTGATTCCGGGTAAGCCAGAGAGTGGGCTGATTCCTCTGATTCAGGCCGGTGGCCCTGGAGAAGAGGGTGCTGGTGATCATCGCGTGCAGGCTTACAACTATCGCATGTGTACGACCGATGTGGCGGAGAATCGCCGTGCCTGGCCAAAGCCCGATGGTTATGACGAAAAAACCTACGAACTGGTACTCAGAAACTGCGAAGCGGGAGATCTTCGCAAGTCGTGGAACCCAGTCTGGATGCCCAATCGCAAGACTGATACCAACAATAATTTCGCAGTTTCGACGGATTATATTGGGGCGAACTACGAGTATCCCGATGCCGACTATGCCAAGCGGCAGGCGATTGTTGAAGATCACCAGCGATACCAGCAGGGTCTGATGTGGACGCTGGCGAATCATCCCCGCGTACCGCAGGAAATTCGCGATCATTTCCAGAAGCTAGGGCTGGCCAAAGACGAGTTTGTGGAGACCGATAACTGGCCGCCACAGCTTTACGTGCGTGAGGCTCGTCGTATGATCTCGGATTACGTAATGACTCAGCACAACTGCCAGCGCAAAGTCACAGCCGAAGATTCGGTGGGCATGGGCGCTTACAACAT
>JAIXUU010000351.1 GCA_027483405.1 Planctomyces sp. | reverse complement strand
GGACTTACAGGATTGGTCGATACAGGATTCGAACCTGTGACTTCCACCGTGTGAAGATGGCACTCTAGCCACTGAGTTAATCGACCTTTGTGTCACGTTCAATGAATCGAGGAGAATATTGAACCAGAGGTGATTCTGGCAGATTGTTGGTGGTTTCGCAACTTTGCGGGACAGTCTCAATTCATGATTGAGCAAACGTTTGCTGTGATGACTGGGGCTTGATCGCGGGAACTGGGGCCAGGCGCAGGCTTGTTCGGCCAAAAAGGGGACTCGCATACGTTCCGCTGGAGGATGCAAGAACTTCCTGCAGATGGCACCGCCACGGGCGACATCTGAATTAATTCTTATCAATACCCGTCAGAAGTTTCTCAATCGCATCGGCCTGATGGCCAACTTCGAGGACACTGCGGCGAATTTCTTCAGGATCGATGGTCGAGCGCGGGTAAGTGTCGAGCATCACAAACACGCTGACTCCGTCGATCTCGCGAATAGCCAGTCCTCCATGCAGAATGACGGCATTCAGTCGGAGTGCTGTTTCAAAATATGAGGGCGTGGCTTCGCAGCAGATGCTCGAGATCGTCACCAGTCGATCGACAGCCGCATGCTGGCTCGGTTCGATGAAGGCTGCCTGTTTGCGACCACCCGGCAAATCGATATCGATACGAAAACCTTCTTGGCCATGCCTTGACCACCGCACATTCGCGTGATGGCGGAACGCTTCCTCTACCAGCGCTTCCAGATCGATCTCATGTCCCAGAATGGCCTCGAGCAGTCGCGCTGCTTCAATCCCGGATTGAGGTCTGTTCCCCGGAGCAGCATCCATTAACTGGTGCATGGCTTCTGCCATTTCGAGCGTGACGCGCGGATTGATCTCCCGGGCCGGTCGATACTCTCCGCGCGAAACTTGTTGAATCAGTTCCGGAACTTCGTGAGCCGGAAATGGCAATTGGCTGGTCAACAACTGGTAGTACATCACTCCTAAGGAATAGACATCGCTGGCAGGTGTGGCTGGGTCGCCTCGAAATAACTCGGGAGCCATATACTGAGGTGTGCCGACAATTTCCCGGCGACCATGAAGTGCTCCCTCGACGGATGTCCGGCGGGCCAATCCAAAATCGCCGATCTTGGGAACCCCCTGATGTGTCAACAACACGTTATCGGGTTTGAGATCGCGATGCAGAATCTCATGTCGATGGGCTACCCCCAAGCCTTCGGCAATGCGTAAGGCCATAGACGTCGCGCGAGTGGCCGCCAGGATCCCCTCATCCTCCACTCGCTGACGAATTGACATGCCAGGGACAAATTCCATTTCCAGATAATGCAGTCCGTCGATTTCTCCCAGGGCATAGATCGAGACAATATTTGGATGATTCAGGGCTGCCGCCGCCTGCCCTTCGTTATGAAAGCGATCGACAAATTCACGATCCTGCTGGACCAGTGCAGGTGGCAGAATCTTGAGGGCACAGAAGCGTTTGAGAACTCGATGCCGGGCCAGATAAACCCGCCCCATGGCACCTGCACCGAGCAATGCTTCGCACTCATAAGGGCCAAAACATTGCCCGATCAATTGTTGATCAAGCCCTGCTTCGGTCGAAGCCTTTACAAAGCTTCTGGAACGAAAAGCCGCCGGCCTGGATTCTCCTTCGGGTTGGCCTCCCTCAGGCGGAGTCTTGTGCCGAGATTCCCCATGTGCAAGAGGATCAACAAGTGCGAGAGGATCGATATGCAGGTGTGTACTGCACTCGGGTGAGTGATGCTGATCCACCGTGGCTCCACAACGCGGGCAAACCACGTGCTGCTTCTCACCCGTGGTCGCCCTGGTTCGATCCACACGAGTAGGTTCAGCCTCTTCGAGATCCAGGTGAAAAGAAAACTGACAATCCGGACAAAAGACCGCAGCCAGGAGCCTCGCATTTTCCGAAGGCGTAATTCCGACAGAGGGTTGAGGCGTTGAATCCATGCGGCTTATTCCCACCACGCATCAGCGAATGGCTATGTAAGAAACTTTGGAAGCCCTTTGGTTAACTCCAGGGTCTTTCTGTCGAATTTGCGTTGTGCGATCAAACCAGCTTCAACACGACATGCAAGTTATGGTAATCAAAGCCAGCAGGAAAAGACCATAATCCTTTGAATTTGGCCCGCATTTCATCGCGAAGACCGACCATCTTGTTTATGTTCAAACGGTACTTTTCAGGAGATGAGGCAGCATAGAATCACTGCTCTTTGATCCAATCGCATTGTGTCTTCGTAGTGCCTCTGCCTCAGAGAGCCGTCTTCCAACTCGACAATACCTCATGGAATCTCCATGTCCGATAACCTTGAACCAGCCAGTTCTCAGTTCGCCCAGCCAGTACCAGGTGATATGGGAACTCCTGCCATTCATCCGGTACAGCCGCCCCTTTCCTTGACGGATTTTCTTGATGAGGAATCTGCTCCGCCGGTGGTCGATACTTCCTTGGTCAGCAATGACGAGAGTCTGCCGGCATTTGTTCGTTCACGACAGTCACTTGGCCCTGGTCTTGGCGAAGCCATTGGCTGGACGGCTGGTGTCTTCGGCAGTCACCTCCTCTTGAGCATTGGGCTGGTCTTAGTCATCTCCATTGTCTCTGCAATTTATCTCGTCAGCACAGAGGGTATTAAAGACCCTAAGCAACTGGAACAACGGCTCGCCATGGACTCCATGGGCTCCTTGGGAAACACCATTCTCGTCTGTGGCGAGCAGTGGTTGATGGTCGGTCTGACCATCGTGGCTGTCTGGCTGCGCATGGGGAAACAAACCACCCGGCAACTCAATCTCGATCTGCCACACCCCTACCAGCTGTTGATCGTCACCTGCCTCGTGCTCCCTCTGGGTGGCATCGCCGATCTCAGCTATCGACTCGCTTCGATCCCATGGGATTTTCTCAAGAATCAAAGCGACTTATTTGCCCAACTCGATCAAGTGAATATGGTCGAGCAAATGCAGACAATGACTGCTTCGATCCCTTTGCCACTGTTGATTCTGGCAATTTCGGTATCACCTGCCATCAGTGAGGAGCTGGTCTTCCGGGGCCTGTTAGTCCGTGGCTTACTGGCCCGCTGGGGTGTCTGGTCGACGATGCTGATCTCGTCGTTCCTGTTCGCCTTGATCCATTTTCACCCCCTGCACGTTATGGCTGTTTTTCCGATCGGCATGGCACTCTTCTGGATCTACTACACCACGCGCAACTTCTGGTTGCCCATGTGGCTGCATCTGCTCAACAACCTCTGCTCGATCCTGGTGATGCGCTGGCAGGGAAGCCTCGAAGAGGTGCTCGAAAACGCCGATACGATGCAATTAGTGGTACAGTCTGGCATTGCACTGCTGGGAACTTCGATCGCTTTGTGGCTGCTCCATAAAAATCGAACCCGGTATGTGAATGCCACGGGAGAAGAATGGAATCCTCCCGCGGCTCCCATGTCGTCTCCTCCAGTTCAGCTCGGTTTTCAACGCCAGGTGAATGTCGTGGGAATACCCTTATTTGTGATCAGCGCAGGTCTTACGGCTTTGTTGCTCATCGCTCAGATCGGCTCGATGATCGAAACGACTCCACCCATCGAACGCTAGTTTGAGTCAACCTGTGCCATGCACCATGAGTGCACACTGCATCCCATTTCGCTCACGATGATCCCGCACTCCACGGCGAATTCTGCATGCTCACGACTTCTCCATCCGGTAGGGATCTCGAAGAGATCATCACGATCATCAGTCGGTGGGCGCAATCAGGAATTGTCCGCGAGTTTCCCTCGTTTTTGCCGCAGGTTCTGCAGCAACCCTCAAAGATCAGTTCCCCGCGTGAGCTCTGGCCTGTCTTCTACGGCTGCTTTGACTGGCACTCGGCAGTCCACAGCCACTGGGCACTCGCTCGCTACGTGCGCTGGATTCCCTCTCACCCGCAAGCCGTATCGTGGATCGAAACGCTGCAACATCAGATCACACCATCAGGGATGGCAGGTGAATTCGCCTTCTTTACTCGATCCCACTGGCCTAGCTTCGAACGGCCTTATGGCTGGGCCTGGTATCTGACACTTTGCCTTGAAATGGCCTCTCATCCCGAGCCAGTCTTGCGCAATCTCTACCCTCAACTACAACCATTGGAACAACTTTTGAGAGGTCGCTTTCGGGATTGGCTGGAATCTCTTGATCGCCCGATACGTACTGGGGAACACAATCAAACAGCCTTCAGCCTCGGAATGATTTACGACTATGCCCAAGGCATGAGTGATGATGCACTCCGCACGCTCATCACTCAAAAGTCATTATCCTGGCATGCTCGCGATACCCATCTCCCCTGGGCATTAGAACCGTCAGCTCACGATTTTCTCTCGCCTTCACTGGCAGTCGCAGATCTCCTGAGCCGCACGATCGATGATCCCGAGGAGTTCAGCCAGTGGCTGCGAAACGCATTCCCTCAGTGGCATGCAGATCCGGCAACACTGCTCGCATGGCCCACGGTTGAATCCCTCGATCGCATTGACGGGAAAAATGCCCACTGGGATGGGCTGGCCTTCAGCCGGGCCTGGATGCTGTTGAGGATTGCCCAGCGACTTCCCCACGACCACCACCTCAAATCTGCATTCATCCAGGCTAGTCACCAGCAGGGAAGACGCGGACTGAATTCCCTGACCAGTGACAGCTACATGACAACCCACTGGGTGGGAAGTTTTATTGCTTACTGGCTTTCATTCCACTTCAGCCGTGATCCACACTTGGGCAAGCATGCTTCCAGCATTGCCTGAGGCAGCTCTTCAAGTCGCGGGCTTGGCCACAGGCTCGGTTTTTGTCAGGAAGGTCGATTCCAGCTCCACAATGCGGCTGAGTGAGGCCAGATTCGCAGTGTCCTCCATCAATTTCAAATTGGCCGAGAGTGCGACAGTTTCGAGCCAGTATTTCAGTCTTTCGAGTTTGACGACATCCAGCTCTTTCTGCTCGCTCTCTTTCGAAAGCTGCTTAATTGTCGTGAGTTCCTTTTTCATTTCGGCATAGCGCGGATGCTCGACAATCACTTGCCGCACAGCATCGGCTTCTTCGGAAATCAAACGAGCCGTCTCGGGATGCCAAGGGCTTGCCATCACTGGCCAGCGTTTCTTCACAGCCGCACCAATCTCCCGCTTGATGCTCGATACGGTCGTCCGTCGGCGGCGGACTTCCGAGTCTGTCCGTGCCTTCTCGTCACGCTTTTGACGAATCGCTTTCTCGACATCGTCCGCACGATCAGTGCCCGTGAGCAAAAACTCCCGGCTCAGCCCTTCAATCACCGACTTCTCAACGACTGTCGCATGCTTCAGCAACTCATCAACCGGTGAGTTTGGTGTCAGTAAGCCATCCTGACCTTTAGTTTTGGAAGCGTGTCGCAGAAAAATGTCAGTGGTGCGCACAGGGATGTCGATCGTGCGCGCTGTCAGCACCGTATAGGCATGCGCTTCCAGAAACGAGGTACGGCCATCCTGATCATAATCAGGGCTCGTTACCGATTGACCCGTTCTCGACTCCCCACAGAGAGCTTCAAAAAAGTACGAAGAGTACTCACGATAATCGGCCTCGTTGATGTTCGGCGTACAACCAGCCGCCACACGATCAGGAACTGTCGAGAAGAACCCGCACCGGGGATGCTCTGCCAGACCATTGGCAGGGTTCCCCTTCTTGAAGATAAAGTTCCCAAAGCCACCGCTGTAGCATTGCACCATGACGGCCACCACCGGCACATCGGGCGAAAGCTCATCCAGCTTCTCAGTCCACTCCGTGACGGACATATCCGTACTTTTCCACAGATGCATAATGTTATTAGCAAAAGCTGGCTTGCGATTTCCTCCGTCGGGACGCTGCCGATCCACCGGACGTGTTTCACGCTCTGAATCGGCCACAGTTTTGGAACTGTCTGAAACAGACTCCTTATTGCTGGTCTCTGCCTCGCTAACAGTCTCTGGTTTGGCTGAATCTTCGGGTTTGCTGGGCTCATCCGATTTGGATTCGGAACTGTCGGATGGCTCCATCCGGGTTGGTCGTGCCGCTGCTGGAGAGCCCGTTCCTGGTTCATTGCCAGAGCGTGGGAATGGGCCCCGTGAAGATGTCGATTCCCCGCGAGCTTTTCCGCCATGTCCAGTGAAATACACAATCAGGCGGTCGCCACCGGCCAGTTGTGCGCGAAAGTCCTTTAAAGTGTTCTCAATCGTCGCCGGATCAGCCGCTCCATCCACGACAGGGAGCAGGCTGGTGCGATAATCGAAGTTCACCCCGGTGGCGGGGCCAATGAGATCCGCCAGCAGCATTCGGAGATCTTCAGGGTCTCGCTGAGCATCAAACTGCAGGTCGGTCTGTGCATCACCACCATCCGAGAAGAGAATCTTCTGGTGGATCTCTGAGATTTTCAGCCGCTCAAGCACGCGCTGAAGATAGCGGACGTTGTTTTCTAGAGAGATCTGATTGCTTTCAGGCCGGGGGCCGCCGCCAATGGTCAGCAGATGATCGCTCGCCCAGAGTGTCCCCCCTGCCAGCATTGACAAGGAACTCACAACAGCCGCAGTCAAAGATGTTCGAAGCATGACAATCCCATCCCGACAAGATCTGTCCGATGACTCGGCGAGCCCCCGAATCATGAAGACCTGATGAACTCATTTTCAAATTGTGATCAAGACCAACGGGTCAGTACAGAAAAAAGCATCTCACTGAGAAAATTTGGGTAGGGAACATTTCAGGAAGTGCTCGTCCATCTGATCAAAGAACTGGCGAGAGAGTTCGACCCACATGCCAGATACCGAGCCACTACTCCTTATGGTTTATCAGACGATTTATCTGTAACCGCTTCAGACTCAGGTTCCTTCTCGACCGGCAGTTCAACTCCAGGAAACTCCTTCTTCAACAGCTCTTCGAGTGCCTGACCCCGTGCGTTAATCGAGATAACTTCGAAATTCCGCCCGATCAGAATCATGCGGGGAATCGAGTTGATCGAATAGTAACGGGCATTGGGTGAACCTTCCCCCTCCTGATGATCGTGGACAATCGTCCAAGGGAGCGGCTTTTTCTCCAGAAATTGATCGAGGGCTTTGCGGTTGGAATCCACACTGATCCCCACAATTTCAAACCCATGGGGATGATAAGTCTCATAGAATTTCGTCATGCGGGGAAACTCAGCCACACAAGGGCCGCACCATGTCGCCCAGAAGTCGACCAGCACGACTTTCCCTTTGTAAGCCGCCCAGTCGAAGGACTCGCCCGTGATCGTTTTTTCGGCAGTCAGCACCATTTCCTGGCCTGGCAACTGCAAACGACGCAACACCCCTTCAGCCGACGCCAGGAGTCTTTCGGCTTTAGGATCGGTCACCGTTTTCAAATCGGCGACATAACCTTCCAGTAGCTCAGCAGCGGCCTTCTGTTGAGCAGGCAAGGCTGAATTTGCCAGTTGCACAATCGTAGCGATCACGCCCATCTTCTCACTGAACGAGGCCTCATCCAGCAATTTCTGATGATCCTTTAACTTCGCAATTGTGCGGTCCAGCGGCGTCCCGGGTTTCGACAACTCCACCTCTAAACACTTCAGTCTGGCGATGCGGTAAAGTGATTTGTCTTCCTGAGCCTGCAGGCCGCTGATCAACTCCTCCAGCTTCTCATCCGATCCCGCACTTTTCAGGCTGACCAGGCTCAGAAGAATCTGAACTCTGGCCAATACCAGGGCTCGTTGATCCACTTCAGTCACAGCCTTCCCAGAAAGTTCTTCAGCCTGAACCAGCAAACCTGTCAGTTGCTCAACACGCTCACTGGGCTTCAGCGTCGCCACCTTCGCCCGACTCCCCAGAGACTGTAACTGCTTCTGCATGTCGGCAATCGATTCAGGCACGGCCTTCTGATCTGTGCTCTGTTGATCAGGGGCCGTATCCTGTCCATACATCACGGGACAAGCGGCATAAGAAAGTAATGCCATAACACTCAAAAGCCGCCACATTTTTGATAACATAACTACTTAGTCCATTTCATTTGATAGAGCAGACACAATGTCAGCGGGAATCGATTTCGAGGAAGAACCAAATCGGACTCTATAAGCCAGATTGTTTCACAAAGACAATAATAGCTATTGTTTAAACAACATCCCATGAAAATATAAATAACGATTCTCACAAATATCTATTTTTCATCACAAGCTAATTGACCGGCATCAGTTCATCCGAAAGAGGCTGGCCATCTTCCGATGTCCTGGCCTGCTGATCCTGGGGATGCGGGCCATCCTCGGGTGGTGCCAATAACCAGAAACTGCTCAGCCAAAGGACGAAGATCAGTCCGAACACAATGTAGAGAGGCTTAATAGAAATCCGCATAGTCCACTGTGGCTCCGCACCAATTCCTCAGGCCATCGAGACAACGACTTATGAGTTGCACCTAGTATTCGCCCACGACATCGGCATCACCAATCCCAGACAACGACTGCCTGAGAATTGTCTGATTCATGCTGATGCTGAATTGACGTACGGAGCCATCAGCCAGGGCGAAAAAAGCACTTCCGGGATGAGCACTTGAAAAGCGATAGAGCAGCGTCTGCCCCGAACCTGCATAGTAATTGTTTGCGACAGTACCAAACGACATGACCTGCGAGTTCGTTCCCATCCAGGCAAACGATTGAAAAAGTGTGGCATTTCGCCAGTCGCCGAGCACCTCACCAAACATCAATGTGTTGGAAGTTCCATCGGTAATATCTCGCAGTTTAGTTTTGCTACGACGATAGAAGATCCCTTTATACTTATCGAGCGTTGGAGCTTCGACGAAACCGGCCCAGCCGGCGACACCCGCATAGTTTGTACGGCCCAGTTCGCGTCCGGGCCTGCCTCCCAGATTTGATCCGACTGGCTGCGTGTTCCCTACAAATGTGGCGGCTGTGGCACTCTGCCGGAAGACAATCAATGAGGTCGTGACTTGAAGCGTTGCGTCATAGGGAGATGGGCTCGCCGATGGGCAGATCAGCATGGGCAGGCGGGTAAAAGCCGCTGTTCGGGTCGTGGCCTCGTTAGTCCAGAATGTCTGTGTGGTCGTGCTGACATCGGGATCGATCTGATTGCGGTTAATCGTGTTATAAACTGCACCCTGGTCAAAGAAGGGGAGCATATGAGGAAACGGCCCTGTCCGTGAACCTGTAATGCCTGTCGCGGAAATAATGTTCCCGGAAGGTTCCGTGCCAGCGGCATTGTACCCCGGGGGCAGATAGCCAAAGGTTTCTTCGAAGTTGAATGCCGCCAGGGCAATTTGTTTGAGATTGTTCTGGCACTGTGCTCTGCGTGCTGCTTCGCGAGCCTGCTGCACAGCGGGTAACAGCAAAGAAATCAGCATGGCAATGATGGCGACGACGACGAGCAATTCGACGAGCGTAAAGCCTGGGCGAACAGCGCGAGCCTTCTGACGAACTCGAAGCATCTTGATCCCCTTGAGATTTTGAAGCCCTTGCAAACTCTGCTCTCCTGGTGGCACGAAACGACCCGGCAGAGCCTTTGCGAATTTGACAAACGAATAACCAGATGAATTCGACGGGGAGCGCAAAGGTGTGATACAGCCACTTGAAGATCCCAACAATCGGGTGGTCTGCTATTTGCTGTCAGAATTTCAAGAACTGTAGTCTCCGTTATGGTTCGCCCGGTAAAAAAAACTCCAAGACTCCCCACAAGGCCGTTTCTCACAGTCTTTGCCGTGCAATGCAGCCTTTTCTTGCTTGAAAAAAGAGTCCGCTCAATCGGGTTACGAGAGGCTCTCCCGAAACCTGTTATGGAATTCCAACTTATTGCTCACCAAACCAACTCTCAGAAAGACAACTCGATGTCCTGCTTGAGAAATCTGCTGATGACCCCTTCGAAACCTTCCCAAAACTGTTGTTCATCGGACTTCAACCAAATCACGATTTAAAATCACGACCCAATGGGTTATATATTCATGTCCTGAAAAGAGCCAGTGCCTGATTCGCAGCATCGCTTCATCAACTTGAAATCAGATCATGCCTTATGGGGCGAGTCATAAAATCGACTTCTCCCCGTGCACTCCAGCCCTCGGTATGCCCTCCCAATGCACTCCAGAGTTCGAAGATGAATCAGTCTCCCTCGCCAACACCTGCCACCAGCGGTCCGAATCAGCAGCCGTTTTCCTCGCATTTCATGTCGAAATACGTCCAGCCGGCGGTCTCTGATCGTGACTTCAGAAATGTCGAATACCGCCTCCATAACCGCAGATCTGTGGCGCTCTATCGCTGCTCTCGGGATTTTGCCACACCTTCGACTCCCAAGCCCGATTTCATGCTCAGGCTGCATCTCAATAAGTTCCCCGCACAGCATGAGGTCAACTACGGCGGTGGCTGGCTGAAACGCATGCCCGATTCCTATGTTCTCGCACCACCAAACGTCGATTCCCGTGTTCGCGGGAACCTCCAGAACCATTTCACCAGCCTCATTCTGGTCTTCCCCGAAACAGAACTCCGGCAAGTCGCCGGGGAGCTTCTTGACGCCGAGGGTAAACACCTATGGCAACCACCCTCGAAAGAACTCCACGATACGTCCATCTCGACCTTAATGAGGCAGTTGTGGGAGTCTTCCTGCAGTTCGGCTCCGGCAGAATCTGTGTTGATCGAGGGGACGTTTATCTCTCTTGTGGGTCGCTTGTTACTCTCCGGACAGCAAAAAAGACTGGCAATTCCCAGATATGAAAGCAGTGCCTCTCTTATTACCAACAAAGCCCTGAACTACATGCAGGATCGTCTCAGCGAAAAACTGACGCTGGAAGAGATTGCCAAAGCTGCCGGGGTTAGCCGCTCGTACCTCATTCGCGTCTTCGCTCAAGCGACAGGGAAAAGTGTGCATGCCCGCCTGATTGAACTTCGTATCGAGCGAGCCAAACAACTCCTGATTCAGTATGGCCGCAATATGACTCTCGATCAGGTGGCTTTAGCCTGCGGATTCTGGGATGGCACGCATCTGACTCGCTCATTTTTTGAGCATGTCGGCATTACTCCCCAGCAGTTCCGCGAGAACTCGTGATCGCCTTGG
>JAIXUU010000027.1 GCA_027483405.1 Planctomyces sp. | reverse complement strand
AGTGGTGACATGTAAACCATTTTGGCGAGACGTGTGAATGTATCTCCATAGGAGAGCCCGTTCATACGTTTGCTTGACGATCAAGACAAGTGCCACCAGAAACAGTCCAGTCACCACGTACCGGATGATATGATCACGGGAAGTCGTCATGGCGAGTCCTCAGTTTTAGTTCGCGATCTGATACTCGATCCAGAGATCCTGGACCCGGCGGTTCCACGTGGGGAGTTGAATCGAATCGAACTCGTAGGTGTTTCCCTCCTTGGGGGCCTCTTTAGTGATGAGTTCCCAATCCGAGGCGGGGGTCACGCGCCTGGCCACCGCCTTCCAGTTCCATTCGAGCTTGCGCAAGGTAACCCAGATGCCTCCCGTAGGTTGATACATTAGGAAGAGTTCAAACTCCTCGTGGATGTTCAAATGCGTATCGAAGTTTCCAAAGGGTATTTCTAGGCTGTCCAGCATAGAGACGGTTTGTGTTAGACTACTTTGAATTACTTGAGTTATACCTCCGAATTGAATAATGGCGTCCTCTTCGCCCTTGTGGTTACGGTCTAGGACGAACACGTTTGTGGCGAAGGCAGGAGGTTGCGGCTTTGTTACGCCGTTGACGGTATTGAGGAAGTAGGTATGTCGCTTCGAGCGAATCCGTTGAACCAGCGCGATTACTCCGTCGCCACCTGCTGTGGCTGTCACTGTTCCTGTAACGCGGATGGCGCTTTCTTGTGCGGGAGATGCGGTCGTCTCGCGGCCGCAATGAATGAGTTTTTTCGACGCATTGATGTAAACGGGCTTCTCCTTAGTGGAATACTGTGCGGCCAGGGACGCCGTTGGCCTCAAGACCTGCACGTTCGTGTCGACGGAACGTGCCTTTCCTTTTGACGGTCACTTGGATGGTGTCCGGGTTCTCTAGCCGCAGGTAGAACAGCTCAATCTCGAACTGGAGGTAGTCGCCATCGGTATGTTCCCGTACGGTGGCAGAGGTGTCGACACCAACATGTCCATCTCCGCCCGGCAGGACGTCACCCTGTTTGTAATGCGTATGGTACTCCTTGACATATTGCCCCGGCAAGGCCCATTCGTTGGTGAACTCGACTTCGGGGGTCACTTGGCATTCGAGTTTGACGCGTTTTCCCACGACGGTCGAGAAGGAACCACCCGTGACATCCTGGTCGTTGGCGAAGATCTGGACTTTATAAACTTTGATTTTCTTTTCGGCGGAGGATTGGCCGCAGGTGGCGGAGAGGGTGTGTTCGCCGGGGTTGGTCCATTTGACGCGGCGGGTGATCTTCACGATGTGGCCATCGGCGTCTTTTTCCTCGGTTGAGAAAACAGTTGTGGAGCCGGGGATATTGATGGAGACACCGTCCAGACAGGAGCCGGTGATGGTGATGTCGTGTTCATCGCCGACGAAGCAGGTGTCGGGGGCGGAGATGCCGCTGACGGCACACTGGCAGGGTGCAGGGGATGGTTCTGGTGAAGGTTCGGGGCTGGGCTCGATGCTGGGTTCTGTGCCGGTTTCTTCGCTGGTGGGCAGGGTCATGGCCATGGCAAAGGACTGGGGTGATTCGTGCCCGGGCCATGTCAGTTGGAAGGTGTGGGCGTAGTCAAGTTCATCCCGCAGGCGGCGGCTTTGAACCAGCGTACGTTCGGACTGAAGGCTGGCGAAGTGCTCGTGGAAGAGATCGAGGGCAGCACGCCAGACGGGAGGGAGGTGATCGGTGGATGCCTGGGAAGAGACGAAAAGACCCTCACCCCGGCCCTCTCCCGGCTTACCGGGCGAGGGAGTAAGAAGTTGCTCTCCCGGCAGGCCGGGCGAGGGGGTGAAGAGATGTTCGAGAGTGAGGGGAGTGTTGTTGGCGAGCCACTGCTTGAGATGGTGGGGGGAGAAGTGTTTGGCCGCCAGGCGCAGTTTGTTGTGGAGGACGTGGGGAGCGGGGACTTCATAATGGTGGAAGGCGCGCTGGAAGCGATGGGCGACGCGGGAGAGGACATCCAGCTTGAGGCTGTAACCCAGGCTCCAGGCCTTGAGGCCGAAGTCGATATCTTCGACTCCCCAGACCTTCATCCCGGTGTCGAAGCCACCCAGGGCCAGGTAGGTCTCCCGCGAGACAGCCACCACACAGCCAATGAGAGCGGGCTGATGGTAGAGGTGGGTTTCCTCGTCGAGCTGCAGATTTGACAACGGGAGCCAGCGGCAGGAAAGGTCGGCAAGATCAAGGCCATAGCCCAGCCCTGTGCGGCCGGGGATCACAGTGAAGGTCGATTCATCCAGCGCGGGGAGGGCGGGCGTGAGAAGATCGCGGCCCTGAGATGCCTCGACACCTGCCACCAGCCGCTCCAGAGAGCCAGGTTCGGGGAGGACATGGGCGTCGAGGAAGACCAGTACCGCTCCCCGCGCTAACTCGGCAGCGCGATGCTTGGCTGGGGAAGCCCCCTGGCGGGTTTCGAAGCGTTCGACCCGCAGAGGAAGTTCCGCCGAGTTCGGGAAGTCGGCGAGTGCGGCGGCGATGGAGCCATCGGTCGAGGCGTCGTCGACGACGATGATCTCGCACCGGGGATGGTCGCCGGGGATTGCCGGACTGGAGAGGCTCGTGGCGAGCAGCGAAGTGCGGACGGCATGGAGCGTTCGGCTCAACAGGTGGGCTTCATTGTGGGCGGCGATACAGATCGAGAAACGCATGGGGCAATTCCTGAGACGAAGGAAATCATGGGGCCGCATTGCGTCCCCTCATCTCAGCAGGAGTTGTTGCGCTCTGGGGTGAGGCAGCGAATGTGAAAAATCTGGAGGGAGCGTGACGTGTGTGGGCCAAAGGATGTCGAAGCTTACAGCGCACCAAATTTCGTTCGGATAGAGGGCTGCGCGAAAGTGAAGCAGCCCGCACGCCGCTAACGTCTTTCGCCAGGGAATGCCATGCCGCTGATTGTTGATCCCCCGCCAATAGAAACTTTGTTTTCGCCACCAGGTGATGTCTGGCCGCCTGTATTGGCTGGTGACAATTCACTGGCGAATGTCGCCGTCGTGACGTGCCACTTCAACCCTTGTGCTTACCGGGCGCCGGTGCGCAATCTCCAGCGGTTCCTGCAGCGGATGGAACAGGATGCACTGCCTGTCTGGACGATTGAGCTGGTCGGCAGCAGCGGTGCGGAAACTGTCCCCGGCCCTCGTGTGCGTCAGGTTCACTCGCAGAGCGTGCTCTGGCATAAGGAACGGCTGTTGAACCGCCTCATCGAAGAGTTGCCTCCCTCGATCGAGAAGGTGTTCTGGGTTGATGCGGATTTGTTGTTCGACGATTCGACCTGGTTGATGCAAGGAGCGGCAGCACTGGACGAGTTTCCGGTGATTCAACCGTTCCGCGAAGCGATGCACCTGGCCTGTGACGCCGGTGAGTTGGAGGCCAATACGACCTCGCATGAAACCAGGGCGATGGTGAGCATCGCGCATGCGCGAAGGTCGCACGCTGCGCGATCCGAGGACTTCGGCTGGGCACATCCAGGTTTTGCGTGGGGTGCTCGTCGTGAGATCCTCGCTCGGCATGGGCTCTACGATCGGCATCCCTTAGGGAGCAACGACACTCTGATGGTGCTGGCGATGACCGGCTCGTGGGGGCATCCCCTTGTGGCCCAATTTCCCTCTGGGATGCGCCGTGATTATCTGAAGTGGGCCGAACCTTTTTATAACGATGTGCGGGGACGCATCGGTGATATCTCCGGCATTGTAAGGCATCTCTGGCATGGCTCGCTTCGAAAGAGAGCCTACGCAGTGCGGGAACAGATCCTTCGCGAGCAAAACTTCGATCCCGCCGCAGAACTCGTAAAAAACATCGACGAATGCTGGGAATGGACGACTCCTGACAGTCCCCTCGCATTGGCCGTGAAGACCTACTTTCAAGAACGCCGGGAGGATCAGCGATGAGTGTTTTCTGCGGCTGGATCAGCCGTCATCCCCACATTCTGTACCACACGCCCTTTTCGGAGCGGCAGGCGTCGCTCTTGCCGAAGGAAAGAATCACCCATTTCATCAAACAAGCGTGGTTGACGACAATTGAAGACGCCGCAAGGCAACACGTGCAACTGACGACCTGGCGGCCTGGCGATGCGATCATCCACTGCTGCAACGAGCAATCGCTGCACGGGGCGCTGTGGTCGGCTGGCATTCCTTCGTGCTACCTGCCCCACAACGCCTTTCTCGACGAGGAACTCTTCCACATTGTTCCGGAAGCCAACATCGAGTTCGACGCGGTTTATAACGCCCGTTTCGCACCATTCAAGCGGCATGTTTTAGCACGGAGTATCCCACGTTTGCTGTTGTTGGGAACAATTGTCGCGGAGGGGGATGACGCCGCCTATGCTGCTCGTGTGAAGCGGGAACTGTCACATGCGGTCTTTTCTGAAGATCGCTTTGGTCGGTGGTTGAACGAGCGGCAAGTTGCCCGGGCCGTTTCGAGTGCAGCAGTGGGGTTGTGTCTGTCGCAGGTCGAAGGGGCGATGTACGCGGCTGTGGAGTATCTGCTATGCGGCCGCCCGATCGTCTCGACAGCGAATCAAGGAGGACGAAACGAATGGCTGCACGCTGACTTCTGCCGAATAGTCGCCGCCGATCCGGAAAGCATCGCCCGTGCGACCCTCGATCTGGCAAAGGAGAACATCCCCACGCAGCAGATTCGCGAACAGACACTGCGTCAGATGACGCATCACCGCCGCACTTTCGGAGAGCTCGGCCAGATGATTTACGACCGTGAACAGACCGGTCGCGACTTTTCACGCGACTTCTACCGTACCTTCCATCACAAACTCGGTCGCTGGATGTCAGACGAGGAGTTTGAAAGAGAAGTATCAGTAAAGTGAAACGGATTCTGAGACCCGAAACCAGCCAGCGAAACTCTCTCTGCGATTTGTTCAGAACGCAAACTTCGGCACTCTCGATAGGCGATGAGCTTCCAGTATTCGTCTTCAACAACAAAATCATCGCGTGCTGATGCGAGCAACGAGATTGATGGTTCGTACGGATGGCACGCAGATGCTGTCCCCGAACGAACCAGGCGAACTAACTCTGTTCTCTGGTCGTCCTCGAAAACGACTTCAATATTCTGATTCGACTGTGCCATCCTGGCCTCCTTTCACATCCTGAACCTCCAAGATCGAGCGCGACCGAACATAAGTAGCACCTAAATAAACATCGATAGATTAACTAGTACAACTACTGCTAGATGATTTCGTCAGATTCGCAAAGCACCTCGATCAGTAGTTCATTCAGTTGAAGTTGAGCGGCTTTCTGTTCGACAACCGTGATTTCGCTTTCCTTCAAACCCTGAAAGAGCTTGCGAAGGTCACGCCGGCTCTTGTGGCTCCCTTTGGAGATCCAGACAAGTTTTGCCAGTGTGAAATCGGGACGACTCACAATCGGTAACGACAGATCGGTAATCATCTCGAACATGATAGATCGGTTCAGTTCGCCTTCAATGAGTTCGCGAGGGTAAAGGTCGAGTTTTACAATGGCATGGCTATCGAGTAGCTGGAATGGTTTATTGTGTGAAATCGCGTTACGAATTGCTTTTGGAGAGTGTTGAAACGAAGTGGATGCTAATTGGTTGATGAAGTCTTCACATGAGTGGATGAGTTGCTGCCGATCGAGCACCAGATCGACATCTTGTGTCATCCGCGGATCGAGGTAGGCTGCCGAAATGATTCCGCCTGTCAGGTGAAAACGAATATTCAGATGGTTCAGTAACTGGGAGATTTTCAAAAGTGTGTCGCGGTATTCTTCAGGAGCGAACACGAGAGAGATTCCTTTCGATGATTTCGCGGAGGATCGGGTTGTCGCCGTAGTGCTGGAGGGCGATTTCCCATTTAAGTTCCTCGGTGGTGAGGTCAGGCCTTTCAGCGAGGAGTTTTCTGGCGGCCATCTGTCGGGCCCAGATCAGCATGCGGATGGAGCGTTCGACCTTCTCAGCCGGTGTCATGCGGGAGATGAGCTTCCAGTATTCGTCTTCAACAACAAAATCATCGTTGGCTGATGCGAACACAGAGTTTAAATGCTGCTGGCTTTTGCCAGATGCATCGGGATTGAAAACAATCTCTGGACTGAGATCGGTCATGACAAAATCACCTTGGCTGGTGGATGCTCAGGCCAGGCCGGATTGTTGCAGGAGTTTTCTGGTCGATTGATAGGCTTCTTTGACCCAGGCTTCAATGGCATCGGGATCGGGGCTGTATTCGAGTTCAATGGAAATGGCACCGGGGATCTCCATGTCGCGAATGGCTTCCAGATACGGGGCGAATTGGACGACGCCGCGACCTGGCGGAAGATCTCCATGAATTTTGCCGTCGCAATCGCTGATATGAACATGGAAAGCCCGGCCTTTGAGTTTTTTAAGCTCCTCGGCGGGGACATGAGCTAAGCAGAGATGCGAAATGTCGATGTTGGCACCGACGGCTGGCTCGCCCACGTCGTTCAAAAAGCGATCCATGGCATCGACGCTATTGAGCAGCGAGAGGTGGAAGGGTTCCAGTTCGAGGGCGATTTTGAGGCCGAGTTCACCGGCGTAAGCCCCCAGTGTCTGACAGGCTTCGACGGCACTCTGCCACTGTTCTTCGGGGGGAATGACTTCCTGATTCCAGATATATTCGCCCAGGACCAGCAAAAGATTTTCGCCTCCCAGTTCGTAGACCAGGTCGAGATGTCGGACGGCTCGATCAAGATGAAACTTGCGGACGCTGGGGAACGGATCGATCAATCCTGCTGAAACACAGCAGATGGAGACCAGCGGCAATTCGAGTCGATCGAGTTCGCGCTGGATCGCGCGCTTTTCAGTCACGGGCAGGTCGAGAGGATCAACAAGCAGATCGACCGTGTCAAAACCAATCTCTTTCGTTTTCTGAAGGCCCCAGACGGTTTCGCGGCCAGCCTGTCCCCAGGCAGAATTGATCAAACCTAAACGTGACATCATATTTCTCCGGTGGCAGAACGGCGGTATGCTGCTTCAAAGTTGATCCCTGAGAGATCGCTTTGTCAATTCGCAGCGGGGAGGAAGGCTCATGACACAACTGGATCGATTTGACGGCATGACGGTTGATGAGCTTCGAGACCGGATGAAGACAACGACAACTCCTGAGACGAGGTTTCGGGCCATGGTCGGGTTGTGTGCACTGCTGGATCAGGAAGCAGCCCATGCAGATCTGCTCGAGGCGATGGGGGATGCTGACGCTTCACTGGTGGCTTATGCCTGTAAGCAGGTCGCTCGCAGATCAAGTGTGTTTTCTGAGGAGCAGGCCGCAGAACTGAAGGGGCGACTGGAAGCATGCCTCCAGCATGAGGATCCGGATGTCAAGTTTGAAGCGGCCAGGGCGTGGGTTCATTTTCCTTTCGATTCGCGTGTTGTGCATCGGCTGCTGCATGAGTTGTTGAATGATCCGGAAACACAGCCACTGATGCTGGGCCCGGTCTTGAAGACGTTTGCGAAGGCCCACGGGCCTGTCGATCAACTGGAGGTCTCTTTCAAGCTGCTCGCCGATCATGAAAAGGAAGATCTTCGAGAAGCGGTGGCGGAATCGATTGGCTTATTGGGGTCGGAAGGCAGGCCTTTTGCCAGCATTCTTTTGAAGCTGCTGGACGATGAAGACCCTTTTGTGCGCGAGCGTGCCGCTCATAGCCTCGCTTTGATTGGCTCGCAAGCGGCAGAAATTGTGGAGGCGCTGAAGGCGGCTACTCAGGATGAAGACGAAGGCTGTGCGGAAGAAGCCAGGAAATCTTTGGAACAATTGCTGAAGTGAGGTTTTCCATTCGGGCAATGTTTGGGAGTGGTACTTTTCGGCTCAATATGTCCTAATGACCATTCGTGGAATACCAATTATTGATCGATGGTACCTTTGGCCTGGTCAGGGGAACGCAATGTCCGGACTTTCCAGAGCTGAAGTGAATCTCTCACAGGAAGTTTCACAGCCCAGTCCTGCCACATCGATGCTGCGGTTTGCTGTCTGTGCGATCGTGGTCTTTGCCGCCGCTGGTTATGCATCGAGCTTCACACCTGGCCCGTGGTATCGCACGTTACAATCCCCGGTAGGGACGCCACCGAACTGGGTCTTTCCTCCCGTGTGGTCGGTGCTGTATGCGCTACTGGCCATTTCCTTCTGGTGGTTCTGGGAGCAGGCTGATGCAAAGCCACCCACTTCCAAACAGATTTTTCGACTTGGTGCGGCGGTCTTTGTGGTACAACTGATTGCGAATGCGTTGTGGAGCCAGCTCTTTTTTGGCTGGCACTGGATGGGTCTGGCACTGATCAATATCGGGTTCTTATGGCTCTCGATTCTGGCCATGATGCTGATCTTTCGCCGAAATTCGCCACTGGCGGCGAACTTATTGCTGCCCTATCTGGCATGGGTGGGATATGCGACTTATCTGAATGCAGGATTTGTGTATCTGAATCGTGAATGAACTCACAGATTGAACGTCGTGAAGTTCAATTTCTCTGCGTCTGCCCAAATCGAAATCAGGTGAGGCAATGCGGCATATCATGAATCAATTTTGTCCTGTGGCAGCGCGAGCGATGTTCACTTGCGCGGGAGCAAGCAAAAAATCATCGCGCCGGCTGTCCGTGTGGTCTGTGGGATTGATGATGCTGTTTGCTGCTGCTGGCTCGCCGGGAATGGCAAATGAGCCGCCCGTCGCACTTGAACCAGCATCTCGCTACACCTTTCGCGAAGACCATGATCCGAACGGTACTGGCAAATTCTACATGGGGCGTGAGATTGCTCTGGTGATGAGTTTTCACGGAGCACCCTGGCTGGAACGACCCGAGCGCGAAGAAGAAGAGCGGCTCTCGAAACTGGTTCAACTCCTCGATCTGAAGCCCAATCAGGTAGCGGCTGATATTGGTGCCGGCTCAGGAGTGATCACGATGATGATGGCCGATCAAGTCGGGCCCAAAGGGAAGGTGCTCGCTGTTGATATTCAGCAGGAAATGCTCGATCTGCTGGCCGATAAACTGAACCGCCGTAATCTGCTCAATGTCGATCTGGTACTGGGGACAGAGAAATCACCGAAAATCGCACCGGGCACACTCGACCTGGCATTGATGGTCGACGTTTATCACGAGCTGGAATTTCCTTACGAGATGATGAAGGAAATGGCAGCCTCACTCAAACCTGGTGGTCGACTCGTCTTTGTCGAGTACCGCCGGGAAGATCCGGAAGTCCCTATCAAGCTGATTCACAAGATGTCTGAAGCACAGGTTCGCAAAGAGGCTGAGCAACCTGAATTCGGCCTCAAATGGAAGGCCACTCATAAAGACCTGCCCCGGCAGCATGTCATCGTCTTTGAGAAATCCGCCCAGAATTAGAACACAGAAATAAACATCGGACGAGATGAAATCAGGCCCAAGAAGACAACTCTTTCGCTTTGACAGGAACTCAAAGCCAGAGCGATTATTCGCGTTTGGCGAGACGGTCAACTTCTTCGAGAGTGGTTGTGCCGTCGGCGACGCGCAAAAGTCCTGATTCTCGTAATGTGACCATACCCGCTGTGAGCGCGTAAGAACGGATTTCTGTCGCAGCGGCCCGGCGAATACACAGCCGGCCGATTTCAGCATCGGTCAGCAGCAGTTCAAAGATCGCCTGACGACCCGTGTACCCCGTATTGCGACATTCCCGGCAACTTCCCGGTTCGTAGATGAATTCACAATCCGGATCGGGAAAATCGTCCGGAAGCATCCCAGGCTTCACCTGGACAGGCACCTTGCAATGCTTGCAAAGTCGGCGGACGAGTCGCTGAGCCAGCACACCTGCCACGGTACTCGAAACGAGATAAGGTTCCACACCCATATCGACCAGTCGTGCAAAAGCCGACGGGGCATCGTTGGTGTGCAGCGTACTGAAGACCAGGTGGCCTGTGAGCGAAGCCTGGATGGCGGCTTCAGCCGTTTCGCTATCGCGAATTTCCCCGATGAGAATCACATCCGGGTCATGACGCAGAATACTTCGTAAACCGGCTGCAAACGTCAGGCCGATTTTCGAATGGACCTGAATCTGGCTGATGCCCGGCATCTGGTATTCAACAGGATCTTCAACCGTAATGATTTTGACCGACGGGTCTTTGATCTCGTGGAGGGCACTGTACAGCGTCGAGGTTTTACCACTACCAGTCGGCCCAGTGACCAGCACGATCCCGTGGGGGAGTGTGATCAACTGGCGGAAGGGGACATCGACCATGGGTGGCATGCCCACGTTCTTGAGGTTAAAGACCATACGGCCTTTATCCAATAGACGCATCACGACCCCCTCGCCATACAGCATGGGGATAATCGATACACGGACGTCGATCTCGCGACCTTTGATTTTCAGCTTGATGCGGCCGTCCTGTGGCAATCGTTTCTCAGCAATATTCAGCCGGGACATGATCTTGAGCCGGGTGACAATGGCCTGCTGAAACTGATTGATCGAAGGGGGCAATGGCTGAACACGTAACAAACCATCGACGCGGAAGCGGATGATCAGGCCATTTTCCTGTGGCTCGATATGCACATCACTCGCCTGCATTTCGAGAGCTTCGACCAGCAACTCGTTGACCAGCTTGATGACCGAGGCCGCTTCGGCGGCATCTTCGAGATCACCGGTCTGCTCGAGTGGTTCACTGAGAAGTTCAACACCATCGGCTGCACGCTGGGCGACAAGCTGATTGAGTGTATCGCCCCCAACGCCGAGATGATCTTTGATCATCTCAATGACGTCGAGCTTGCGTGCCAGAACTGGCTCGAGATGAAACCCACTGACGCTGGAGAGCTCTTCAAGAGCTTCGAGGTTGAACGGGTCTGACGTGGCGACGATGACACTGCCGTTGTTTCGACCAATGGGCAGCAGAGAGTGCCGGAACACGGCATTCGTGGGGAACTGCATCAACAGGTCGCGATCAATCGCTTCGTGCTTGATATCGACGAAACGCATGCCCAGTTCCTGGGCGATAGTCTGCAGAACCTGGCCTTCATCGGCCCAGCCTTTGTCGATCACCAGTCGATCAACGCGCGCACCGCTGGGGACACCCAGTTCTTTGAGCTGATCGGGAGTAATGACTCCTTTACGAACCAGTGTCGCCCCGATGTTCATAATCTCATTTCAGTCGTATCGCAGGTTGGAAGCGCAGAGAGTGAGGCTCTGGTCAGTCGGGAATTCACCCGAAATATCATTTTCCCGAGAGGACAGGGCTGTGAAAAGAGTTCTCCGCAGGATTCACAGGGTTTCTTGAAGCCTGCAGAAACATTCATCAGCGGCCACCACGTCCAGAGCCGTTCCCACCACCACTGCCACGGCCACCAAATCCGCTACCGCCGCTGCCAAATCCTCCACCACCAAAACCTCCACTCGGGCGGCCACCGCTACTGTTATTTCCGCCGCCGAAACCACCAAAGCCACTGCTGCTACCACCACTCCCCATGCGTTCCCGCATCCGCTGCTCCATGATTCGACGGATGTCATCCTGATTGGGTTGCTGCTGCTCGGGCTGAGGCTGGTTTTGATTGTTGTTATTCCCTGTCGAACTGGAACCACTGCGCGAAGGTCGGCTCCTCGATGAACCACTGACACTGACTTTAGGCATGAGCGATGAAATCGACTGTGAAAGAATTGTCGGATCCGCCTTATCCAGTGTGATGACACGAATCGTTTGCCGGGCGTCTTTCGCACGCTGATCCAGATCGAGAACCAGTTCTGAAACCTGTTGAAAGAGGGTGTCATTGGCCGAAACGATGAGATGACTGGTGCGGGTATCGACACCAATTGTCATTTCCGGCCCACGCTGGGCACCACGTCCCTGCTGACCACCTTGTTGCCCCATGAGCATGGCCAGCGGGTTAAAGTCCCCTCCGCCGCGTCCACTTCGTCCACCACCACCTGGCATGGCCTGTGGTGATTCCAGCTTATCTTTGAAGACTTCATTCACGATCGACGCAACTTCTTCCACATCGGCATAGTTGACCGGGATCGAGCGAGGCAGGCGATCACGAGCGTTTTGCGGAAGCTCTTCGGCATCGAGAATTTCCAGCATCTGCTCGATTTCTCGCACTTTATCGGCGGGGCCCGAGACAAACAGGGCATTTGCCCGGGTATCGGTAATGATCCGCACTGGCTGCGAGGCAGAACCGAGCGAATCCAGACCCGTCGCACTGAGCATGCCCCGGCTCATTGACGAAAAGCCGCTGGTAAAGCCGCCGAACATTCCACCAGAATCAGCCGCAGAGGAAGCGGTCACACTGCTTTGAGGGAAGAGCCTTTCGAGCATGGTGGCGGTTTCGGTGGCATCGGCTGAACGCAGATAGAAGATCGTCCAACGGGTACGGGCGGGAATGGTTTCAGACAGTGCACTAAAGAGTTCTTCGAGTCGATCGAGTGCATTTGTATCGGGCGAAGTCATGATGATTTCATCGCCATTCACGGTCATGGAAACGCCCGGTGACGCTTTCGTGGCTGGCTGGGAATTCGAGTCTTTAGCAGGGGGAGTTTCAGCTGATGACGCGGGCGTATTTTTGCTCTGCTGATTGCTGGCAGACTCTTCTTCCAGAACAACAGCTTCAGCTTCCTGCTGAGGAGCATCCTGCAATGTGGAAGTTCGGGAAACCGTGAGTAAGCGATTTTGATTAGCGGTCGAAGCGATCTCGCGGGAAGGCTGAATCTGCTGTGTGACAGGAAGTTCGCGTGTGACGGGTGAACGCTCGGCTGGTGGATTTTCTGGCACAGACGTGGGTTCAATCCGGCGGGCACCAGGAGTCTTCAGTTCACGCACGGGGTTTCGAGCCGAAGGCACAACGACGCGAATGGGGCTCTCTTCAGAAGCGGCCCAGACTTTCTGCATCATCTGCATCACTTCTTCAGGATCTCGGCCACCCAGAGTGAGTGATCGAACCATGCCCTGGCCGGTGGCCCGTTTCGCTTGTCCAGTCCCATCTTCGCCCAGTTCTGAAAGGAGCGATTTCACCTGAGACAATTGCTCGGGAGTGCCACGAATCATCAGGCGATTGCCATAAGCATCGGGTTCAATGCTGGGGGCTTCACGGCCTTCGTTCGAGAAGAGCGAACGGAGTGTGTTCGAGGCAGCGACTGGATCAAGTTTCACAAGGTTAACCACCGCCACCGAAGATGAGGCATTACCCGCCAGTTGCTTCACCAGGCGATCAATTTCGCCATGCTCGTTTTCGTTGGCCTGAATGAAGATCTTCCCATAGCGGGTATCTTCCCCCACCACGGTTCCGGGCATGAGTGTGCTGATGGTTTTGACCACCTGTGCCAGATCACTCGAAGTGACCTGATAGACCCGCAATGAGACAGGAGAATCTTCGGCCAGGGGGCGGCCATCAGCACCACGGTCCACATCGATCGACTTGATGAGATCTTCGACTGTGGGGAGCAACGTGGCAGGAGCCGCCACCAGAAGCGAATTCGTGCGAGGATCGGCAGTGACCTGCAGTTTCGCTGCGAGACTGTTCGTGGTCGATGTCGTGCGGGGTGGCGGTTGTTGTTCACGAGGATCGCGACTGCGGTCATCCCGGCCACGATCTCCCCAACTGCCACGATCGCTGGAGGAAGACGATGACGATGAGGTGGTCGTAGTGGCAGAGTTCGTGGGCAAGCCAAAGAGTCTGCGGACAGTTCGTTCCGCTTCCTGCGAAGAAATATGCTTGAGAGCAATCGATTTGAACGTCAGATCGCGGTTGCCGGTCGCTCCATCGCTGGTGAGTAAGCGATGGATACGACGAAGATTCGACCCAATATCAGTGACGACGACCGAGTTGGTGTTTTTGAGAGCCGAGACTTTCCCCTGCGGGCCCACCAGTTCGCGAATTTCGTTAGCCGCCACTTCGGCATCGAGCCCGGAGAGGGGAATTACAACGGACATCAGTTCGTTCTTGCCCCGGTTGTCGAGTTCTTCAGGAAGCACATCGGGAACCAGATTGGGTGGAATGCCAGAGGAGATATTGGCGACCACGAGAAACTGATCGCGACGCACCAGCACAAAGCCCTTGGGGAGCAGATAACCATTGAGGATGTCGAGAGCTTCGATCGGCGTATAGCGACGGCCATCGAGATAGTTGAATGTGCCAGGCGGAATCTCTGTGAGATCAAGTGTGAGTCCCGCCTTCGTGGCGAACAACTGCAAGACATCGGCCCAGGGGGCATAACGAAAGCTGAAGGAAAAAGGTCGTTCGGGGTCGACAGCCGGTGAGATCGAGGCGGGCTGAGGATTGAAGCTGGCTTCGATCTTGGGAGCAACGACCGGCTTGGGCAGGGCATTGGGTGCAGCCGGTGCCACACTGACAGGTGCCACAGTGACCGGTGCGGGAGTACCAGGTGCCGTGGTAACCGGTGCTGCCGTGACCGGATTGGCGACAGGGGGAGTCGCTGCAGTTGGAGTTTCGCCGGAGGCAGACTCGGGCAAAGTGCTGACCAAGGGCGAAGCGGACGCGGGAGTCAATTCGGGCGCTGGTGCCGTGGAGGGAAGGGTATTGGCAACGGGGGCCACTTCCTGGGCGGTAGCATTGGCAGTCGCCAGATATCCCCCTGTCAGACCGAGGGGGTCACCAACCAAGGCATGGCCAGCCAGCATGGCGACCAAAAGAGCGCGGGCATATCCCCCACGGCATGATTGCCGCCAGGCACCAGTTGCCGGCGTTCCAACCATCCTTGAATCACCGGGGAGCGATTCCAGCCTCAGGGAGAAGTTCCCGTTCATCAAACACCCTTTCCGAAACAAATCCATGTCCGGCAATCCATCAATCGTTCTGAAACCACGCATATCCAGAAACGGAATGGTGTGTACGGAAATTCACATTGCTCATCTGCGCAGCAGAGAACCGGGGAATCGTCACTCCCGGCCAGCTATTCAAACCGGCTTCGCCAAGGTGAAGTTCCGGTCGAACCATTTCTTTTTTCGGCAATTGGTGATTTTAGCAGGCTTCGCATGTCAGTGAATGCCGGGTGGATGGGCAATCTGAAGGCGTTTCTGAGGATTGTGCCGATTCGCAGGCCTTTGGCGGCAGTCATCACTTCCCGGTGATAGGTTCCGTAAACACTTACTTGTATTTCACTTACGAAAAGTGTGTGTTGTCGATCTTGAGAACCTGCTGTACGACGCTCATCGTCTGGTTTTGCTACGGAGACCCTTCTGTATCAGCCGACAGGATAGCCACCGATCTTTCCTTTGGCCGCTTGGTCTTGTCGAGAGCCAATTTCGACAGACCCCAAGTCACATTGAAAGGTAATTCAGTCAAAGTCTTGTCTTTCCACTTTCAAAACATTTTCCACTTCTGTGGTTTTTCCAGTATTGGAAAACCAAAAAACAGTGGAAAACGATGATTGATCCAAAATGAACGATATAAGCAGCTGATGTGTCGACCTTCCAATTGCGTCTTCATCGATTTCTCATCGAAGCAACAGTTGAACGGAGGCAGTGGTTAACCATACTCACCGAGCAAATGCGTCACGCTAGGTGGCAACCGAAATGGTGCTAATCAAAACGCGGCATTTCGCGTGCCGATCGAATTGAATGAAGGATGTCAGGCGATCCATGACCGCACCACCGTCCGTCCCAACGCCGGAAGTTTTGGCCAATAGAAACGGATGGTGGCTCTTCGCGGGAGCGGCAGGAATCTTGGTGGTCGTTGCGTTCCGCGTTTGGCTAGCCGCGACCGAGGTGATGATCTGCACGTGGGACGACTATGATTATCGCATGCTGGCCCGCGCGGACGCAGCGACGACTTCCTGTTTTAAGCTAACAGTGGATCTATTGCTGCCCGACTTTCGACCGCTAATTCGTACACCGGCACGCTCCGTTCCCGACGGTTACCACAAGCTATTGGTCGCAGGTCTCAAAGCCTCGGACGCTGTCTCGGACGCTGCCGCTGAGCGAATGTTCCTCATTGTTAACATGGCGTTGTGGCTTTCCCAGGGCGTGTTGGTCTACTTAGTCTCGTGGATGCTCCTCAGAAATAACGCGATCTCGCTATTGATTGTCGCTACTTATCTTTCCTCGCCCTTTGTATTCGGCATCAGCCGGTGGGTCCTGACTGAAAACTACTCGCTGTTTGGAAGTCTCGTTGCTGAGGTGGCACTGTTATCAATCGTCACGGCGATACCCGGCCCACGACTTGGGGACACTAAACGTTTCAGCAAATTGCAGGAGTGCTTGATCGTTGCGGCCGCTGCGCTGGCGGTGGGTATGTCTGCCGGCGTGCGGGAGTACAGCTTGCCGTTAACGTTCGGCGCCAGCGTCGCCGCAGTACTAATCCTGTGCTTGCGGGCTCGTTGGATACTTGCCGCCATCTTCATGATTACAATAACACCCTACCTCATCGGGGCCTATAAATCGATCGACCTGCTTCTGCCAGTCATCCGGTCGAAATTGGTGATACCTGAGTATTATCATTCGTGGATCGAGTGGGGTTTCCACTCACCAAGCCACATCTTGGGTGGGCTGCTTGTGGGTGTTCCGGCAACTCTCTTTGTGGCCTTGTACACGCTCCCCCGCAGACGATCGCGGCCAGGCTGGGACCGCGAAGATGTCGCTTTCTTCGTTTGCTTGGCGCTACAGATGGCGGTTATCGCGATGGCCGCCGTCGGGCTGGGTCTATCGTCGAACCGGACAGCTAGGGCTTGGGCGGTTTTCCTCGTTCCAATGCTGGTCGGTACACTTCTGACGATCCGGCTCGTCGATCGTGGTTCCCTGAGCATGGCTTTTCTCAGGCCAGTGTGGCTGGTGGCTTTCCTAATCAACCTTGTGCTCCTGGGGTTTCATGTCGGCTTTGGATCCGACGCCGCGTCGAGGTTCACCCACCATGCGCTCAACTTGGAAATATACAACTACCCCACAGGCCTCAGGAAACTTGCCAACACGTCCGACATGCATATCGAAAATGGAAAATACTCCATCGCGCAACCTCGAGTGCATCTGGCTGGCGGTACCAAGAATTTCGCGAAGCACTACATGCTGCTCCGGGACTGGTCGCTGGCCGAAGAGATGCTCGTCTCGGCCACTTGGCTGGAGCCACGCGACGCTTCCGGGTGGTTCCTGCTGGGAATCTGTCGTATCGAGCGGGAAAGGCTCGCAGAAGCGTTGGATGCCTTCCGAAGGGCGCGAGCGATTGACCCGGAGAACCGCGAAATTGATGCCGTCATCCAACGCCTCGAATCACACCTCGCGCAGTAAAGACGCAGGCAGCGCACCGTGTTTTCTTCTATTGAAGTTTTGGTTAAGGTCTAGGGACCCATCCATTTGAGCACTTTCCCATAACTCCCCTCTCGACAGGATCGCGACAACCTTAAAGAGTCAGTAAACGATTTGTTTACCATCGCCTCTCGTTCAGACCGGCCAGCAGGACGCCACCGTGGGTGGACTCGACCAGAGGTGTCTTTGGATAATCGCTGTTACATTGTGAGCGGCAGGTTGGTGCGGCGCCCGAAAACGATCAGATTACTGATTGGCAAGTCCCCGCGCCCGAAACTGTCCCATTGGTCTCCGCCGCCTCCAGCAGCCGCAGCTTCCAGTCGTTCCGTCCGTTCGCAGGAGAGTGTGATCGCCAGTCGTTCTGGCGGACTCAAGCTGCAGGACGGCAAGCCCCTCTTCAACGTCGGTGTGATCGACAACCGCATGGGCGAGCACCAAAAGGCGGTTGACGGAGGTGATCTGTCTCGATTCGAAGTTCGCTGAGGTGTACTAGAATCTGGGTAGCGTCTAACTGGAAATGAAGAACTATCTGCGGGCTGTCCAGAACGTCAGCGTCGGCTGATCACGAGTTTGAAGTTCCGGGTCGCGCCGCTGGCATCGCGGATGAGTCGTGGCCTGGAGTCAAGGAAGTGCCTTTGGCCGGGGCGTTTCCGGCTGGCGGGGCGGCTCCCTGTCAAAGCTTCTCAGCCAGCCTTTCCGCCAGAAAAAGACTAAAAATCCACCTGCAATCAGAGCCATCGCCAACAGGCAGAGCGGATACCCCCAGGGATCTTTCACTTCCGGCATGTGCTCGAAATTCATCCCATACACACCCGCCACAAAGGTTACTGGCAGAAACAAAGTCGAGATAATCGTGAGCGTTCGCATCACGTCATTCGTGCGGCTGCTGACAATGTTGTAGTAGTAGTCCCGGAGATCACCACACGTTTCGCGGTAGATGTCGAGAATATCCATGATCTGCACCACGTGGTCATAGCCATCACGCAAGTACAGCAACGTTTCCCGACCGATCTGCTGGAATTCTCCGCGTAAGAGATGTTGAATCGCTTCCCGCAAAGGCCAGGCCGCCCTGCGCAATTGCAACAGGTCAATGCGATGGTCGTGAATGCGACGCAGCGATTCAGGATTGGGCTGACCTTGAACCGCCTCTTCGATCCGGTCGAGATCTTCACCCATCCCTTCGATCACCGGAAAGTAGCTGTCAATGACCGCATCGAGCAGTTCGTAAAGCAGATAATCGACGCCGAGTGTCCGCGTGCGTCCACGGCCTGATTTCAAGCGTTCGCGCACATTGTCGAAACAATCGCCTTCAAGATCTTCCTGAAATGTGAGCAGGATATTCCCCACCAGGACAAAGCTGATCTGCTCACTTCGAAAGGGTGGCCCCAGCACTCGCCGGGCGACAATGAATAACTGGTCGTCGTAGTTATCGACCTTCGCCCGCTGATGAGTATTGACGACGTCTTCCATGGCGAGCGGGTGGATTTTGAAATCGTTAGCGAGCGATTTTAGGAGTTCGGCATCGCCATAACCATCGATATTCAGCCAGTGAACGCGATCAGGAATCAGCAGGCTGGGAAGCTGTTCGATCGAGAAATCAGCGGCTTCGCGATAATCGCTAAGGGAATAGGAAATGAGTTCCATGCGGGCGGGCCGCTGCTCGTGAGGTGTAATCGTCCCCGGCTGAAGCCCGACCGCCGTCCGCCGGCGAAACCAGCGTCTGCGAATTTCCCCCTTACGTGAATTTGCCGGTATAGATGCAGCAGCCACATCAATTGAGGAAGAAGACATGCGTTTCCCTGCAAAAGTTCTGTTCAAGCCGCCCTGTCAGATTCAAGCCGCTGTGATGAGTGGATTCTGGTCATCGACTGGATTGTGCCTGAGATCACTCCCGATTAGCCAGAGTGAAAATCGCCAGCCTGAAATTGACCTGGGGGATCTCGATCGACATGAACTCTCACAGAAACAAATCGTTGGCTGAGTAAAAAAATCCTCAGCACGACGGGGACTTCTGCCAGAGCTACCTGAAGAACGGCTGAATCCCGGATGGGCAATTCCGGCCGACAATAGCGAAGTCCACCACGCCTTGGCACAATCAGCAGACCGGGCCATTGGTGAAAACTTATTGATGAGTGACTGATTCCTGAAGCATGGCCAGTTGATCAAGAGAGGCTTGTGTGAGCGGGTACGTTGTGATTCAGCGAAATCCTCATTCGGGAACGCATCGCCGCTCGCATGTTCTTCTGGATCTGATTGCCGGGTTGAAAAGAGCGGGGCTTAAGCCGCGACTATTCTCCAATCGATCTCGGCTCGATGAGTTTGTCCTGCGCCATCAAGCCGCGGGAAATCTTGTGGCGATGGTGGCGGCTGGTGGCGATGGGACAGTTGATGATCTGCTCAACAGACATCCCGAGTTACCATTGGCCATACTTCCTCTAGGAACCGAGAATCTGCTGGCTCGCTACCTGGGTTTTCGGCTCGATGGAAGTTGGCTGGCAAAAATCATTGCCCTGGGACATGTGCGGGAAATGGATCTGGCCCGGGCGAATGGGCGTCTATTCTGTACTGTGGCCAGTGCGGGTTTTGATGCATCGATTGTGCGCGATGTTCACTCCCGCCGCTCGGGGCATGCGAACCGCTGGAGCTATTTTTTCTCGTTTCTCAGGCATCTGGTTTCATATCGTTTTCCCGTTATGGACGTGACCGTGCACTCTTCGCGGGGAGTGGAGAAACATTCCGCCACGCAATTGTTTGTGAGCAATGTCCCTCGTTACGCCATGCAACTGCCGGTTGGTCGCGGT
>JAIXUU010000259.1 GCA_027483405.1 Planctomyces sp. | reverse complement strand
CCGCAACCGATGCTTGGGCCGGGGGTGCAGCGGAGCTTCCTTTCAGGAGTCGAAACGTTATCCAGCCTGGGTGCCAAACTTCTTTGCGGTGGTAGTGCGGGGCCAAACCCCTGTACTTGCGAGAACACGCTGCTGCAAGTGTCAGGTCAACAATTCGTGGCCAACGCAGCTGGCTTTCAGACAGAGATCTTCGGCAACGGTGCTCTCTTTGTGATGTGTGAAAACCTCTCCGAGATTTCCGCCTGTCTGAAATCTCTGGAAGGTAACCTGACGGGGGCCATTTATTCGGCCACGTCCTCGACAGAAGACGAAGCGGCATACACTCAATTGGCCGGTATTCTCCGCCAGAAAGTGGGTCGACTTCTTAACGATAAAATGCCGACTGGCGTTGCCGTCTCTCCGGCGATGAACCATGGCGGGCCGTTTCCAGCGACGGGGCATCCCGGATTTACTGCTGTCGGACTGCCAGCATCAATCACTCGCTTCGCAGCACTGCATTGTTTTGACAATGTCCGCGACGACCGGCTCCCTCCAGCCCTGCAGAACCAGAATCCACTCGGTCTTTTGAGACTGCAGAATGGGGAATGGACACGAGATCCACTCACGGTTTAACAATGCACAATTCACAATATCGATGGTGTTCAGACGGTGCGAAGTGTTACTGACAAAGTAATCCTTCGCATCGTTTTTTCATTTCGAGAACAACTGATCTCAAGAAACTTCAGGAAATGATCGTCTGCTCATACTGAGAGGATGATCCACTGGTGCCGAATTGCGATGTCGAATTGGCCGATGAGCCAGAAGAATCCTTTCCAGTCATTCTTAAATGCCGGGCCCACCAGGTTTCTGCATCGATAAAGGCCCATTCTGTCGCTGCCACCACACGTTCAAGCCTTTCGCACATTTCCCGAGCGGACTGGGGGCGTTTGGATGGCTGCTTTTCCAGACAGGACATGATCAACAGTTCGAGACTTTGATCGATCGGCTGTCCCAGTTTTTCAGAGGGTGGAACGGGTGGCTCACTGATATGCATCCGGCACAGATCCACCAGATTTTCTCCCATGAAGACTGGCTTTCCCGTCAACAGGAAATATCCGACAGCTCCTAAGGCATAGATATCTGTCCGGTGATCGACCAGATTCGGCGTTTGAATCGCTTCCGGAGATAAATAGAGTGGTGTCCCGGTAAGAGCCGAATGAGCGGTTAAACTCGCCTGACGGTCTTCATCAATAGCCTTGACCAATCCGAAGTCAAGGACTTTGAGCAAGTCAGGAATTCCCCCGCGCCTGTTCAACATCAAATTGGCGGGTTTGATATCGCGGTGAACCAGCCCTTGTGTATGTGCTTCCTGCAAAGAACCACAGGCCTGCTTGAGAATCGATACGACGCGACCTTCCGGCTGTGGCCCGTATCGCTCAACTAAATGCTGCAGATCAATGCCATCCAGATACTCCATGGCATAGTAGAAGATTCCTTCGGGTGTTCTTCCATAATCATAAATTGCCACGGTATTGGGATGATTCAGTTGGCAGGTAATCTGCACCTCACGCTCAAATCGAGCAATTGAGGTTTCGTTCGTCTTCTCAAAACTCAGCATCTTGATGGCTGTGGGACGTCTTAACAGAGCGTGCTGTCCTTTGTAGACAGTCCCCATCCCTCCAGAACCCAGTTTTTCCTCCAGTCGATACTGACCAATCTGCTTAGCATCCAGAGCTGCTTCACGAGCCTTGCGATTTAATCGTGCGACGATGATCGTGAAGACAAAGATCGCGATGGTCGATAAGCCAAAGAGCCCATAGAGCGTCCAGGCTGTCCAGCGCAGGATTATGAGCGGCCCATACGCTTCGTCAGCATCGATCTTGGTGCAGATTCCCAGTTCATGCTTTGGAAGCCATGTCACCGCGACCACTGAATTTACTCCGCGGTAATCGGGTACTCCATCAACGTTACTCAATGTATGGCCTTCGATTGCCTGAGACGCAGCATAGGTCAGTGGCAATTCGCTACGTCTGACTTTGGGTCGAAATCCACGAGTCATATCGCCACCAGGATTTCTGAGTTGAAGATAAAGAAGCGACTCAGCATCTTTCTCATCCGGCAAGAGACCCAGCAGCATCAGTTCGGAATCAAAACGACTCTTGGATGCCATGACCCCTTCTTTTGTGAAGGCATACGTCTCACCTGTCCGACCCATACGTCCCAGGTGCATAATTCGTGTAAACTCACCCCGTGGGTCCACTCGAAATACGAGCGCTGCCACTACCTGAAAATTGGCATCACGCACTGGAGCACACACCAGAATTGTCGGCTGATTGGTCAGCCTCTCTCCCGATTCATTCCGTAAGGAGTGACGGCTTCGAAACGGTGGTGTCACGACCGATTTACCGTCGAACAACTTCCGAATGACGGATCGATCCGGCACCAGATCATCAACCCCTTCGAGTTCTGGCTGCGAAGAAATAAGTACCTTTCCTTCGTCATCGATGACTGAAAACATGGTATATCTCTGCGCTGACATCGCTGGATGCAGTTCCTGCTTCAATTGATCCCGCAGTTCGGCCAAAGAGATCGACGCCTGGGCTTTCGCTGCTGTCGTCGAGTCCGCCTGGCGAGTCTTCAGAATCTGATAGATCATCTGCCGTAACTGGGGATCATTTGCCTGAGTCAGAACCAGCGAATGCTGCGTATCCAGCCAGTTCGAAAGCATCTCGGCTTCGACATCCCGCAATGTTTCCAGCTGCGACCGCAGACTCGCCATCATGGTCGATTCGACTGCCACCCGAACTGTAAATCCCAGCACCATCAGCAGCACGATGGCCATGATCGGCCAGACCCAAAGGTGCTGGCTCAAAAACATTCCCGTGCGATGCAACGTGCGGCTGGAAACTCTGGAAAGCTCAGCACCCTGGCCTTTTCGTCTGAGAAACGAAGGCAGCAGATTGCGAAAATGACTCAGCATGCTCACGGCAGATGTTCCAGCGATGATGATTTCAATGAGATCTCAGTCTGTGGCAATCCTAGCTCACATGTCGAGTTCAAGCAGATTTTCTCAACCTGTTTCTCGATAACTGTCAACCGGCAAATTCGCCAACTCGGCAGTATTCAACGGCAAGTCAGAAAGACTCATCGCTAGAAAGCCTAACTTGAATACGTCAGAACTTTCTGCCGTGAGAAATCCGAAGCATCGGAATTTTTTCCCTCAATCCTGCTCGAAAGTGAGCTACGGCGGCGAAGTTGGTTACAAACCCACATGCCCGATCTGACGGATGGCCTCATAGACGGCTGTATTGACTGTGCTGGCCAGATTCAGGCTGCGAACTTCAGGCCTCATCGGCAGGTCAATCATCTGGCCACGGTATTCTTCAATCACGGCCGGCGGCAATCCACGCGACTCGCTGCCAAACACCAGCACACTACCGGGCTTGAATTCGGCCTCCCAGATTCTGCGGGGTGCAGGATTCTCCACATACCAGAAGTCGTGGCCGGGTAACTGCTCTCGCACATCATTCAACGAATCCACCACGACGTAGTCGAGCATTGGCCAGTAGTCCATCCCGGCACGCTTCAAATGGCGGGCATCCAGTACGAAACCCAACGGTCTGATCAGCCATAACCTGGCACCCACAGCCACACAAGTTCGGCCGATGTTCCCCGTATTCTGTGGAATGTCAGGCTGGTAAAGAACCACATGCAACAAAGGTGCAATCACAAACCACCCTCTATGGACTTGAATGAGGAACACATCCGCCAGACGACCCTGGAAGCCACTTTTGATACTTTCGTCCGCGAAACCAGATTCTCTGAATCATCCTTAAAACATGTAGAATATAGAGTTTAGAACCACCATTAACAACTCATTCCAAGCCTCGATCCTATACAGACAGAAGCGAAATAAGGACTTTGTCGTTAATCATCAGGACATAACAACGAGTGATAAAAGATCTCAATCAAAAGACATCAACTCTCATTGATGCATCCTTGGAAGATGCCATGATGATGACATTGCATCGAAGTGGGCTTCCCATGAGTTGGATTTCCACAACCAGCAATTGTTCTCTTTCTCTTCTCAGCCCTGATCCTGGTCTCATACGCGTTCGCGTACTTCATCTCTTTTGATCTTGAGGACTGTACCATGTTGAAATTTTCCGCGACTCCAGAGCACCACCGCAGCTATCGAGGATTCACATTGATTGAACTCCTCGTGGTCATTGCGATTATCGCCATTCTGATCGCTCTCTTGCTTCCTGCTGTGCAACAGGCTCGCGAAGCGGCTCGAAGAACTCAATGTCGCAACAATCTCAAACAACTGGGATTGGCCATGCACAACTATCACGACACACACAACATCCTGCCGCCCGGCTCAATCATGAATGTCGGAAACAATGGTCGCCCCGATGTCAACTGGTCAGATGACAACAGCTGGTATCCCATGATCTTTCCCTATATCGATCAGACGCCGCTTTACAACGCCATTGATTTTCGTTTTGCCCTGGCTGCTGGTGGCGGAACTGTCGCTGCCGTTGGCAGCACCTACTACGGTAATGATCAGGCCCAAAAGGCTAACATTCCTGGTTTTAATTGTCCCAGTGATGGCGTGGTTATCGGTGAACCCGGCGGCGGTTGGGCCGTGGCTCGCGTCAACTATGTCGCTAACTTTGGTAACACTGACTACGGCCAGCGGACTAAAGGGACGGAGACATTCCGAGGTGCACCTTTTGGCTTCCAGCGTGGTGCCAGAATGCGAGATTTTCAGGATGGAACCAGCAATACCCTCCTGATGAGTGAAGTCATTGCCCCGGATGGCCTCGGCTGGGAAGGCCCACTTGCGAATGCTCCTTATGCTGGTGGCGCAGGGTACACAGGTTACTTCACTCCCAATTCAAGATCCTTCGATGAGATTGCCAGGCGATGTCCCACGACAGGCCAGGGAACGGGACTTCCCGGTTGCACACAGGTCGGAAACAATCCGGACGATGTTGTGAACAACACCATCGCTTCGAGAAGTCGCCATACAGGAGGTGTGCATTCTCTGATGGGAGATGGAGCCGTCAGGTTCTTTAGTGACAACATCGATCAGGCGGCCTGGCGTTCGCTCAGCACGACGGCAGGTGGTGAAACTGTCGGTGAACTCTAGCGTCCATTCCAGTGATATTCGCCGCTATTTCGCACTAAAAACTCAACATACAATTGACTGTGACCCACGCTCTGCGACGCTGAAACGATCGTAAATCACAATGGATATCAACACGCGTCATGCCTGATGTTCATTCCTTTATCTTCCAGCCAGCAGCAGAGATCTTTTGAGAATCTGCTGCCGACTGGTCAATTGTCATCATCATCGCGGCTTTCACTCTGTTCTTCCGATGCATGAACTCCCCGGATCATCTCCATGAGACATTCGTACTGTGATCGATTGGCCTGGATCTTGATTCCACTCGCAATTGGCTGTGGGAATTCAGGCCCCGAAGAAGCTGTCGTGACTGGCCTTGTCCAGATTGATGGCAAGCCCATCGATAAGGGCAGCATTCAGATGCTCCCCACAGATGGCGTGGGCTCCGCAGTGAGCAGTGAGATTCAAGAGGGGCGTTACCGCTTAAAGATCGTCCCCGGAAAAAAACGCGTCGAGGTTCATCTCAGCGAGAAGAAAGGGCAAATCCCTGCTCGCCCTGGTGAAGCCGACAGCCCGATGATTGACATCATCGAAGAAGCTGTCGCTCCCGAGTTCAACATCGATTCCAGGCTGGAGGCGAATGTTGTCCTTCCCACAACCGAAGCGAACTTTGAAACGAAGCGACTCCCTCCCGGCACCAAGCCACGTCGGCCTGGCTCAACTCCCAGAGCTCACTGAGCCGGTAGCGATCTTCGAAACGGAAAAAGCCTGCAGTGGGAAACAAATCCTACTGCAGGCTTTGATTTTTGACTATGCCTGGATCGAAGGAATCAGTCATGAATCCATCGCTAAGCACCAGCCTGAAACCTTAGCGGCGACCGCCGAAACGGCTTCCACCACCACCACCACCACCGAAACCACCACTGCGTTCTTCGCGTGGACGAGCTTCGTTAACGGTCAAGGCACGGCCATTGACGTCCTTACCATTCATCGCGTTGATGGCGTCGCTGGCAGATTGTGAATCGCCGAATTCGACGAAGCCAAAACCCTTGGAGCGGCCAGTTTCACGATCCATGACGACCTGAGCTGAGCGAACTTCGCCAAAGCTCGAAAAGAGCTGCTCAAGACCACTGTTGTTGACATCGTAAGTCAAATTACCGACGTAAAGCTTCGTACCCATGACTGACAGTCCTGACTAAGAGACGGCCTGCAGTGCCGACATCCCATAGGACCGGTCATTGCGAGACTCGACACAAAAACGGCCAAAGCGACAATCGCTTTGACGACGAGATGAACAATGCCTGCAAAGCATTGCCAAACACAAAGGAACCACATGACGCATGTGGCGAGAAAACATGTTCTTCCGTTTCATGAAGTTGGGAAAGAACATCTCGAAAAGTCCTGCGGTTAAAGCAAGGACAACAGACATTTGAATCAGATGAATAGCCGTCTGATCATCAACCGGGGCACAAGGAAAACCCTGTCCGACTGACAGATTCCCCGCTGACATATTGAACAGCAGAGCCAGCTTGACCAGCAAAATGATCGCTACTGTGGTGCTCCACCACTGCAAGCCGCAACGACTCACAATTGGCTTAACAAACAGTAAACTGCAATTAACAGCTGAAGAAAACGCTTTTTGCACGACCTGAGGCACTCAACCAGACAGCCTTAGCTCCACCCTGAGGAGGAGCAATTAAATAATCGATACGGCTGAAAGTGGTGCATTGTTCTCAGAGATTGCTGGGCGAACTCAACTGCTCGCAAAGCAACTCGGTGCTGGATAGTCAGGCATCAAACATGCCCGGCATCATCTTTAGGAATTTGCCGAAATAAATTTTCGACTCGTTCCGCAGATACCAAACGAACTCAGAGGCAAACTTCAGACAGTGATCAATTTCATCTGAGAGATTATCGCCAAAAATTGTGGCTGAATAGTCCTGAATTCCCAGAAACTCTTCGATTGTTCAAAATCACACGAAATTTCCTGCTGTTTCCAGTCCGGAAGGCTATTTCCTGCAACCTCTTTGACATTTCCGTCAATTTACTCTCTCTGATCCATTCGAAAGGATCCTAGCCAGAACTTGACTCAATTGTTGCAGATCAGAAATGCTCAGTTCACTGTGCAGACTGAGCCTCAGACGCGATGTTCCCCGAGAAACTGTGGGCGGGCGAATCGCAGCAACGAGGAAACCTTCGACCCCCAGTTGGCGAGCCACTTCCACGACATGAGCTGGCTCCCCCAGCACTAATGAAAGAATTGGACTGCGAAAACTCTTTTCCGACAACAGGCCCAGGCCCGTCATGTGCTCGCGAACAAAGTCGACCCGTTGCCACAACCGCTGTCTGCGTTCTGGCTCCTGACCGATGATCTCGATTGCTGTAATGGCCGCTGCACAGATTGCTGGTGGTAAAGCCGTCGAATAAATCTGCGTCCTGGCATGATTGAGCAAATATTCGCATAACACTCGCCTGCCAGTCACAAACCCGCCCAGAGCACCAATTGCCTTGCTGAGTGTCCCGATCTTTAAGGCGACTCGATCCTCAACATCCAGATATTCGCAGACACCTCTTCCCCGCTCGCCGAATACTCCAGTCCCATGAGCTTCATCCACGACCACCAGAGCATCGTATGCTTCAGCAAGTTCACAAAGCTCTCTCAGTGGAGCAATATCTCCATCCATGCTGAAGACACCATCAGTGACAATCCACCTGCGACCACCATCAAACGGCTGCATCAATTGCCGCTTGAGACTCGACAGATCGTGATGATGATAGATGCGGAATCGACCTCCGCTCTGCCGGCAGCCGTCGACCAGACTGGCATGATTCAGTCGATCACAATAGACGACGTCATTTTCACCGATCAGTGCAGTCAGCACACCCACATTGGCAGCGACCCCTGTCGGGAAAACGAGGGCATCTTCACATCCTTCAAACTCGGCAATTGTCTTCTCCAACTGAGCATGCCAATGGGACCGACCACTCACCAAAGCACTGGCTCTCGCTCCGACTGTCAATTCCATTGCTTTCGTGGCAGCGGCAATCACACGCGGTTCGTATGATAATCCGAGGTAATCATTCCCCGAGAGGTTTACGAGGTGCTGCCCGTCAGACAGCAGACTTCCATCAGGCAACAGTTCAAAAGTCCGCCGATAACGCCGGAGATTCCCCACCTCCAGTTGATGCAGGTCCTCCTGGAGGGAATCCTGCCATTGCTCCAAAGCAGATAGGGCTCGAAATGTCATGATTACTTGTCGCCAGCCCCTTTCCCTGGGGCTGATTCCTGCTTCTCAGCTTTCGTCTGAGGTGCTGCCCGATCTGCCTGAGCCCTGCGGGCGAAGAATCCAAATTTCCGCCCCGCCACAGTCACCACGCCGGCCATATCGTTCTGAGTATTCGACCAGAGGTAGGCCTCCACAGAAACTTGAGTATTCGCCAGAAAAATTTCTAATCTCGCCTGGTGCGGCAACCCCGAGACATTCCCGGTGATGTCGTATGCGTTTTGGGATTCTGCAGAAACAAACTTACCCAGGATGCGTCCTTCACCATCAACTTTGAGTGACCACTCTCCATTCCACCGATCGTCAGCATTCACTATCCACTCACCAGCGAAACCTTGTCCGTTCGAAGCCCCTCCTGGTGCTGTGGACGTTCCTTCGCTGGAAACAAGTGATTTCGACAACGTAAATAGTGCTGCGGGCGGAACGGCTTCAAGCACACTCTCTGCGGAGAACGAAATGTCACCACCGGCTTTGGCAGGCACGACCTGACCAATATCAAAATCAAACTCGAACCCGGCGAACAGGAGAACATCCTTCCCCGTTGCAGCCGTCATGTCGGGGCGATCACCCCGATAAGTCACGAAGCGCTCAATCAACAAGACTGGCAGGCGATCTTCACCATGCTTGCGAAACCCCCAACTGACGAGCATCTTGGCAAAATTGCCTTCACTCGTTTTGACGATGAGACACGGCGTACTGATCGTCGCCGAGAGTGGCTTCAATTTGGAAGCATACTGCATCGATATCCGGGCCACAGGAGACAATTCGCTCGCAGCTTGCTTCACCAATGAGAAATCGTGCTTATCAAAGAGATCAGCCCCAACCGCCACATCAGTGATCAGACCAAACCCTGATAATATGAGAAAAGCACTCAACAGATTGAACAGAAGTCCCTTCGCCAAAGCATGATCACTGAGGCGGCGTGAGGCATCGCGGGGCGAAAATCGCATAATGATCAATCCTGCGGGTGAAAATTCGTCGGGCCGTTGAGCTTACCATTTTTTTGGAAAGAACAGCAGAATACCGGCAATACACGACTGAGACATGAATTCAAAAAAGTTCTTTCACACCAGAAAACAGTTCGTCCTGCGAGATTGCGTGAACCTTGCATGACCGGGTGCAATTCCTTGCAAGCCAACAGCATAACCCAAAACTCAGATTTTCTCTGACCAGAAGCGGCCAATTACTTACCTGGCGGCAGCAGTTCGACGGAAACCGTCACTCCCCCAGGAATTACCCCACCGGCAATTCCCGCAGATCTTTCCCCCTCGGTCGAATTGACCAGCCAGACCATCACCGTTAAACTTTGGTCAACTCGGGATGTAGCTCAGCCTGGCTAGAGCACCTGGTTTGGGACCAGGAAGTCGCAGGTTCAAATCCTGTCATCCCGACTGTTTTGAGAAATGAGCCCTTCGACGAGCACGTCGAAGGGCTTTCTCATTTTCCAATGGGCACTCCCCCTGCTGCTCGCAACCCTGCGTTCGCAGTCCTGTTAATCACGGGCAGCAGACACCGACTCCAATATGCCCAGAAATATGCCGAGTTTCGATTCGACGAGATCGCCGCGGTCGTCGGGAACCATTCGGATGGCGATATTCTCAACAACCAGGCATCGTTGACATCGCCTGTGGCTGGGTTACTCAGGCATCTACCGCGAAGCCTGGTCAAACCGGCCTTATAAGATCGCTCCTGTGTGGTTCGGTTTCTTGGCGACTCCTCATGGGAGACCGAAGTTTAAATGGCCGTCCCACATTACTCATTGAAATCTCCATTTTCGATTACGATACACAAGTGGGATATCGCGAGTGTCCAACTGAGACCCGAGCAAGATCAAATCAGTCGCCGTCTTGTCCTCCGATTCCGCTGCAGCAATGTTGTGCTGAACGATTTCACTGCAATATGACATGATGGGATCTTGCGGCAATCACTTTCTGGATTTTTTCCAAACAATATGCAATCGGTTGGCCAGCTTCCGCGAATCCGGTAGGATTCGCGTTAAAACCTTAAATATTAGGTGTGCGTGAAATTAAGAGCACTGCCAAGAATCGTCGGCGAGTGCAGTTCGGGGCTCATCAAGATCCTGAGCAATCCCCTCAATGTGGACCATGACTATGAAATTGCTGAAATTGGCAGCGATACCTCTCTTAGTGACTGTCATGATGCGGGAGGCTCAGCCCTGTATGGCCCAGGAAAAACTTTCCGTCGAAGAGATTAAGGCGATCGCAGAGGAAGCCTTCATCTACAGCTTTCCAATGGTCATGGGTTATGGGATTTTATACGAGTATGCAGTGGATGAGAAATCCAGCCAGTACAAAGCCCCATTCAATAAAATCTACAACACAGCGCGAGTTTACACCCCAAAGGACACTGCTGTTGTTACACCCAACAGCGACACCCCTTACTCATTTGTGTGGGCCGACCTGCGAACCGAACCCCTCGTGCTGAGCGTTCCGGAAGTGCAGAAGGATCGGTATTACTCCGTGATGCTGGCTGACCTGTATTCATGCAATTACGGCTACATCGGCAGCCGCGCCACCGGTAACAGTGCGGGCACCTTTATGATTGCCGGCCCGAGCTGGGATGGCGCGACACCCGAGGGAATTAAGCGGGTATTTCGGTGCGAAACAGAGTTCTCGCTGGTGCTGTATCGCACGCAACTCTTTGGACCGGACGATATCGCCAACGTGAAGCAGATACAGGCAGGCTACAAGGTTCAGACACTTTCCTCGTTCCTGAACAAATCCACCCCAAAGGCCCCACCGGAGATTCAGTGGCCAGCAATCGACAAAAAGTTGGCCGAGGCAGATCCGTTCGCCTACTTGAACTTCATCCTCCAATTCTGCCCAACAAAAGGGACAGCGGAGGTTGAAAAGCCGCTGCGGGCAAAGTTCGCCAAGATCGGAATCGAAGCTGGCAAACCTTTCCCGCTTGCCAAGCTCACCTCAGAGCAGAAAGAGGCATTAAAAGACGGCGTCATGAGCGGCCTCGCAAAAATCAAGCAGAAGGTCGCCACACTGGGAAAAGACGAGAATGGCTGGCGTGTTGGCGGGGCACAAGGTGACCGGGCATTCTATAACGCTGACTGGACTCTCCGGGCCGCTGCGGCTATGGCTGGTATCTATGGCAACGACGAGATCGAGGCACTTTATCCCCTGCTCTCTATCGACAGTGAGGGGGACAAGCCGGATTGTAGCAACAAGCGTTATACTCTGACCTTTAGTAAAGGCCAACTGCCACCGACGAACGCATTCTGGTCGGTCACCATGTATGACGGAAAGACGCAACTACTCATCGAGAACCCAATCAACCGCTATCTTATCAACACGCCGATGTTGCCCGACTTGAAGAAGAACGCCGACGGTTCGTTGACGATCTATATCCAGAAGGATTCCCCAGGCAAAGATAAGGAGTCGAACTGGCTCCCTGCCCCGGACGGGCCGATCTACGTCGCGATGCGACTTTACTGGCCTAAAGAGGAGGCGCTTAATGGGAGCTGGAAACCACCGGCACTCGTGCCCATGAAATAGCTAGAGTAAAAATATTGAGAGGAATACAAATCTCAATCGCCTGTTGCCGTTTCATATAGCAATCCGCACAGCGATCAAATACGGATTCCAATAATCAACGTCACTCTTTGTTATGGGGTGACTGGGGTTGAGCGTCTTCGCGAACCCCCAGTTCGTGCCAAGATCGCCAGGGACTCGAAGACTAATCCTCAGCCACACGCCGTCTTGTTATTTGAGAGCGAGCAGCCGAGTGATCAATCGTGTGAAATTCACCCAGCTTATGCCGACGACAACCTCAGT
>JAIXUU010000325.1 GCA_027483405.1 Planctomyces sp. | reverse complement strand
TAAACTCGTCGTTCAAAAGAATGGTATGACTGTGCCCTTGGACTTGAGTGATACCGAAGATGCAGCCGGAGCACGTACACTTGTTATTGCCCGAGAGGGCCAGAAATGTTTCGTCGCAATTGCCTCTAACTGGGCGTTTCCCTACAGCATCTCATGCTTTGATATTGATTCAAAGAAATTGGTATGGCGGCAGGAAGTTTGGTGTAGTTCACTGGGCGGGGCATCTGGGATTTCTAGTATTCACCTTGCCGGGATCAGTGTTTCAGACGGTGTTGTCGCCAGTTATGGTGCGACATGTGACGCAACATATATTGAGGGATTTGAAATTGCGACTGGATCGCCTCGCTTTCGATTTAGCACCGCATATTTTGATCGCACCGACCCCTGATTCGATATGGAAAAAGAGATATGCTGGATTGAACGCCATCTTGCTGCATTGGCAATGTTCCCAGAAAGATGGATATGGAGACGCGGTCGATGACGTTGCGGGAATGGCTGATCCGCTTCATCGAGGGTGCCTTTTCTGGGGTCGAGTTGCATGATGGAACAACACTGTATGAAGCGGCCTTTCACGCGAGCTACGGTTTTGATTGTCACGAACTCTCTTTGGCAAAGACCGCTGAACGTACCGACTGGCGCCGTGTGCCCGTCGATCATCTCTTCGCCCGGACTGATGCGATTTTCTTCATGAACCCGGCTGCGAAGAAGTTCTATTCGCCGGCGATCCTCTGCGCAGTTCTTCAAGAGGGAATTCGAGATGGATTGATGTATGACGCTTTTCTCTTCGATCTCTCGGGTTTGATTCGCGGATCAAGAGAAAACGATATTCCCTTTGCGAAACTTTACAACACAGCTCAACGGGCCGCTTTTGTTCGGTTCTGTAAGTTCGCCGCATTCAATGCACCAAAAGAATTCGGTCGCGAGCTACCGCTGCGCATCCTGGAACGAATTCGTCAATTGGATCCACCTGTCACGTAATTTTTGACCACGAAGTGTGCCACTGCTTGCTGGCTCAGCAGTGGTTTCATTGAAGCATGATTGGGGGGGATCGACGTCATTCGAGATCAATCGACCGATGGAAATGGCTGGTGGCAACCAAGGGAGTGGGGATTGAAAAGGTCGTGGGATGGGTGATGTGGTTGAGCTGGCTGGAGGGTCCGAGGAGCACTGCTGGAAAGCCAGCAGTGGCACCCTGCGAGGCATGGCACGTGTTCATTGAGAAGACATGCTCTTGATGCACTTCAGGGATGTGCCATTGGGTGGAGGGTGTTTCTTGTGACTGCCGTCACCTAGACGTGCAAGGCCACGTCTGGGCTACCCTGCGGTCTTTGATTTCTTTGGTAACCGGGGTGATACGGTGGGTGGTGCAACGGCTTGATGGGACGATAAGACATTCCGTTAATTGGGACGGGCTGATTGAACCCTCGACAGTGTCTGCCAGAAGAGGGCGTCGTCGTTTAAGGGAATGGCTTCGACGGTCGCAGCGAGTGTGGGGGCGCCGTCCAGTAACGCAGCGTAGTTGGGTTTTGCGCGTGCCGGAGTCTCGGGTTTTGCCTGGGCGAGACGATCGAACATCTTTGCGGCACGCGATTTCCCGCCTGAATCGAGAGTTTGAAGGGTGCGATAAAACTCGATGGTTACGATGCCGGGATGATTGGCGTCGGCGAGTTCATCCAACAATCGCTGACTCTCGTCGAGGTAAGTTTTGGCCGACGGTTGCCATTGGCCTTGAGCGTAGAGTCCTTGTCGGAGGGCAAACAGCCAGTCTGAGGCAATTTTCCGCTCCATCAACACGCGAAAGCCTGGCGAAAACTCTCCGACCAAACCGGATTCATATTTGAACGGCAGCGGTGCCCCCTCGGTCAGTTTCGGGCCGCTCCACAGGGTGAAATGGGAGAGAATTTTCTCTCCGTGATAGGGCTCAGCGAAGAAACCACCCGCGAGGAAGAGATCGCCCTGGCCATCCAGCGAAGCTCCGGTCGCGACTTTGGATGCGAGCGATTGCCAAAGTTCATCGCGTCGATCCGAAGTTGTTGCCCAGATCACCCATTCGGTCAGATTGTCGTGGCTATCGTGAATGTTCCAGACATTGGCCTGAGCCTGGGCCACTGGCCTGATGGCGCCCAATCCACTGGCGTTACGAGCAGGGACACCCAGCAGTTTCGTGAACCACTCGGCCAGAATGTCTTTGACCTTGGCCTGCTCTTCCTGTCCGACTGCTGCTGTGAGACGAAGCATCTGTTCCTGCGAGCCAACAAAGGGATCGGTCCGTCCCAGTTTTGACCAGACTTCGCGGCACTTTTCCTGCGTACCGGCAGACAACTGGGCGAAAGGGATATTGCGATTGAAGTGAGGTAACCGCGACTGTTGACCCGCGTCGGCAATGGCCCGGGCGGCATACTGCCATTCGACATGCGACGGCAACCTGATCCGTCGAGCTTCGATTGACGGTGCGGCCTGTTTCATCCGCTCTTCGTCGATGCCGGCTTGTACCCGCAGGCAGAACTGAACGGCACCCTCCAGCCCGACATAGAAGGCTGGTTCTGATTCACCCTGTTGGATGAGATCGAACAGCTGGGGGTTCATGGCCTGAAACTTCGCTGCTTCCTTCTTAAGGACTGCCATTCCCGGTGCACCCAGGACTGCGCGGAACTGAGCCAGCGTGACCTCAGTCTCACCCAGATAAAATGCACGGAGGGAAACGGGGGGCAGCGCGTTGGCGGAGCTGCCTGAAGCGTCGCGTGTCGGTTGGCCTGGCCGAATTGTTCCGGCGGGGCAAAAGCGAAATCGTAACGTCTGAGCAGGTGCGGTCCCCGTTAATGGCAACTCGAACAGTTCGCCCGGTGGTGCGGCATGAGCGACGGTTCGAGGGATTCCCCATCCGGCCAAAGCCAAACACAGGAGTAACAATGGTCCTGTTTGCAGTCGTCGATTTTCGGAGTGCATGAATGAGCCTATGGTGACAAAGACGTTAAAAACAGGTCGGGTTCAGATGGCAGGGCATGGTCAACGAAAGCGACCTTCGACGATGGCATCGAATGGATCGAGACGGCTGGCTCGCCACGCGGGAGGAAGCGAACCAAGGCCACAACAGAGCAATGCACCGGCTGCGACAATGGCCATGTCCCAGGGATGCAACTCAATATGGACGACCGGTTTCCAGCTCAACCAGTGGGCTGTCGAAGCGGGTTGCCATTCAAGAGCTATGGCCAACCCCACGCCACAGGCCAGACTTAAGGCGGCAGCGAGGAGACCGATCATGGCCGATCGAAGCAGGATCGACACAAAGATGCCGCCAGGTGAGACACCCATCACACGCAGAATGCCGATTGTGCCTCGCTTGCGGTCGGTCGAATCCATCAACACGCTGACGACAGTCACGATGCCGAACAGGAAGACTCCAATGCCGACCACCCACACCAGCAGTTGCAGGGAACGGTCCTGGCGCTGAATCTCGGCAATGCGGCCTGTCTCGGACATGACGGCAAACTGCTGGTTCGCGAGCGTCGCGACCACGGCGGGGACATCGTCGATGGTGCGGGCGTAAAGCCGGGCGCGGTCGTACACAGGTGACTGTGGCAACGGTACAAAGAGTTGAATCGTCGGGTCGTAGACGGCCATGCTGGCGCGATAAGCCGCGAGCCAGGCCGTAAGGTTCGCTGGTACGATGGCGATGTCGGGTAAACCGGGAGAGGCCTGGCGATCGTTCGTCGTGACATTGTCGGGAGTGAGGGCACTGGCGGGAGCGAGGGCACTGGCGGGAGCGAGGGCACTGGCAGGATTCAGGTCACTGACGGGAGCGATCGGTTCGGTTGAGGAATCGCCGGGAGGTGATGCGTCCGATGGAGACTCAGCGGGTGATGTGAGTGTTTCCGAAGAAGAGCTATCTCTACCAACGCAGGGAATGGCGAGACGTTGCTTCGCGTCGAGCAGGCAGACCAGCGAGATCGGTTCCAGCGGTGCGAGTGTCCGCGCCTGAAACGGTTCGGCATCGTAATCGAAGGGCAAATCGGCCTGAACGAAGTACTCACGCAGCCATGTTCTTCGTGGCAGAGAGAGACCGGCTAATATCCATGGGCGACCTTCGTGTTCGGCACTGGCGGGTGGGTTCCAAGGGAGGATGACATCGTCGGCAGTCGTCTGTTCACTGAGTTCAGATGGTGCAAAGAATAGACGCGGTTCTGGGCGCTGGCTGGTTTGAGTCGTCGCAGCTTCATAGATCCGCAGCTCTTCTCGCGAGCCGGGTGCGAGCAACCTGTCGAGCGGAATGGGTGGTTCAGCCGTTCGATCTGTCAATAAGAAGCCTCGATCGGCGAGAAACTTGCGATCGTCTTCTGTCAGGTCGTTGTCGCGTTCGCAGAAGATGAGGTAGCTCGAATAGCCGTCGCGTGCCGGAGTGCGGGCGCTGGGCCAGTTCAAGGACTCCACCCGTTGACCGCGCACGAACTGCTCGCAGGCGTCGAGCAGGTCGAGGTCGAGGTAGCCGATGGCGGCATCCTGTTGCTCGGTGGGCATCACAGCCAGGATGGTACAGGTCAGTGAGACTTGTTCTTCCTGATGATCGCGACCGCGCGTCAGATGGAGATCGACCTGTTGACCTGCGCTGACTTGCAGCCGCTTGGCCAGTCCTTCTCCCAGCACTATGGAGCGCTCACCTGCTGCAGGTGCTGCAATCCCGAGTTGAGCCAGCATTGGATCGCCAGGGCGGGTGGCATAGAGTGTGGCGGAAATGCCCACTTCCTCGTTTGGTGATGATGCGGAAGAGATCGACTCAGTCCGAGATAATCTGACGACACGCTGAATTTCGGGAATGATGACTTCGACTGATGGCAGCTCATTACTGAGACGGGCAACGGCAGTACGATCCATCAGCTCGCCCTTGCGAGCCGACCAGAAGGTTACCTGCCGTCCGATCGGACTGGTCACGAGATCGCGACGCAATTCGGCCACATGCCCGCGTTTGATTCCCAGCAACATGAGAATCGGCAGGCAAATTCCGGCGACAATGATGGCGTGATGCCTGGTTGTCGGCCACAAGCGAACAAGATCAAGCCAGCCGAGTCGTAAATAAAACTGCCAGCGCCGCATCATGTTGCAGACTCCGTGAGGGTTGTTTCCGGCACTTCTGCGGCCGCGGAGGGTACATTCGCAACGATCTCGACCACCTCGCCGGCGGATTGACCGGGGACGGGAGCCATCCGCACGATCATGTCGGCAAAGGCGGCGGCGAGTTGTTCGTCATGCGTGATCATCACGGCTGCCCCGTGTGAGTTGGGGCTACACTGGAGCGACCGCACCTGCTGCAAGGCTCCCCAGGCCAGGTCCCGGTTCAGAGCACTTGTCGGTTCATCGACATAGAGCAGTGTGGGACGGTGGACGATGGCCCGGGCGAGAGCGACGCGCTGGTACTCTCCGCCCGATAACTTGTTGATCCGCGATTGATCGATCCGCCGACCTTTCCCATTGGCTCGTGGTGTCCCGTTCAGTGCGAACGATTCGAGCAATTCATCAACCCGAGTGCGGCAGACGGCTGACGTGACACCGTTGAGCATCAAAGGCGTAGCGATATTCTCGCGGACTGTGAGCGCGGGGAGGAGTTCGCCACTTTGTAACGCGAAGCCGATCCGTTGACGCCGCAAGCGTTCGATACTCCGCTGTGCTCCACTCAGCCAGAGCGAACGCAGGTCGTGTTCCTCCCAGAACCCGTTGGGGTTGGGCGTACGCATGACGAATCGGCGTAATGTCTGTGGATGGGACGGAGCTCGTAACAGACCAAGAATTGTCAGCAGAGTTGTCTTGCCGCAGCCGCTGGGGCCGAGCAGCGCAACCAGATTGCGGCTGGCAATGCGCAGTGGTTGAGAGACCCGTACGGTGAATTCCTCACCCCGTTCGGGATCGTACAGCCGCTGTTCAAGGCCGTCGAGTTCGAGGACGATCTCGGGCGGAGACTCGAACTGTCGTTCATTTGTCGAGTGATTGTGCATGGATTAGCCCGTCTGATTGCTTCGTCAAGATGGTGGTCAGGGAAGTTCGCTCAGTCGCAGAAACGTAAACTTTTCATTGACCGCTTTATCCGAAAGTGTCAGCCAGTCCTGTTTGCTGGTGAGCAGATCGTCAATACGGAAGACGGCTGCTTCGATCCGTTCGAGCCACTGTTTGAAGGCCTCGGTCGTCATGAGGGCCAAGTCTGCCGGAGAGGTGTCGAGTGCTGCCGTCTTGAGCGGCAGGTCCGAGATCAAATCCTTGAGCTTCACCTCGGCCGTCAGTTCCTGTCCGGCACCGGCTTCGGCGAGGACCTCTTTCAAATCGTTGAGAATACTGCCGACGTCCTGTCGATCGGCCTTGCTGCTCTTCGATTTGAATTTTGTGAAGAGGGCGTCGAGGGTACTTTTCACGTGGCGCAACTCCTGCTCGGAGACCATGACCTTCTTGAAGGCGACTTCGCGTCCCCGCTTATCGCGCACGGTGGCTGTTCCGGTTAATACGGGTGAGTCCTTGAATTTCTCGGCCGCCGCTCCGACGAGCGTGTAGAGTGGCTGCGAGATTTCGTTGGTTGAGGCAGCCGGCAGGCCCTTCCCTTCGCGCACGCTCTCCAGTGCGACGAATGATTCCTTCAACTTGGCCGAGAGAGCGCGGGCGGCCTCAGTCACCTTCGCGCCACTCGGCTCGACGGCCATGTAGATGCCATCCGCTTCGCCATTGTTTTTGGCGAGTTGGGTGTATTGCCGGGTGGCCAATGAGCGCTGGTGCTTGACTAATTGATACTGAAGAAGAATCTGCAAAATTTTTATGCCGTTTTCCCTTCCGACCTTCTCAACCACTGCTTCGGCAATGGCGGAGAATGAGTCCTCAGACTGCACCATTTGTGCCGCCAGGTTGATGTATGCATCTTCGATCTCGGGAAGTTCCCGCCCAAAAAAGAATGTGTGCAACGTCTTGGTGGTGCGTGCACTGGAATCGGCGCCACCCTGGGGGCGAGCACGGGCGATCATTCGTTCAATCGAAAGACCAGTGCTGTTGTATCCTTGAGGTGAAGGGCGTCCTGGGACGAAACTGCCTCCGGCCTGAGGTGGATTTCGGCCCCGTTCCGTCAACTGACATGATGCACTTCCCAGCAGGATGATGTGCTTGACACTATTGCCTGACCACGAAGCTTTCTGGACGGCTTCATTCAAACCGGCAAGCACATCATCTGGCCAATCGTCATCCAGGGCGATGGCCTGCAGGTCATTCAAACGCGAAAGAAACTGGTCGTAGTTGTCCGTCAGGTCGCACGTGAGGCGACTGGTGAAATTTGCCTTCGGCACATTGTCCTGGTACTCGGTGAAACCAAGTTTGATAGCGCCTTTCAGGCCACTGTCCTCGCGGATGACATCCACCGTTTCGCGAATCGCATCCTTGAGATAGTCGAACAGCGGGCGATCGTCGTACTTCTCGACCATGAAGTCGGTCGATTCGATAACGAACATCAATTCCAGTTTGACGTTCTCCAGATCGTTCCGCTGTTTGTTCAAGGTTCCCTGCTGACCGACACCCTGCACGTTGCCCGCATAAACGACCACCGGATACTCCGTGTCGTCTCCCTTTTCGGCGGCGGGAGTCTGCGTGATCAGAGCGTAGCGGCGTTTGCCTTCCGGCGTCGCATTCTGGCGGGCTGTGCCGCCGCCCGTCACGTTCAACTCGAAGGCGCGTTCCTTCTGAGGGTCAATCGGTTCCAGGACGAACCGGGTATCCCACTCACGCACGTCCTGTTCGCCAATCCAGCCGAGAGGATTGCCTTCGGAATCGCCCACACGCACGCGGCCATTGACCGCTTTGGTGGAGCCGTCTTCGTTCTTGATGCGGAAGAAAATGGCCCACGGCTCGATCGGTTCGCCCGGTTCCTTCGGTGAATTGGCAAGTGTCGCCTTGCCGCTCGTCACGACGACCTTTTGAAGGAGCGATGTCGTGTGGCCGTTCTTGTCCTTCACGTAGATCAGTGACTTCTTATCGGCCGCGCTGGCAGTGAGGTCACAAGTGGCAATCAGCACGAAGAGCCCAAGGAGCACTTTTGCGGTGTTGAGCCAGTTTTCGCGGCGATTTAATCGGATTGGCATCGTTTATCTCCTGGAAAGAAACGTGGCGAAGGGAAACCGGCCTGAGGGGTGGCCATCAGGGGATCATTCCGACGGTTCAATTGTCGAAGTATCGGGAGGGATTAAGGAGCCTCGGCTCGGACTTGCAACACGGCCAGACGAGAGCGGGCAAGCAACTGCTGACGGGGATCGGTCGCCCGTTCCACCACCTGCCGGTACAACAATTGGGCTCCAGCCTCGTTCTGAACCCGTTCAAACAATTCGGCGAGTTTCAATTCAGAGCCCAGAGAACCCTGTGAGGGATTGGCCGTCAGAACTTTGAGTTGTTCGATGGCCCGGGCCATGAGTTCAGCCGACTGATCGGGGCGCAGATCGGCCTCATCGATCAGGGTTTGAACGAGTGCCTCGCGCAGCGGAATTGAATCGGGATGACGACGGCTCCCGGCTTCGAGCAACTCGCGGGCGTCGTTCAACCTCAGCTCGGATACCAGCTTACGCGACTGGGTAAGGTAGAACTCAGGATCAGTCAATCGCTGAACGGCCCGGCGGTTCAGTTCGACTTCAGTCGGATGTGTCTTCGGCAGGATCGACGAGTCGGCGAACTGCTGCATGGCGCTCTGCTGCAGTTCCTTTGCGAGCGCCAACCACTCACGCGATAGCCGATTGTCGGACGGCGTCACCATCGAGGCGGCGTACTCTTCGATGGCCAGTCCCGCGATTGATTTACGGACGGGATCGCTCTCGGCCAGGAGGCTCTCGCGGATCGACTTCACATCGAGCGCAGGCAAATCCTCTAATTTCAAGTTGGCTCGCCAGGGAATCAGCGATTCGCGAAGTGCGGCGGCAGGTTCGTTGGCAGCGAGGAACGCCATGACGGTAGCGGTGCGAATTTCGCTGGCGGCGGTCATGCGGGCGTCGCCTTTCTCGCGTGGATCGAGTTCGGAGCGAGAGTCGATACTGCCTGCGGGAGCCTCCAGATCGCGAGCGACCTGGCTCAGATTGGTCGCCATCGCTGCGGAGGGTGTGAGCTGCATCGCGGCCACGGCGGGCAGCAGGCGTTGAAAAGAACGCCTGAGCCACCCTGCCAGAGACCTCTCGTAGCAGGGCCACGCCGGCAGAACTCAGAATTTCAGCCGGGGCCAGCCTGCGCAGGGCCGTAACCCATCCTGAATTACTTCATTCTAAAGGTGATCTCTTCACGTGAATGCCACGGGACGACTACATTGCCTGGCCTCTCCGCGCATAGTTGAGCTTCAAGCTCATCAAGCTCCTTGATAATCTCCTGCCGGCGTTTAACATCAATAGAATCCTCCGTGGAAGACGCTTCACGCTCTTTCAGTCGTCTCCTTGCCCATCGCACAGATTCTAGCTGAAGCTCATAAAGCGATTTGTCTCTACGGGACACCCACCATACGTCGACATCTAGGAGTCCGGCCTTCTTGTGCTCCTGTGTAATGTCAACAGCGCTAATTAGGTCATCCGTAATGCCGTCTCTCAGGTATGGCCGCTTATATAGGTTGACATTGCACTTTACTATGTATCTGCAACATTCGCCGACTGTCATGTTCTTCCATGCGCCAGACGGGGTTTCAAATGTCACGCAATAGCTGTCGTCATGGCACGATGCGATCAACTCCGGTAACGCCTCGTGTGCCCGTTCGTGCAGTTGCTTCCATGCAGATAGCACTCTCTTTTGGTCGTGCCAATCGTACCCCGAGGGGAAGATCGCAATAGGCTTTCCCGTGCGGTCAATGTGCGGAGGCGGGTTCATGCTGTGAAGCTGAGACACGAGGAGAGATATTGCAGGTTTATCATCGTTTGCAAGTAAATCCCCGGCAATAGCGAGCATTGTTGCCATAGTTGCAACCCGACTTACTTGCAATAAGCTACGAGTCATCATTGAAGCTCCAGTTTAGGCTTGTTCTGCCACCGAGGACATCAACGCCAACTGCTGGGTGGCAAAGGTTGCACGTCTGAGTGCTACCTGAGTGCCAGAGATGGAGGAGGTTTTGTTGCCGTAAGAAGTGCCCTGCGAGACTCTGGGGATTTCAGGTGGATTCGGTCGGGGGTTACAGCGTTGCCAGTGCCCTTTTGTAGCCTCACCATGCCGGTAGAAATTGGAATTTCAACTGGGGGGCACAAAGCGACGGATGACGTCGGAACTCACCGCAGTTCCGGACTCGCCGACATTACTTCTGACCAACTCTATTTCACAACAGGGCGCTGGCTCCGTACGTATTTGTGACACTCGACGCATGACTTCACCGCATCCATCCATTGCAAGGTGGCATTGTCGAAATTTCCCTTTTCGGCGGCATCCCGCAATTTTCGGACTGACCCACGGAATTCCGTATTGAAGTCCCGATAGTCCTGGTCGAGGAGCACATTCCAGATCTCGGTTTTACTCATGGCGAGCAATGCATCCGCCCCCTGCACCACAAGCTGAGAATCTTCAGTGGTAATCCCCTCCAGAATTTTCGATGACGCATCGAGTTTCTTCCGCATGAAGGCACTCAATGACTGGTCTTCCTTATCCGCAGCTGTCGTAGCGCGGTAATAGATCCCCTCGGTAAGGGCCAAGGCCAACAGGAGGAATGCACCGGTCATCCAACGAGCACGAGCGGAATGGAGTGAGAGCATCGATGAGCCTTTGAATGGGTGGACGTCACGGGAGTTTGTATCGGAACGCTGCTGGACTCGGACAATTCTGGAATCTGAATTTCCTCAAGAATCGGGATTGTGAGAAACACTGTCAATACCCTGTTTCCTGAAGAGCTCAGCGGAAACGGAACAATTGCGTGGGGATTGCCCAAGGGGGCTTCGTGATGCCGGGTGACCTGGCAAAGGTGGGCCAATCAACTGGCGGGTCAACAGGACATCAGCATGTCGAGCGAGTCGGGCACACGTGAGAAGTTAACGGGGGAAGGCGGGGTGGAACAGGTGGCTCGTCTGCGAGCTACCTGTGTGCCGGAGGCAGGGGAGGTTTGGCTACTGAAAGCACTGCCCCGCAAGTCTCTGAGGCTCTCAGATGGGCTAAGCGATTCCAGTGCCCTTTTGTGACTTGGCCACCCAGTGGAAAAAACGGAATTATAATCGGGGCCACACTGCAATCTGTTGATAACGATAATCTCAATATCTCTCCTCAAGCTGCGCCCTTCTGGCAAGGCACTCTTTACAATGATCAACTGAAATGAACGATGCTCCATCACGAGAAGGTGAGTCCAATAAGAATGGCGTAGAATACGGCGCCTCGCTAATGACCGCTTTTTCGAAGTCTCTAAAGTAATGAATGTCACACACCCCTTTCTTAATGGGGACTGAATCGCTGAAAAGAGAGGTGAAATGCACATGACAAATATGGAAAACAAATAATATGCCTCCGATAGATAGATTCTCATATTCACGATGCGTGTGTGTGAACCGTTTCCATAATTCTTCTTGCCACGTCATGAGTCTTTTCTTTTGGCGGCATTTGTGATTACAAAAATCTACAAATTTCCGGAAAAGATCGTCATCAGCTAAAAAAGTCCGGAATCTCTGCCGCAACTGAACTGAACCAGGCGAGTCTTTACACGAAATGTCGAGATGTTGGTTGCCATTGTCCGGATCCACACCGTCTAACATGGATGTCCACCTTTCAGCCAAAGCGTTGGATGGCACAGGTTGCTCGTCTGCTAACTATCTGTGTGCCGGAGGCAGGGGGGGCAAGCACTGCCGTGCAAGTCTCTGAGGATCTCAGGCGGAATTCTAGCGGATTTGCGGCTCTGCCAGTGCCCTTTTGTGGCAAAGCTACCCCGGTAGAAATTGGAATTTCAACCGGAGCCACGCTGCGATGGTGGGTTGCGCGGGGCCTTAACCGACCCTGCTGGGCTTGCATGCTGAGTGAGTGAGTGACAGGCGGAAGCCTGCCCTACTTTACTGGGGAATGTCACAGCAGGTAGTTGGTGCATTGCGTCGGAACTTCAGGCAACCTACGGGGCTTTTGAAGCGGGTTATGGCCCGCAGAGCGGACCCTACTGAATGCCCGTCGCTACTGAGTGCCCGTCGCTGACGCTTCCGGCTCGTTGTCAAGGGGGATGCCCGGGAGAAGAGAAAACCCCACAAAACAAGGGGTTTTGCGGGGTTCTGATGCTTGCTGATGAGGCGTGCGAAATGGGATTGATGGGCGGTGAGGGACTCGAACCCCCGACATTCACGGTGTAAGCGTGACGCTCTAACCAACTGAGCTAACCGCCCTTCGTGCAGGTTCGATACTCGATCCTGAACACTCGGTTCCCAAACAATAATTGATCGGAAACTGGCAGACAACTGTCCCGCGGCAAATGTTGGCCGTCGGGCCGTGAGATTTGTGCCCGTGGTCTGTTTGCTCACCTGTTTGCCTGCTTATTTGCTGGTCTGGGGAACACTCCATTCCCGCGTAATGCCATCGCGGCCAGTCGTGAGGACCGATTTTCCGTCAGCCGAGAAGCAGACCGAGTAGATCGTGCCCGATTGATCGTTCAGCACTGCCACAGGTTTCATCGTCTCTAAATCCCACAGCCTGAGCATCCGGTCTTCACCGGCAGAGGCCACAAGCGCTCCGTCAGGCGAGCAGGCCACCGACCAGATATCGGCCGTATGTCCTTCCAACTCTCCCAGGCTCGAACCTGTCGCGGCATCCCAGACATGCAGTTTTTTATCCCAGCCTCCGGTGACGATCTTCTGATCATCAGCCGTAAAGGCGACACTGTAGACGCCTCCGGTGTGACCCGTCATTTCCAGCAGGAGAGAACCATCGGCAGCATCCCACAGATTGACCGTCTTATCTCCACCACCAGTCGCCAGAAACTGTCCATCTTTCGACCAGGCGACAGAGACCACACCACTGGTATGACCGGGATTCATCAGGAGGCGTTCTTTGGTATCCACATCCCAGATTTCCACCTGACCTGTTCGAGTACCCACAGCCAGGCGATGTCCTTTCGGGGCGAATTGCAAGGTTCGCACCGGGCCACCGGCTTTTAAGGTTTCATGCAGCTGGCGAGTGGAGAGATCAAAAACTTTCACGCTGCCGTCATCTCCGCCGCCGGCGAAGAACTTGCGATCTTCAGAGACTGAGACATCCCAAACCTGACCGGCAAAGGCCTGGACAGTGCCGGCAATGCGATGCTGATCACGGTTCCAGACGCGGATGGTGCCGTCGTCTATTGCCGTGAACAGCTGCTTGTTGTCCGAAGTGATCTCCATCCCCCAGACCGGGCCGGCATTGTTGGTGTAGACCCGCGCTGGTTTAACGCGTGGCACTGTCTCATTTGCATTTCCGGAACTATCCAGCCCACCGATGGAGGCCGTATTGGCACCCGCAGGATTGGGAGCCGTCAGGCCCAGTTGCCACCAGTAAAAGCTGACTGCCGAAAGTGTGAGGATCATGCCTCCCAGGATGCCGCCAGCCAGTGCGAGCAGACGATTGCGGGCGTGCCGCTTTTCGGCCTGTCGGCAGGTGAGTGACGTTTCGTGGAAGGCATCGCCAGCGACTGTCGGGAGTTGTAAGGGCGAGAGGTGTTCCAGTTGCTGATATTTCGAAGCGAGGATGTGAGCCACTTCAGCGGCTGAACTGTAGCGATCGTTTCGATTTCTCTTGAGCAGATTGC
>JAIXUU010000085.1 GCA_027483405.1 Planctomyces sp. | reverse complement strand
TATGGCCCGGCTGGAAACAATGCACTCTTTGAACTGGCCAAACGTCATAAACAGGATGGCGAAGGAGTGCAAGCTTCCATGCCGGAATACTTTCGAGGCCAGGGGTACACGACAGTTTCAGTGGGAAAAGTCTCGCATCATCCTGGTGGTCGCGGTGGAGCCGATTGGAATGATGACAACCAGATCGAAATGCCCGGCGCCTGGACTCGACATCTCATGCCAGTCGGCCCATGGAAGCATCCCCGCGGAGCCATGCACGGCTTGGCACATGGCGAAAGCCGGGCATCGGAAAAAGGGAAAATGGCGGTCTTTCAGGCCACGGAAGGGACCGATGACATTTATCCCGATGGTCTGATTGTCGAGGAATCACTCCGACAACTGGATGAGCTGACCAGCGAAGACAAACCGTTCTTTCTGGCTGTGGGATTGATTCGTCCTCATCTGCCGTTTGGATCTCCGGCAAAATACTTCGAGAAAGTGAGCCAACTCCCCTTATTGCCCATTCCACATCCGGAAAAGCCGACCTGGCCATCGACGTGGCATGGCTCGAATGAGTTGAGGCAGTACCAGTTATGGGAGAAAGATCCTCTCAAAGATCCATCTTTCGCTGATGAAATTCGTCGGCATTACTTCGCCTGTGTGACCTATGCCGATGCCAATGTGGGCCGCCTGCTGGAAAAGCTGGCTGCCACAAAAGGGGCCGACAATACGATTATCGTGCTGTGGGGAGACCATGGCTGGCATCTGGGTGAACATGCAGTGTGGGGAAAGCATACCTTGTTTGAAGAATCGTTGAGATCGCCGCTGATGATCTCGACCAGACAGTTGAAACAACCGGGGGAAGCGACGAAAGCCGTCGCCGAAACGATCGATATTTTCCCCACGCTGTGCGAGCTGACCGGGCTGGAAAAGCCCGCGTTTGTGCAGGGAGTGAGCCTGGTTCCCCAGTTGAATGATCCGAACGCTACGGGACATGCCGCTTTCTCGTACTCAGGGAAAACGCGGACGATACGGACAGATCGCTACCGCTTGATTGCTCATCCCGACAAAGCCGCAACGATGGAATTGTTTGACCATGCGGCTGATGCAGGTGAAACGACAAACATCGCCGACACTCAACCTGAGATTGTCAGCGCATTGCTGAAAGAACTCGACCAGCGACTTCCTCCTCGTTGAGGGCGGCCATGTGATCGTGACTTCGACATACAATTGGTAAAAAGCAAAAAACGCCTCGCGGCTCAGGCCACGCGGCGTTTTTTAATGGAAGTTTTCAGATCACTGGTCAGATATCAATGCGGCCGTTCTCAAGAATAGTCTCTTTCAAGTTATGGATAGAACGGGCTGTTGTTGTTGCGGTAGCTGTTGTTGGCCGATGGGTATGTTCGGTATCGGTCATTGCTGTAGTAGTTCGAAGGTGTCGAATAGTTATAGTTATTGACCGGTGCCTGGTACTGGTATGGCCGACTGTAATTCACGGGAGCGTAAACCGGCTGGCCAAAGTTACTGCTGTTGCCGTAGTACCCGTTGTTGGCGGGGAAGCACTGGCCGTTGGCGCAGTTGACCGGTGGGCAGACACCGCCCGGGCAGTTTCCATAGACGCCTGTGTTGTTCTGGTAAGAGACAGGAGCGTACGAAACAGGACGGGCATAGCCATTATTATAGGCTGGTGCATAGCTGACTGGCTGGTAGCGATTCACGGCTGGTGGGCAGTTCCCGGTACTACAGTTGTTAGCAGGTGGCTGGAGGATGCCCAGCCCCATGTTCGGCAGCCATTGAGCCTGAGCTGACGATGCAGCCAATCCGATTGTCAGAGCGGCCATTGAGAAGAGTGTCTTGAAGGTCATGATTCGCTTCCTCTATGAAGAGTTTGCCGCGTGGATCCTCCCTGTGATGCAGCACAGGCCGAAGAGCTGCGACTGATGTTCGTTCGCCAGGTGTCTCCTTGGCGGGAACGTCGAATCATTTATGCACCATCTGTGCCAATTGATAAAATCCGTTCGATGACGATCTGGCCGTGGTGTACAGCTCGTTAAACTTTACGAACTCCCCGTTATCCTCACAGAGAGACTGAAAAACTTACACTCGTGAATATCATTTATACACACAGCCAAGGCTTGGATATATCTTATTGATGACATCCGCATTTTGGTGGTTCGTAATTCTTTCAGGGAGGGAATGGCAGAATTTCCAAAGTTACAACCCGGGTGGCAGTCGTTCGGCGGGTCCTGCCGGTTTCTCATCAAAATTTGCGTTTTTGACAAGTTTCCAGGGGATTTATCGCTGTGCCAAAGCGAATGGCACGGTCTCTGCATTAGGGTGGTGGCATGGCGAATGGCAAGGAGCCTCGCCGGGAACCACAACAAGACGAGAGGACGCGATCATGCTGGTACTGACACGCAAACGAAATGAAACGATTCAAATTGGCCAAGATATTGTCATCCGAGTGATTCACACAAGCACCGGTGCGGTCAAGATTGGCATTGAAGCCCCACGGGAAGTCTCTGTTGTGCGTGGTGAACTCGCTCAGCAGCGACTCGCTGCTGCACTGGTTTCCCATGGAGTCGAAGTGAGCCACGAAGCAGCCGCCACGTTACTGGCCGCTGGTTAACTCGCAGGGACTGCTGTGGTCGGTCGAAAATGCAGGGGATGAATTGGGGTTGGTTTCTGTTTCGGGTTTTTCACTTTCGGGCCATTGAGATCAATGGGCCTTTTTTGACAAGGAAGGATGCATCATGAAGCTGTTTCAAGTCATGGCACGTACAACCAGGGTTTTCGCAACTCGACTGATCTTGGCAGGGGCTGTTGTGGCACTGCTGGGGATTCAGGCACAGGCTCAAAACTATGGGCCCGATGAGACCAGAAGTCGCAACGACTTTCCTGCTTATGAAGGGCGGAATAGCACCTGGTCGAATGATCGATCTGAGCGGACACGCCCGCCGCTGGATCGCCCTGTTGATCCACGCGATGAGTTCGCCTGGCCGAACCCAGTGAGCAATTCTCTTTCTCGCCAGCAGATCGAAGACCGTTTGTTCGACGATCGCAGGAACTATGGAGGATTGAATGACCCTGTCCGATCAAACAACTGGCAGCAGCCGGCCCGTCGGCCATCGTCGGATTTGATCAGCGACTCCCGCGATCGTGAGAGAGACTCATTTCCCTATAGCACTCAGCCCTATGATACCGGTCGCTATGATAATAGCCGCTACGATAGCAGTCGCTATGAGACTCGCTACCGCGAAGAGCTGTACCGTAACGATGATTCTCGGAACCTCCCGTTTGATTCCCGTTGGAACAATGCCCGTGATCGCAGCCGAGATTTTGTGCCCACAGCTCCCAGCAGTTGGGATCGGAACAGCAACTGGAACAACAGCAGCAACTGGCCGCAGGATCCCCGGTTAGAACCAGCTCCTGCCACTTTGCAGAAGAATCACCCTACGATCCAGCAGTTGATTTCGAGGCGGTACCGTGATCAGAGGATCTTGCAGACTTTAAGCTCGATGTCGCCACAGGCTGCCGAATCGTTCTATCTGGAAACCGCTCAACTGATCGATGCCCGGGCCTTAGCTCCTTCGGCTTATCCGGTTCGAACAGCCAAGGCTTTAGAAAACCTGTATGTTGCGATGGATAACCAGGAGTTCGTGAATGCCAACCGGTTGCAGGTTGCTCCTCAACAGCGGGCTGCCTTTCAGCAGGCCATCTCGCAGATCGCTGGACAAGCTCAACCACGCAATGCACAGGAAGCGATTCAGGTCATGCGACAGGTGGCACAGATGAGTCAGCAAATCGTCGGTTTACGTCCTCAAGTTGTCGCGATGGAGTTTACCTATGGTGCACTGGAAACACTCGATGAATATTCGACCTTTATGCCAAACGACGTGAGTGGCGGGCCCAGTACTCAGTTGGGTGAAAGCCTCGTAGGGATTGGCGTAGAAATCGAAGCTCATCCTTTAGGACTCAAAGTGCTCAAGGCGATTACTGGCGGGCCGGCAGCACAGGCCACCATCAAGCGAGGCGACATTATTACGATGATTGGCGGGCGGTCGATTGCCGGTATGGAACTCGATGAAGCGGCTAATCTGATCAAGGGCCCACTCGGATCGATGGTGCAGCTTCAGGTGAAACGAGGTGACTACATTGCGGATATGTCGTTGATGCGGAGCCGAGTGCAGATTCAAAGCGTGGCTGAAGTTCGTATGGAAGATCAGGTCAACAAGGTGGGCTACATCAAGCTCGACAAGTTTGCCGAAACGACCAGCCGGGAATTGGATCAGGCCTTGATGAATCTGCACCAGCAGGGGATGCAATCGCTGATTCTCGACTTGCGGGGAAACCCTGGTGGCTTATTGACCACAGCAATCGAAGTGACTAACCGGTTTTTGCCAGGTGGAACGATTGTCAGTACGAAGGGGCGTAACCAGGCGGATAACAGTCAGGAAGTGGCCAACTACCCAAATACCTGGAAAGTGCCACTGGTGGTGCTGATCGACAACAACAGTGCCAGTGCCAGTGAGATCTTTGCCGCCGCAATTCAGGATCATCAGCGTGGCGTGGTTGTCGGTCAAAGGTCTTATGGTAAAGGTTCAGTTCAGACACAGTTTCCACTCAAGACGGTGAATGGAGGATTAAAGCTGACGACTGCCAAATTCTATGCTCCTTCGGGCCGGGAAATGGCGGGTCAGGGTGTGATTCCAGATGTCGCAGTTCCTCTGGCACAGAATGCAATGGATACGGTGGATTACGATATGCAGGCAGCTGTGAAGCTGGCGACTGACTCGAACACCCGCAACATGGCCGAGACCATTGCCAGACGCTATGCCCCACAGAATCAGTTTCTGGGGCAGGCGGGGTAGTAGGGGATTGTGGGTGGATGGTGGGGAGTTGATGGTG
>JAIXUU010000429.1 GCA_027483405.1 Planctomyces sp. | reverse complement strand
TTCCTTCGGGGCATAAGCCGGGTGATGCCGGTATGCCAGTCATTCCCAAAGTTCCCGAGATCGTGCCCAAAAAGTACTTGGATGCGAACAAGAGTGATCTCACGGTTTACGTTACTTCAGGAAAGCCCAATCTCGATATTGAGCTGAAATCCAATTAGTGGTCACGCAAGTCACATTACGACCCTGACAGTGAATAAGTAACGCCATGTATCATTATCGGATGATTCCCGAAATGGCACATGGCGTTTGACTTTTTGACACGTTGGTATCAATGTGCCGGGGGTGGGCTGTTCTGGAAGGCGCGGTTTCTAAAGAGAAACTCGACCAGGTTTCCTTCGTGCGGCTGGAGCCAGTTCAATTGGACCGTCTTGACCCGGCCAATGTTCAACCGGTCGATGTTATACGCATCGAGCAGTTGCTGGCTGAACTTGGGATCTTCCGTGATCGCAGTGCAGACCAGTGTGGGGCCAATGGCCTTGATCATCTGATTCTGTGGGCATTCAACAACTGAAGTGAAGGGGAACATGTACTCAGCATTGGCGAGTTTGGCTTCAGGCGACGAGCAATGAATGACTGTCGGAAGCAGGTATTCGGACTTCCCCAGTTTCCCAATGCGGTTGCCACCATGGAAGGCCGCACTGACATCGGTGGAGTAGCCATCCTTCAGACCTTCATCGATCTGGTTCGAGACACTTTCAGCCACACCCGCTGTCGTGGATGCTGCGAGAATCGCTTTGGGATCCGTTGCGGGAAGGGGCACGATTTCGGACATCTTCTTGGCAATCGCCTGGGCGATTTCCTTCGTGTGCCGGGAGGCATAGATGCTGGAGCAATTGATACAGCCGCGACCACCATTGGCTGCCACGCTGTCGACCATGGTCTCGAGGTAATCTTCCCAGTGATCAACGAGGTCATCGCCCAGAATGATCTTGCTGAAGCCCGGGCCATGGACAGAGACGCGGGGATTGCCTGCATGCTGCTGAACAGTCTGCTGGCTGCCGAAGATCATGCAGCGATGAGCGTCGCTGAGCAGGCCACCACCGACATCATGCCCACCGGGATACAGCGAAATGGCCTCGCGCGGAATTCCCGCAGCAAAGAATGCTTCTGTGATGCGATACGGTGTCCAGAACTCCTGTGAGCCGGGCTTGAGCATCAAACCAATCTGCATGGGGATCGCTGGCAGCCAAAGTGTATGAACTCCTGGCGAATTCGAGGGGAGAACAGCCCCCAGAATGGGAGTTGTGGCCTGATAGCTGACCATGACTCCCCGCGATTCCATGCCGTAGCCCTTCGAGAGAATCTCGTGGGGCAGGCCGCGTGTGAGCGCGTCGATCACTTCGCCCATATGCGAGAGGACGTACGCATTCTTTCGCATATTGAATGCACAGAGCGAAATGGGAATACCTGTTGTCGCTGATTGCATGTTGCAGAACTGCTCGGGAGTGAGCATCCCGGTGCCGCAGGGAAGTTCGGCATTGAGATAAAGGTCTGCCGCCTTCTTGCATTTCTCGATGAGATCGTCGATAGAAAACTGGCGAAGTGCTTCACGCGACTGCTGGGCCTTTCGCAGATCCATCTTCACCATGGCCCCTGTGGCCTGATGCAGCCTGGCCAGAGTTTCGCCGGTCTCAAAGTGGTTGATCTCCACTTTTTCCATACTGTCGTAAGATTTACCAAAACGAAGAATGGGAACATCGAACATGGTGGGACTCAATATGTAATAATAAGTAAATATATTTTTCGAAGTGATCGGGTTGGAGTGTTTTCAGTTCAAACTTCAGGTGTCTTCAAGAGCTTCTAGTACAACCTCACCACCTGCGACAATATTCATTCGAAGTGAAAACCCTGCCAGCAAAGCCATACCAATGAGTGTAGAGGTGCCGCCACCATAGTCCTCGACAGTGGCACGACCAAACTCTGTAACAACATCAACTTGAAAGATGTCTCCAATAGCCAGGCTTCCATCAGCAGTGAGGTATTGGCCAGTGCCAATTGGACTTAGCCCCAGTTCCTGTATGACGCCATGATCTAACACGAGATAGGTTGTACAACCTGTGTCAATGATCGCTTCCACCTGAAGAGATCGATCGTCATTCCCCAGCAAGTACACTGGCAGTACTGGTTCGAGTTGGTCGTTGATGTATCCCTTCAAGCAAGATCCTTCCATCAACTACGAAACACGACGCCACGAGCCCATTGAGAAAGCCAGCGGGCTACCAATTTTCCTGAGAAATGGCTTACTTTCCGGATGTCTCGCACGAACTTGCTGTATTGCCAATATCCCTTTGGGGTTGACTTCATAATCACCAGATTCGACATCGATAGCGATAAACAGTTCCGGATTCTCGCCAATTAACTGACTAGCGATACGATGCTCGAAAAGCCAGTTGGCCTTTTCGGCCGTCGCGTCCGTTGCAGAGGACATGTAAAACCTCCAGGCAAAAATGGATGATTCTATGGCCTAGTAAACCCCCACAGTGGTACTCTTCGCAATTTCATGGAATGGGCGGGTGCCGCTGATGCCGTCCCAGGGGAATTTTTCGCAAGGAAGTTCGCGTTCGCCTTCGTCGCGTTCCATGAAGCCAGGCACAAAGAGTTCCTTTGTCATCGTGTAGAGCTTCACTCGGCCTGTCTGGCCGTAGTCCACAACTTTATTGTAATCCTTGAAATCGACCACCTCGATGGCTGCCCGCGGCTGAGGAGCGTGGTAGGTAATTTTGTAGTTATCTGCAGGATCGAAAGGCTTACTACAGGCCAGCCCCATCAGCGTGTTGCCGTAAGTGGGAGTCATGAAAACATCCGGCCCGAGAAGTTCTTCACAGCAGTAGCGATACCACTGGGGAGAAAATTCTGTCCCGCCGCCAAAAATCCCTGTAATTCCCTCTTCAGCAATACTGCTCCCATTATCAATCAGCTTGAGAGCTAGTGCTTCCAGCAGCTTGGGAGTCATAAAGGCGCACTTGATATCGTGCCCACCTTTAAGAATTGTCAGCACCTGATCAATGCAGTGATTCTTATAGTCTTCGGCTTCTTTAATACGTCCCTGCTTGAGCAGCTTAACGACCCACCGTGGGTCAAGATCGATACAGAAGCAGATCCCGCCGCGATATTGAGCCAGATGCTCAATCGCCAGGCGCAGTCGGCGCGGGCCGGAAGGGCCGAGCATCAGCCAGTTGGATCCCGGTGGAAACCATTTGTCGTCCAATGTTTTGGAGAACTCTTCGTAATCGATCCAATGATCTTCAATGACCATGCGGCTCTTGGGCAAACCTGTCGTTCCGCCTGTTTCGAAAACATAGACAGGTTTACCGGCCAGGCCTTTGGGAACCCAGCGGCTGATCGGCCCGCCGCGCAGCCAGTCGTCTTCAAAGTGAGGGAACTTTTTGAGGTCTTCAAAGCTTTTCACCTCTTTGAGAGGGTCAAAGTTAAAAGTTTTGGCCTTTTCCAGCCAAAAGGGAGAACCTGTCTCCGGGCTGAAATGCCAGTGAATCGTTTCCACGGTGTGCTGATCAAGTCGATCTTTGGCAGCAGCAATCTTGGCAGAATCAACCATAGCCATCACAGTTCCTGAGAGTTGGTTTTGTGTTTGAAATATTTGACGGTTGTTCGATTTTAGAAGTCAGGAATTGAGCGTCTCGAAGAATTATCAAAATCCCGAATTCGAATGCTGAATCACTGAGTTAATCAATATCGGTTGCAGATGGTTCGGGAAGGAAGAAACTCAAAGCAAAGCCCACCAACGTGACAAACCCGGCCACGCTGGCGGCTGCAATGGAGAAGGCCATCGGTGGCGAGAATCCACCGGCGGCACCAGCATTGGCTGTCAAAAACCCGGCAATGGTCGTCGTGACCAGAGCAAAGCTGGTACCGATCATCCGGCCACCAATGTTTGCAGCAAAGCTTTCGCCCGTACCACGCAAATGGAGTGGATAGACCCGAGGCAAATAGTTCCCCCAGAAGCTGAATTGTCCCACGACAAACAGGCCAGCGATAAATACACCCAGCGAGACCGTGGTGATGGGAAGGACTCCGAGGAGGATAGAATTGAGATCGATCTCGAAATACGTGCGATTTTCCACCTGGAGAAACAGGGCAAAGACTGCCGGGAGCACAATCATCCCCGGGATCTGCAGGCACCAGAGGAGTTTACGCCGACTGAGAATTCGCACAGCCAGTAATGCCAGTAGAAAGCGACCCACGAGACCACCAATTTCTTGAACCTTGGTGTATTCGCTGGCAATCTTCTGCTCGTATTGCCGCATGGCCCCCATCTTGGCTTTTTTCGCCAGTTCAGGATCAGGTGGCAACTTGGCCTTTTCGGCTGCAGCGATCGCTTTTTCCTTCACGTCAGCCAGTCCTGGGACAATTTGAGGAATCTGCTGGATGGCACCAAAAGCAGCTCCATAACTCATGGCGAACATTAACGTGGTCACAATAGTCGTCTTACGCAACTGGGGCGAAAAGAGTTGCGCAATGCTGGGGCGTTTGAGAGTCCCTGCAGTGGCCTTTTCTTTCCAGGCGGGCGATTCTGGTAAAAAGGGCCTGATGATAATGAGCGGAATGGCAGGGATCAGCCCCGACATCAAGGTGTATCGCCAGGCTTCGTGATGATGTGCCGGTTCAATGGTGCCCCAGAAGCCCGCAGCAAATTCGGGAATGAACGTTGGTGGCAAATCAGCAGCAAAACGGATCGCCAGTCCATTCATGATGGCGACCAGCAAGCCGCCAATCGAAGAAAACGCCTGGGTATAACCCAAAACTTTCTCTCGCTGGTGAGGATTTGGGAATAACTCGGCCAGCCACGCCACCGCAGCCACAAATTCGACACATACACCGATGAACATCGTGCAGCGGAAGAAGAGCAACATCCAGATACTCGTGGAAAAGCCGGCCAGAAAAGCTGAGCCTGCATACAGCAGAATGCTCCAGGTCAGCACGCTGCGGCGACCGAGTCGATCTGTCAGGTAACCTCCCAGGAGGCCGAATGCTCCCCCGGCAAATGCGGGAATGTAGAAAAGTCGCCCCACCCACATCAAAAACTCGGGGCTGCCAGGCTGTGCTCCCACGAGTTCCAGGAGTGCAGGACGGACAATCAGTGGCAACATCAGCAGTTCATAAATGTCGAACGCAAAGCCAATCGCTGCAATGATGCAGATCAACCAGCGGGTCATATCCATGGGAACTGGCGGAGGTGGCAAGAGGCCCGCAGGTGAAGAAGACATTCATTGGTTCCAGGCAGGCAACAAAGTGTGGGGCAAAGTCGAGACTAAAATTCTACAGTCAGAACTGGCGATGCAAACAGTTGTCTAAACAAGTTTAGAGCTGAATAAGAATAGCCGATAGTCCTTTACACGGATGATTACACAATTCGGTCGCGGGAAAACCTGAGGATTCTCCACAGGAATCACCCACTCATTCATCCAAACTTGTTGATGAGTTGTCGCTGGCGAGCATAAAAGCCATGCGGGCCAAAGGCAAACGGTTCCTGGCCAAACATTCGCAAGTTTTTGCCAGGCTCATTCCCCTATGAGGAAATTCCACCGGCAATCGGCTTTCTTTCATGAGAAACAGCGAGAATCCCCACTGGAATTATCATGCACTTGTCATATGAACACTTATCGTGTTTCCGTCAACAACCTGATCTGTCTTAAGGCGAAAGGAATCGCGACAGGCAGAAATTGCGGGTGAAACCTGACATTCGGGCGTGAACTCGGGATTGCAGCACTTTTTTGATCGATCTACAGTTCGCCGATCTGTATCCCCCGGCAGGCTCATCGAATTCGGCAATGCCAAGATACCTACTGTCAACATCCCTTCTTTTGCAGAGGCAGCTTCCTCGATGATAGACCGAATGCTGCCTATCGTCCCGCCCTGCACCAGAAGCTTCATTCTGGGAACCATGCTCTGTTTAAGTGTGATTCCCTGTGGTTGCAATTCGCTGACCAAAAAAGTCGATAATCCCGTGATGGTTCCTCCTCCCCGGAGAGTCTCACTGAATGATGAGCGAGCCAATGCCGCCGATAAAGCGCTGGCAGAAGGTTCGCTCAAACTGAAGCAGGCCGCCGCCAGCGATATCGTGCAGACATCGGGGGAAGAAACGATTCTGGCCCAGAATGATGATGCGGTCTTCGGTGCCCAGGTGGTGGCGAGGGTGAACGGCGCACCGATTTTCGCCAGCGAAGTCCTCGAGCGGTATGGCGAAGTTCTCGCCCAGGCCCGCGAAAAACTCCCGCCCGACAAATTCAATCTGCTACGCGAGAACATTATTGCTCAAAATCTGAGAGCACACGTTGAGCGGCAGATTATTGTCGAGCGTATGCGTGCCGACATGAAGCCCGATCAACTGAAGCAGTTGGATGGGTATCTTGATGCCGCCTTCGAAAAAGAAATGGTCAAGCTGAAAGAGCAACTGAAAGTTCAAACCAAGCCCGAGCTCGAGTATGAACTCAATAAGCGCGGGACCTGTCTGGAAGATGTCCGGCAATCCTTCCAGAACAACCGGATTGCGATGGAGTATCTGGCAGTCAAGGCCGGCAAGCCTGAGCCGATCAATCGTAAAGATCTGGTGGAGTACTATGAATCGCATCCCGAGGAGTTCCGCCTTGAATCCCGCGTCAAATGGAAGCAGATTCAGTGCTCGTTCCTGAAAAACGATCAGGAGCAGGCCCGGGTGAAGATGAAGTCGGCACTCGAAGAACTTGCGAATGGCGAGTCCTTTGAGGATGTCGCCAGGAAGTATTCCGATGGGGTGACTGCGAAAGAGGGTGGCCACTGGGATTGGACCCAGAAAGGAAGCCTGAGTGATAAAAAGCTGGAAGAGATCCTCTTCACAGCCAAAGTTGGCGAACTGAGCGATGTGACGATTATCGGCCGGGCCTATCAGGTTGTGTTTGTGGAAGAGCGGGAATCGGCAGGCATGCGACCCTTTGCAGAGGTCCAGCAGGAAATCCACAAGAAAATCGAGCCGACCCGTTTCCCCAACCCGCGCAAAATCCTCGACGCCATGCTTGCCAGTGCCGTCATCGAAACCGATTACCCACTCGGCCTCGATACTGCGAAGGCTGGCGCAAACAACGCCACCAAGTAGGCGAAGCTCTCAGGGTATGCCATCGGGTCTGGTTTTGAATTCTTCGATTGGACTTAGACCGATGATTTCGACCCTAAACTTGTAGTCGTTTTCGGTCTATCATTCAGCGCAATCTTGCACGATTGTGCCTCCTGGTACGACAAGCCGTTATACTCATCGATTACTGGCTGTTGAATCCACGCATCAGCCACTCCCGCGTGATAAAAGGTCGAACAACATTCAGAGATCGATGTTGTTTGAGGAAATCGCTTTTCATGGCCCGCATTCTCGTTTATGAGCCGTTGCCGTGGTTTCTTCCGGAATTGCGGAGGCAGTACGGAGGTGAGAACATCTCGATTGCCGCAGGGAATGAGCGGCAGAGGCACGTTGCTGCTCGAGCAGAGAGAGCAGGCCCACCTCATGAAACAACGGCCTGCGTCGTTGTCGATCTGCGCAGGCGTCCTGAACGTTGCGTCGAGTTGGTCGAAGAATTACGCCATCGTCATCCAGAAGCTCGACTGATACTGATTGGTGATGAACGTCTGGCTCCACTCGAATGGGTGCTTCGCGAACTGGGCGTGGCACATCTTGAGACCAACCCGGTGCGGGGTGTCGACCTGAAAAGATGGATCGATCCCATTTTGCAGTGCCAGACGAGTCCGAAAGCTCTCTCAATGCCCGTACAGAAATCTCACTGACAGTCTGTCACTGAGACTGATCGAAACGATGTGCGAGATCACAAAGATCTGCCAGATCAGCTTCCGGAAACAACACTCGCAATCGCCCGGGATCATCGACCTGCCAGCGGGAGACTGCCTCCGCCAAGACATCCAGATAGACGTTTCTGCTGCGTCTTCCCGGCCCAAAGGGCAAATCTTCGTGACGAATCACCACCGGTCGATCGTGCAGCCACGAAAGATCATTCAAGGCATCTGCCAAAGCATCCCAGTTGTGACCAAACCAGGGGCAGCCCAGTTGCTGGCTGTAAATCTCCAGAAGTGTCTGCTTCGAGGAAATTCTTGCAGGAATGGTCACTTCTAGCACACCGGCTGCAAGCTGTACCGGGCTGAGTGGCTCAAAGCAACGGGCGTAGGGAAGATTTTCAGATGACATGAGTCCTCACTGCCGGTTGATGTGGTTAATCCAATGCGTGATGCTGGCTTGGGCATGCGAGTTCGAAGCAGAGCTATTTCAACTTCTTGAAGCTGCCGTAGTGATCGGCCGTGTAATAAATCTCCCCCGATTTTCCCGTAATGATTCGCTGAGGGCCAGGCCCATCCAGTGCCGCTGTGGGATGCACCCACTCGCGATAATAACCTGCCTCTCGAGTTGGCAACCGGCGTTCCCGATTTTGAAACACAGAGCCATCATTGCGAAACCGCAGCTTCTCGCCCGCTTCGATCCGGCTGATCGTTTCGGTCAGGTCAATATCACCTCGATAAACGACCTTCCCCTGCAAATCCTTGATCGTCTGCTTGGCAACAATCCAGCGCTTTTCAGCAGAGGGAGTGGGCGATTTCTCAGGCGAAGCGACCTTCGAATTCCGGGGTGAATTCCCTGCAGCCGGTCGTGTGACGGGAGATGCATCAGACGGAGAGTTCCTCAAAGCCTCTGGTTGCTGAACGGGCAGTGAGGCGCCTTGTCGGTCGTCGGCATCTGCCGGCTTCGAAGCCTCCGCCAGAGTGTGATTCTCATCAGGCGTGGGCTTGGTCGCGGCTGCTGGATTCTGAGTTATTGATGGCGGCGATGATGTAGCAGGTTGTCGCTCAAGGACGAACTGCCACACGAGACTCAAGCTCACGAAAACGATCAGCAGCACCAGATGGGTGCGAGTCATGCGGAACCTGGAGGAAGGCACTCGTTACTCCACAAAAAACCATCGTGAGTTGATCTCAGAATCACTCTCGACCGCCTCGCCCCATGTCTTCTTCGGGTGAGATCTGATGCAGAAACGAATGACCAAAAACGCGGCAGGCCGGAGAGTCCCTTGTGAACAAGATACTCTCCGGCCTGTTGTTTGACATCATGAATCGACCGATCACAACGATTGCCAGAACTTTCGTTTAGATGCGTTCGCCGAGGAAGTCGTTGTTGGGAACGATATTGTTGTCTTCGTCACAGAAGTCGATGACTTCGTACCAGCTGCTGCCGCTGAAGCAGGCGTTGTGACCTTCGAGACCATAGTACTGATAAGCTTGAGACATTTTGCCGTAAGCACTGCCGACATCTTCGAGTTCGTTGTTGACGTTCAAGGCCACCTCAGAGAGCCCGACGATCATGGCGAGCACTGCAATGGTGGAAACCAGCACGAGTTCGGCAGAGACAATAAAACCGGCTTCGTCACGGTAGAGAGCGTTGATGAGCAGAGACATGAGAGTGACCTTTCTGGCGACAATCGTCGCTAATTGTGTGTGACTCGCGATGAGACGTTTTGTTTCGCAGAGTGAATGATCTGTAAAGCAGCTTGAATGCCAATTCCTGTCGGCATCAACAACAAACGTCTCCGGCAGGCACAACGCTTCTCCATAAGTTATTTCTGGGTATTATTTTAGGACATCTTCAGATGGTGCCGAAGTGGTTCGGCATGCCATGCATGATTCTGTCAACGGAGGATGCCAAAGCGAAACGGAAACTCGCTGGCACCTGAGTCTTTTTCCACAACATTCTATTTATTAACGACTTGCGGCGAATGTTGACGAATGACACCATGTTGTCGATCCGCCACGCATCGTTTCAATCCGAGAGGATCGAGCTTTCAGAGCCCGCGAGCCAATTCGGTGGAATCTGGCGAGGTGGTGAAGTCTCCCTGGCCCGTTGCCTTGACGGATGAAATCCTGTGCGTATCATGCGTGGTGGACTTTGAGAGGCGAGAGCCTCTATCAAGTCTAATGAATGCGGACGTAGCTCAGTTGGTAGAGCACGACCTTGCCAAGGTCGATGTCGAGGGTTCGAGTCCCTTCGTCCGCTTTGAGATTTATGGAATGAATTGTTGTACGGCAATTCTTCCATAGTGAGTTGCGTGACGGATGCAGGAAGGCGGCTTGGCACGAAGTTGACCGCATGTTGGCGTGATGTCAGCTGCGGAAAGCAAGTTCCGGGTCGCCTTTATCGTTTTCAGGCGGAATTTTTCCGGCTGATTGAACGCTGTCTGCATGGATGCTCGTCAAAGACTTTTTACAGTCAATAATTACTGGGAATGTTGGCAGGAGTCGACGACTGCTGCCGAGTGAAATTCTTGATTTGAAGGTGGCATTTATGTCGACTGAAACTGTTGCGGCAGTGGCTGATGCGGACAACAAGCGGAAGCTGGCACTCGAAGTCGATGTTCAGACGGTCGGGCCCTGTCGGCGTCATGTTCGCGTGAAAATCGCGGAAGCAGAAATTCAGGAAGCTCGCAAGCAGTGTGTGAAAGAGTTTGGAACTTCTGCTGCTGTCCCCGGTTTTCGCGTCGGCAAAGTTCCCGCAGGATTGATTGAACGCCGCTTCAACAAAGAGATTTCCGAGCGAATTCGCGAAAAGCTCCTCATCGAGAGCCTCGAGCAGCTGGGCGAAGATAAGTCGATTGAACCGATTGACGAACCACAGTTCGATGTGGCCAGTCTGCAGATCCCTGACACTGGCGATTTTGAATACGAATTCGATGTGGAAGTTCGCCCCGAGTTTGAAATCCCGGCTTACTCCGGTTTGTCGATTAAGCGACCTGTCCATACCGTGACAGAAAGCGAAATCGAAAAGCGAATTCGCGATTACCAGATCGAACGCGCCACAGAACGTGTGGTTGATCGACCTGTCGCTGCTGGTGATTACGCCCGCGTGACTCTTGAATTCCGACATGCCGATAACAAACTCTCGACGGTTTCTAATCAGCGCGTGGTCGTTCGGCCATCACTGAAACTGCGTGATGGCGAGATTACTGGTTTTGACCAGCTGCTCATCGGAGCAAAAGCTGGCGATGTCCTCACGACCAGCCTCGTGGTCACACCCGAAGCCGAAAACGTGGAACTGCGTGGCGAAACCATTCAGGTCAACGTCACTGTAGTGAATGTCGTTGAGTTCGACCTGAAGTCAGTCGACGAAATTGCCGAGGAATTCGCGCTGGAGTCGGCTGAAGAAGTTCGCAATGAAGTGCGCAAGACGCTGGAGCGCCAGGTGACTTATCGTCAGCGGCAAGAAACACGTCGTCAGGTTCTCGAACAGATGACGGCCTCCGCTGATTGGGAACTGCCCGAATCGCTGGTTCGTCGCCAGGTGGAGAACGCCCTGCGTCGCGAAATGCTCGAAATGCAGCAGGCTGGTTTCTCCTTCGATGAAATTCGTGCTCGCGAAAACGAACTGCGTCAGAAGTCGTTGACGACCACTCGTCAGGCGCTCAAGGAACATTTTGTTCTTGACCGTGTGGCTACGAAGGAATCGATTGAAGTTGAGCCTTACGAAATTGATGCCGAGATTGGCCTCATGGCTTACCAGCAGATGGAAACACCGCGTAAGCTGCGTGCCCGCCTGCAGAAGAACGGCATGATTGAGAATCTCGAAGCTCAGATTCGCGAACGCAAGGCTGTGGATCACATCCTGGCTCATGCCACTTTTGAAGATATCCCGATGGAGATCTCTGAGACGGAAACCTCCTTCGCCTTGCCTTACTCAGTTGCCGGGACATCAGTCGCTGGAACAATTGAGGATAGTCAGGAAGAGGACAGCGAGGAATAATCCTTCGCCGATCTGGAAAAGTGCCACTTCGGAAGAAGTGGCACTTTTCGATTCACAAGCTGGCATCAGAGACAATTGGTTAGAGTTTTCCGACTGATCAATGTTCTCGAAGTTCCGTGAGTGAATTGGGAACGGCGGATTGCGGTCATGATCAGACGGAAAGCCCATGCGATCGCGAAAATCGGGAGTGAGTTTTTCGAATCCCCCGGTCTGATGAGTCGAGTAACTCAGTAAAAATTCTCGACCTGCAATGCGATGAAGACATGCTGATAAAGACAATCTGAAAACTCGAACCCTTGATGATTTAAACTCGTGACAGTCGATGGTATTGGCCACGACAACCAGCAACATTCAGAAGGAGTGCCTCTCGTGGGACGACCTGATTCCGGTCTGGGTGAGTGGATGGCAGCAAGTGCATCCGGGGGGTATTCCCGGCAGCGTCAGATGGGTCTGGGTGACCTGCTTCTGGAAAATCGGATCATCTTTCTCGATGGCCCGATTCATGACGCGAGTGCCAATCTGATTGTGATGAAACTCCTGTTCCTCCAGGCAGAAAATCGCCATCAGGATATCCACTTCTACGTCAATTCCCCTGGTGGTTCCGTCACAGCGACCATGGCGATTTACGACACGATGCAGTTCCTGCAGTGCGATATTGCCACCTATTGCGTTGGCCTGGCGGCCAGTGGCGGGGCGATTGTGCTGGCCGGTGGAACCAAAGGCAAAAGATATTGCCTCCCTCACGGCAAAGTGATGATTCACCAGCCTTATGGCGAAGTTGGCGGACAGGTTTCTGATATCGAAATTCAGGCACGCGATATTCTCGATACACGTCGCGTGCTCAATGAGATTCTGGCCCATCACTGCAATCAGCCCATCGACATCATCGCGCGGGATACCGAACGCGATTACTACATGAATGCCTATCAGGCCAAAGATTACGGCATCGTCGATGAAGTCCTCTCGAACCCGAAGAAGCCACCAGTCGGTATCCCGATCCCAGCTAATAAGCCTGTTGAAGGTGAATCTGCTCCCGGCACAACTGTTTCATAGCGAACATTTGTGGTGCCCGATTTCCATCGGCGACCTGGTGGCAAAAGAACTCTCTCAGATCGTATTTTTCATCACCGTCCCTTTCTCGTGCGAGAATTCAGCATGACTAATCTGGTTCCTTACGTCATCGAGAAGAACGGTCGCGACGAACGGGCGATGGATATTTATAGCCGTCTGCTCCGCGACCGGATCATCATTCTCGGCAGTGGTATTGACGATACCGTGGCGAATACGATCGTCGCTCAATTGCTCTTTCTGCAATTTGAAGATAGCAAAGCGGATATCCACCTCTACATTAACTCGCCAGGTGGATCGATCACTGCAGGGATGGCCATCTACGATACGATGCAGTATCTCTCCTGTGATGTTGCTACTTATTGCCTTGGCCAGTGTGCCAGTATGGGTGCTCTGCTGCTGACTGCAGGTGCTGCAGGTAAGCGTCATGCTCTACCCAACAGCCGCATCATGATTCACCAGCCTCTGGCTGGGATGCAGGGGACTGCGACCGAACTGGAGATTCACGCGAAGGAAGTTCTCCGCGTGAAGCGCCGGATGAATGAGATTCTGCTCAAGCATACCGGGCAGACCTATGACCAGATCGAAAGAGACACCGATCGCGATAACTTCATGATGCCGGACGAAGCGAAGTCCTATGGCCTGATCGATAAAATCCTTGAGAAGATGCCCGCATCGCCTGCCGTTCAAGGCTAATCGACTCATTGCATTTTTATAAATTTCATGAACTCTCTGGAGAGGCTCCTATAGTCCTTCAGAGAGTTTTTGCTTTGTGTGAGAGTACTTGTCGTTCGAAAATCATGCAGATCATCGTTTCAGCCACTTGAGCGGAGAGCCAGAGATGACCTGTCGCCAACTCCAGTCTGACTTGAGCCAACTGCTTGATACCATGGAGATGACCTGGTGGGCACCAGAAGATCTCTGGGATGAAGCTCGATTACAGGCAGGACAAATTCATTTACTGGATGGCCGGAAGGATGCCGCCCGATTTGTCGAACATTCAACTGCTCATCAGATCATGGTGGATGTCACACCCTGGCTTTCTCATCCATTGGCGAAGCAGTTAGCCAGCTGGATCACTCCCGATTTGGATCATCAGCTTTCGGAGGAGCAGTCATCACCGCTGGGGCTGTTACGAAGAATGAGTGTGGCTCTTTCAGGCGATTCAGCAATCCCTGGCCACCTCGATCGATTGAAGTGGCAAGGGGCCGCGACACTGACTCACTTTTTAGGATCATTCGGGAAAGAGACTGCGATAAAGATTCAAACGGCCATCGCTCCTGAGGTCTTGACAACAAACGAACAACTGATCGTCTGGACGATCTCAACGCTTCGACAGATTATCACGCTGGAAGTGGCGACTGGCTTGCCGCCGCGTGCCTGGTGTGAAGCGGTAGGCCCTGCAGGTTCATTAGTCGTCGACGGTTTTCTTGACCCTTCGTTGGCAGCCAAGCCTCGCTTCTGGGTGCATGATGCCCGGGG
>JAIXUU010000322.1 GCA_027483405.1 Planctomyces sp. | reverse complement strand
GGCCCTCATCGCCAGCAGATCGATCAAATGCTCTTTAAGTGGGAAGGGTTGTGGAAGCGCTTTCGCAGCCAGTTCACAGCGTTTGATCTCCGGCAGGTGGCTCACCTGCATCGAGAGTTCTTTCTGCAGCTTCAGCACAGCCAGTCGTCGCACGCCGCGCTTATGTTCGTGAAGTGCGCGAATGGCGGTATCGAAGAGCTTCAGACCTACCGTTATTCCCTCATCGACAATGGCGGGAAAACCATCAATTTCGAGCCCGTTTTGCCGTACAATCACCTTTTCGTGGACAGTCGCAAAGTCCCAGGTCTTCAGGCCCGTTCGCTCCATCGATTTGGAAATCAGTTCACTGGGAATCAGTTGGCCGGCATGAGCTTCCAGTTGAGTTTGTTCTCGACTGGAAAGGATTTCCTCACCTGAGTTATCAATCAGGCGGATGTTCATTCGCAAATGATTCGGGAGCTTCGATTCATCGAACATGCCCGGAAGGACTCTGGCCCCGAAGCGACTCCGGACAATCTCCGCCAGTTGATCGACGAGCGAACCTTGTCCCATCTTCAGCAAAGGGAGAATCTGCTTGACAGATTCCGGGATCGGGGAAAGCGTCACTCGATACTCTTTGGGTAATCCTCGCAGCAACGCGACAATTTTCTCTTCGAGCAGACCGGGAACGAGCCAACCCAATCGCTGCCACTCCAGCTGACGAAACGCCGCTTGTGGAACCTTGATCGTAATCCCATCTTGAGCCGTCCCTGGTTCCAGATGATATTCGACCTCGGCCTGCAGACTCCCCACACGAATCTGGTCAGGAAATCGTTCTCGCCAATCTTCATCTGCCTCCTGGGCCAACAGGTCTTCCCGAGTCATTTTAAGGAGATCGGGCGAATCTTTAGTTGCAATTCTCAGCCATTTATCAAGACGCGGGCCGTCGTAGATATCAGGAGGTAATCTTTGAGCATAGAACTTCGCCTGGGTTTCAGGATCAGCAATGAGCGAGGTTTTTCTCAGCCGCGCCTGCAGATCTTCCAGTTCCTGCCTTAATGCCAGATTATGTGCCAGGAACGCCGGAGGATTCGGGTAATCTCCTTCCACCAGTGCTTGACGGATAAAAATCTCCTGTGCCTGGGCCGCATTCACTCGTCCGAATTGAGTCTTCCGCCGATTGACGATTGGCAATCCTTGCAGACTCACCTTTTCATAAGCGACCACACTCCGGCTGCGAGCATCCCAGTGAGGATCGTGATAAGTTCGATTGACCAGATGTTCCACGTAGGGCTCGACCCACTCGGATTCAATCTTCCCGGCAATTCGCAAAAAGCGACGAGTCGTTTCCACAAACTCGGCAGCCACAATCCAGCGAGGCTTCTGTTTCGCCATCCCGGAACCAGGCCAGATGACTCCCAGTGCTCCACCACCCATCTGATACTCACCGCTATCAGTCTTCATGGCGATGTTGGTTGGGAATCCAGCCAGAATAGCCCGATGGATGGCAGAGGTATCCTGCAAACGGGGGCGAATCTTTAAGCCTGCGGCACGAACCAGTTCAGACAACTCTCGATGCAGATCGCTCCACTCTCTCAATCGGGTTAATGAGAGATAATTCTGGGAGCACACCTTTTTAAGCTGGCTGTGTGACAGCTTGGCCTTCAATTCGTGATAAAAATCCCAGATTTTGAGATATGTCACAAAGTCAGAGGTTTCGTCCAGAAACTTCACATGGGCTTCATCGGCAGCGTCCTGCTTTCCGACAGGCCGCTCGCGCACATCCTGCGTCTCCAGTGCAGAGGCAATGATCAGCATTTCTGCCAGGCAAAGCTGTTCGTCAGCAGCGAACAACACACGCGCAATGCGAGGATCTGTCGGTATTCGCGACAGCTTCTTACCCAGTTCCGTCAGACGATTGTCCAGATCGACGGCACCCAGTTCGAACAAGGTGCGATAACCATCTCGAACAGACTCTGTTCGGGGAGGATCAAGAAATGGAAAACTCGATAAGCTTCCTAGCCCAAGCGATTCCGTTTTGAGAATCACCTGGGCCAGATTTGTTCGCAAAATCTCTGGAACTGTGAACGGATCACGTGCCGCAAAATCAGCTTCATCATACAGTCGATAACAGATTCCGGGGCCGACACGCCCGCAGCGTCCTGCGCGCTGATTCGCGGATGCCTGGGAAACCGGTTCAATAGGCAATCGCTGGATCTTCGAACGTGGCGAATACCTGCTGAGCCTCACGGTTCCTGTATCGATCACATAGCGTATGCCGGGTACAGTCAGTGACGATTCGGCTACGTTGGTTGCGAGAATGATTCTGCGCTGGCTCTGAGAAACTTGAAAGACTCTCTGTTGTTCGGCTGCAGAAAGTCGCGCATACAGCGGCAGAATCTCGCGATGAGAAGCCGCGCGCTCACCTCCACGCAAAATCTTCGCTGTCTCGTGGATTTCCCGCTCAGTGGGCAAGAAAACCAGAATGTCTCCAAAGCCCTGCGAATAAGCTTCTAGAACGGCTTCGACAATCGCCTGTTGCATGTCGATATCGTTGTCTTCTGCTGCATCGCCCTTACTCAAAATGGGCCGGTAAAGAATCTCGACAGGATAACTTCTTCCGGAGGCTTCAATGATCGGAGCGGGTTTGCCATCCACTGCAAAATGCTGGCTGAACCGCTGGGCATCGATCGTCGCCGACGTAATGATCACCTTGAGATCTTTGCGATGTGTCAGCAATCGCTTGAGATACCCGAGCAAAAAATCGATGTTGAGCGACCGCTCGTGCGCCTCATCCAGGATCAGCGCCTCATACTGCATCAGATCCCGGTCCCCCTGCGTCTCCGCCAGCAGGATCCCGTCGGTCATGAACTTGATCCGCGTCTCACGCGTCGTCCGGTCCTCGAACCGCACCTGATAGCCCACATAGTCCCCCAGCGGCACCGCGAGTTCCTCCGCCACCCGCTTCGCCACGCTCGCCGCCGCGATCCGCCTCGGCTGCGTGCATCCGATCCGCCCGCCCTCCTCACCCAGCGCCTCCGCCACCATCTTCGGCAGCTGCGTCGTCTTCCCGGATCCCGTCTCACTCACCACCACCACCACCTGGTGCCCGCGCACCGCCGCCAGAATCTCCCCGTGGTGCTCCACCACCGGCAGCTCCTGCGGGTAATTCCATTTTCCTGAAAACAATCTCATCGCTCGTCGCTTCCCCGCGCCGCCTCCATGCGCACGCCTCCGGGAGAAGATACAGAGCTTCTTTTCCGGTC
>JAIXUU010000197.1 GCA_027483405.1 Planctomyces sp. | reverse complement strand
GCGTCTTCAAGATTGGGTTGCTTAGGCAATCCCTGAAGGGTTTGACCGCCCTTCAAAACCAAGATCCGCAAGACTGTCTCGCAAAGCTGATCTCTCCTCGTCCCCTCCTGTTGATAACGAAGGCCCTGCCTCGCTCACGCGAAGCAGGGCCTTTTCGTTTTTGGTGGGCGGTGTTTGTTATTTGGCGTTTGTTATTTGGTCTTTAAGTGGAGGTGGATGCCGCCGTGACCTTAGGGATTCCTGTTGAGGGATGGGCCGGGTTTCGACATGCTAGTTGACTAAAGTGTTCTTCGACTGCGGGCGTGAAGTGGAGTTGATATGTGGAATCTATCTGTGTTTCTCCGCTCCCAATTGGTGCTTCTGGTTTTTGTTGCGACTGTGGGCGACTTGAGTGCTAGTCAGAAGTCCGGTCGCGACCTTGCGGAAAGCTTTTGGAGGAGTGTTGACGTAGCGGTGGATCCGGCGGGCTATGAAAAGGATCCCGTCAAGTACTCATCCGATCTCTTTTTGTTTAGCGACTTAATGTTTATTCCCGAAAAGGGCGTGATGTGGAAAATCTACAAGGAATCGATCGGCGATGATCGCCAGTTGGAAGATGAGTTTGTTGGAGAGTTGGTCTCCGTGTTTGCAAAGAAGAGTCCTCAAGAAGACTTTCGCTGGTTTTTTGCTTTAGAAGAGTTTGCTACTCCCTGGGACGGAAATTTCCGGATCATCAGTCGCGAAGGAACAACGATCAGGTCGTTTCAAGTGCTACTCGCAAAGCATCTGGCCTATGCGTTTGTTGACGACCACAAGGTGCTCGTACGATATCAGCATGCGATGGCCTGGCGGCACACCTACATTCGCGGGTCGTACGTTCCTGTTGCGTCACATTTAATGGATGCCAGATTCACACGGCAATTGGAAGACATGGCGAAACGGTTCAAAGATGGCGAGCCCCTATATTGGTGGGACGTTCGGAATTTTATGGTCATGGCGTACTCCACAACTGGCAGCGAACACCTGCCCAAGTCTCGCGAAGATCTCAAGCAATCCGTCGAGAAGTTTAGGGCTTGGGGCAGGCATTTCGGTTCTCGTGGGCAGTTCTTTCGGCCCAGTCCCGTCGCACCCGTGTGGCGATTGGATTCGGATCTTGAAAAAACCGGTTATGGATATGCGTTATTCTTCATAGGAAGCCATGTGTTACCAGACCTTGAGTATGTTCCCACGCGACCGTTTCTCGATGGCCCCAATGTCAAGATACCAAACGTCTCTGGGCTGTTGCTGAAGGAGTGAACAATTAGCTGCTCAGCAGGGTGGAACAGGTTGCTCGTCCTCGAGCGACTTGTCTGCCAGCGGCACAAGAGGTTCTGGTCTGTGCGCGAGTGCTTCGCTTATCACCGGACGAGAAAGTGAGAGAGCTTTCTCCAGCTTTCGGGGCAAATCTAGTGCCTCTCTGGAGAACGACAACTGCTTCAAAAGAATGGCCCGGGCGGGAATCGAACCCGCACGTCCCTTTCGAGACCCAGGATTTTAAGTCCTGTGCGTCTGCCTATTTCGCCACCGGGCCGGATGACATCATTCACAGTGTAACAGCAGTTTCCTGTGATCGCACGTCATCGCGAGGCGTTATCTTTTCCGTTGAGATGGAGCGGATCTTCCAATGTTTTCTGCCACTGAATCAATCGTTCCCGCAGTTGGTTTCGGGCTTCTCGATAAGATTCGTCGGCCGAAAGATCGGTTTGTTCCCAAGGATCTGTCTTGAGGTTGTAAAGGCGTTCAGCGTTCGCCTCCGGGTAGAGGATCAGCTTCATGCCGCCGCTGGTGATTGAACGTTGCCGATGGAGATAGCTGCCAATCAGATCTTCGTGCCACTCTTTTGCCGACAACGAATCAGTATCTTTGGCGAAACGCAGGTTTTGAAAGTTCTGAGAGGTGGCCGCATCAATGGTGGTTGTTTCCTGAATCAGCGGGAGCAGTGACGGGAATTCTTCCTCTGGCAAAAGAGGCACCCCGGCCAGGTTAAGAAACGTGGCGGCGACGCTTTGCAGGTAGACCGGACGGGTCACTTTTTTTCCCTCGGGAATGGTGGTCTGCGGCTGGTGTGATTTAGTGGATGATCCTGCGGGAATGCTGACAAAAAACAGGGGGACCCGGGTGCTGTGATCATAGAGGTTTTGTTTCCCCATGAGTCCGTGCTGCCCGATGGCCAGCCCATGATCTGCGGTGAAGGCGATAATGGTCTCTCGCTGAGTGCCGCTGGATTCGATGGCGTGAAGAATCTTGCCGATCTGTGCATCAAGGTGAGTAATCAGGGCATAGTACTCTTTAAGATGCTGCTTGATGGCTGCCTCGGTTCGAGGGAATGGCGCTAGCCGCTCGTCGCGTAGACTCGGCGGGGAGCCCATGGCTTCTGCGAAAGGATATCTGGGCAGGAATGGTGCAGGAAGTTTGAGATTACTGGCTTGGTACTGATCGAGAAATTCCTGTGGGGCCTGTCTCGGGTCGTGCGGTGCATTGAAGGCCAGATACATGAGAAAAGGTGAGTTGGCTCTCGCGTGCGAGGCGAGAAAAACCTCTGCATCGTTGGCGAGAACTTCCGACCAATGGGTACCACCTTCCCAGTAGCCGCCCAACGCAGGGTCTGAGGCCGACCAGACGTCTTTCGTGTGTTCCAACGGGCGATTGTATCCAGCGGGTTTGTCTGCGGGCATGCCGGGGCGAATATGAACCGCCTGATCAAAGACTTTCTCGGGTGGGACTGGTAAATGCCATTTGCCAGAAATGAAGGTGCGATACCCGGCTTTTTTGAGTCGTTGCGGCCAGAGAAGTTCCTGCGAGGCCAAATGAGACAACTGCTTGTGGGACTTTTCAGCCTTCCAGAGTGTGCGGCCGGTGAGCAGCATCGATCGACTGGCAATGCAGACTGCCGGAGACCATGAACCCATATTGGCGGCATGCGTGAACAAGGTTCCGCGACGAGCGAGCTCATCGAGATTGGGTGTCTGCACCTCGCGCCGCTGGAAGAGACTCATCGCGTCGTACGTCATATCGTCAGCAAAGATGAGTACCAGATGCGGCCGATGGTCTTCCGCAGTTGGTTGGAGAGTTGAAGAGTTTTGATTCGCCAATAAGCCTTTGGCAAACAGAACCTCCATCAAGCAAAGACCAACCAGCAGCAGGTGCTGGCCACCGCTCAACACACGAGAGACAGGATGAAGGAAGTTCATATCGATGTCCGATGGAAGAATCGACAAACCAAATTCCGTCTTGAATGAGCTCCCGCAAGAGTCGTTGTACAAACTATTGAGGAATCAGTTCCAGTGCGCGAAAATCTCCGACAGCGACGCCAGGTTTTGAAATCGCTTTGAGGCTGATTTCCTGCCGGCCGATGTCGTCGATTTTGAGTTCTCCGACATCTCGCCAGACGAAGTTCTGAAAGTGGCCCGTCTCTTCGACCACAAATGTCAGGGATGAATCCTTAATCTTCGCCTCGACGATGGCACCGCCACTCCCTTTGCCACATCCCTGGAATACTCTCAAGCGATAGTTGCCGGGCTTTGTGACAGTCAACGGAAAAACGACATAGTCGTCTTTCTCGACCCAGAAGCCGACCGTTTGCTTGTGAGGTAATGGTTCGTAACGAAGCTGTCTTCCATAGACCTGAGCTGATTTGGCAGGGATCGAAATCACACCGGTTTTGTCATGCGGAGGATTCGGTATGTAATCAGGGTTGGGGACTGTTTCCTGAGCGCTTATCGATTGCTTCCAGGCTGCCAATTGGGCTGCAAATTGTGTAACTTTTTCGGGTTCGTCGGGAGCACGATTGCGGCCTTCGCCCGGATCTTTATCGACGAGAAACAGCTCTTTGCGACCGGTCTGGTAGTTCTCAATATACTTCCAGGGGCCCTGGCGAATAACGCCGCCGGGGAATCCACCTTGATTAGCGTAGTGCGGGTAATGCCAATAGAGCGGCCTTTCAAAAGCGGCCTTCTTCAATTCAGGTGTAGCATTCCCTGTCCAGATGTCAGAGACATTCATCCCGTCAAGCGGGGAGTTAGCATCAACCCGATCCTGGATTCCTGCCAGAGAGAGGAGGCTGGGGAACAGATCGAGTGTGGTCATAGGAACGTCTGTCGTCGAACCATCCGGGATGTGCTTGGGAAAACTGACAATGAGCGGAATACGAATCCCACCTTCGTAAAGCCAGCCTTTCCCTTCGCGAAGGGGAGCATTGATGGTGGCCGGTGTGTTCTTGCCTTCAATGGTCGCTAGACCGCCATTATCAGAAGTGAAGACCACGATCGTATTCTTCGCGAAGCCGTTTTCAGTCAGAGAGTTTATCACTTTGCCGACCGCTGCGTCGAGGTGATAGAGCATGGCAGCGTAGATCTCATTTCGAACCACGCCGGGAGGCTTGTTGTCTCGAAACTTCTGGATGGTCTCCTCAGGAGCATTCATCGGTGTGTGCACGGCAAAGTGTGGCAAGTAGAGAAAGAATGGCCTTTCAGCAGTTTGCTTTTCGATGAAAGCGACGGCTTTGTCAGCCAGAGCATCGGTGAGGTACACTCCATCCGGCATACCTTCAAGACCAGGGATCGGCTTACCTTGTCGATCCTTTTCTCCATTGGTCGCCGCTTGGGGACCAAAAGGTGCAAACCATCTGGCGGGTGAACCTCGTTCATCGCCGGCAATTTGCTCATGAAAACCATGTTGGAGAGGGCCGGCTGACCCTCCGCCCAGGTGCCATTTGCCAATGCTGCAGGTCTGATAACCATGGGACTGTAAAACTCCCGGCAGAGTCGTTATCCCCTGCGGCAAAGAGTTTCGAATCTCGGGGACACGCAAGGCCTGGTCGTTACGGTTGCCTCTTCCGGGAAGCCAGTCTGTGAGATGCAGCCGGGCGGGGTTTTGCCCGGTGAGAAGTGCCGCTCGCGTGGGAGAGCATACAGGGCAGGCCGCGTAGGCCTGTGTGCAGCGGATCCCATCACGGGCGAGTTGATCGAGGTGGGGAGTTTTATGAAATGGATTTCCGTAACAACCGAGATCGGCCCAGCCCAGGTCATCAGCCAGAATCACCACGATATTGGGAAGGTTCTTGCCTGGAGCAGAAGTCGGATTCACTTCGCTGGCTTGAGCGAAGTTCAAGGTAATTCCACAGAGGAACACCAGTCCTGATATCAACAAACGCATTGTCATGATGTGGCTTCAAATGAGAGCTTGTGGAGGGAATGAACGGCAGCAAGAAATATGGGTGGATCGAGTTCAAGATGATGTTTATCGAGAATCGAAACTTACGGGATTGCTACCCCAACCGAGTTTTCGATGAAGGGTGGAGTAATAACTCCATCCTTCCAGACGTACGAGTTGGCACGAGACCTCGGCTCTGCGGATTTCGACGATATCGCCTGGCCGAAGAGGTTCGCGAATCTGTCCGTCGATGACCAAAGTCACGCCTTCATTCACTTCGGGGACACGCATTTCGAAGATACAATCAGCACTATCGACCAATGGGCGATTACTTAAGGTGTGAGGACTGATGGGGGTCACCACAAAGGCCTGTAAGTTCTGTTTGAGAATTGGCCCCCCGGCAGCCAGGCTATGGGCGGTTGAGCCAATCGGCGTACTGACAATCAAACCATCGCAACGGTATGTGGTGACAGGAACCCGATCGACCAGCAGTTCGATATCGATCAGGCGGAGGGAGGCCCCGGCCTGGATCGAAACTTCATTCAGACCCAGCGATTGAAGTTGCTCCTGGCCGTCTCGTATCAGCCGGCATTCAAACATCAGATGATCGACAATACGGTAACGTCTCGAGGCGATCTCACCCAATGATTGCATGAATTCGGCCGGTGTCAGATCTGCAAGAAACCCCAGACGACCCAGGTTGATGCCCAGCATGGGCCGCTGCTGTTTGCCCATGGCACGGCAGGTACGGAGAATGGAGCCATCGCCACCGACCACAGCCACGATCTGTGGTTCTATGTCCCAGCAGTTACAGTCATGGACACCCAGAATGCCTGCAAGCTGGACCTGCTCCTGCTGTTCAATGAAATCCACTAAAACTCGACGAATTTCTGCGACTTGAGGATGATGATCACGAAAGACAAGTCCAACTTGAATGGGCTCCGGAAGCATGACTCGTCCTGGAATGAAGGCTCTGTTGTGTCGATGATGTTGATCAGCGAAAAGTATTCAGCAAAGGTCTTTCAATGGCTTGTTACTATTCTTCGCTGACTGGTTCAGGTTTGGGATAGCCTGTCCAGACCAGAGGCTTTGCTGCCATCGCGAGTTCACCCTTTTCGAGCATTCCCAGAATTTGTGTGACCGTCATGTTGGTATTGATCTCGCGTTTGAGTCGCTGAATGATCTGCGGTGAGACCAGGTGAGCACCGGGGCCAGCTTCGCCTTCCAGGAAGGCCCGTTTCTGGTCGTAAACGGCCCAGAAAATCGTGCGGGACATCCCCTTGGCACCATCACGACATTTGACCGCAGCGCCCCCTTTGACCCGCTGACCGTTGACCCGATAGAGGTCACTTCGCTCGAAGACAATCGCAATGACATTCCAGTCTTTGGAACCAAACAAACCGAACATGAGCTTCTTTCTCTCAGAGGTGGTCGTCAAGGCGGCCAGCTCACAGATCAAATCGGTGATGGCACAATACTCAGTATCGTTCTACAGTTCCGTTCCCAGCGATGCCAGACTGGTATTCTCGAAGTGACAAACTTTCATGAAGGGATTCTCATAATGGGCAGTGGATTGCAATTGGCCTTCGAAAATTCTGAGTCTATGATTAGGACATGGCCGAATCTGAAAAAAGCTCACAGCGTAAGACATTCGATCAGGGTGATTCCTGGGTTGATCCACTCCAGCCAATGGCTCCCAAGAAGTCATGGTTTGGACGGAAACAGCCTCAGGAAGGATCTGCTGATCAAGTTTTAGCGCGGGTCGATCCGCGACAGACAAATCCACCAGCTAAGCCTTCGACTTCGCTGCCTGAAACTGTACTGAATACGGCCAACTCGAAGAACAACTCACCGGTTCTCGATACGAGTATTCAATTTCCAGGTACCAAACCTGTAAAGCCTCCACGTGTTGTACTCGAACGTGAGATGCTCCCTGGCGAATTGGCGAAAATGGCTGCGCGACAGGCTGCTGCCTCTCCCGCCAATGCCGCCAATACAGTCGATCATGAACTGAAAGATGACGACTTCCTGGAGGAAGAAGACGAGCAGCTTCATCGAGTGCACGAGCTGGAAGCCAAGCATCTGGCAGAGCAGGAAAAACAGTTTCGATCAAGACATTGGGCGATCTGGCTGTTTTTCATGACATGTGTGACGACGTTCCTTGCGGGCCTGAATAGCGGTGGTGGGCCAGGCCCGGCGATGCCGGAAGATCTCCTGCGTGACGGGCTCATCTATGCGGGTTGCGTCATGGCGATTTTGTGTGCTCATGAACTGGGCCATTACCTGCAAAGCAAGCGACATGGCCTGCCGTTTTATTATCCGTATTTCATTCCCTTTCCCTTTGGGATCTTTGGAACGTTAGGAGCGACGGTTTCCTCCAGTAAAATCAAGTTGTCACGATCAGCGTTATTGGACATCGCGACGACCGGGCCGCTGTTTGGACTTATTGTCACACTTCCTATCGCTCTTTATGGTGCAGCGACATCCGTTC
>JAIXUU010000016.1 GCA_027483405.1 Planctomyces sp. | reverse complement strand
GAGGCCACGCCAGGTGAAGCATCTATCGAGAAACAAGAGCCGCTGTCGCTGTGCATGTTTCAGGTCGTCGAGCGTCATCAAACTTCCTCACTTGACTCTTGTTAGCGTATATATAAAAAGTATACGTATAAAAATTGTATGAGGCAAGTTATGAAGCTGCTACACACCTCCGACCTCCACCTTGGTCGTCAATTCAGCGGTATACCCCTCGACGAGGATCACGCTGCCGTACTTGACCAGATCGTGGAAGCCGTGAAGGCGAACCATGTAGATGTCCTCATCATTGCTGGTGACGTGTTTGATCGGGCGTCACCTCCAAAAAGTGCGGTAAGACAATTTAACGGCTTTCTTCAGCGTGTCAGAACTGAGACAGATGCCGCTGTTGCCATGATCGCGGGCAATCATGATTCAGGCGATCGCATTGACGTATCAGCGATCACAGCGGACCGGTCTCGTTGGCTCATCCGTGGTGCGATCAGTGCAGACGAAACACCACTTTTGCTCACAGATGAACATGGACTTGTCGCTATCTCCGCGTTGCCTTTTGCCTATGAGTATGCGGCTAGGGAATGTTTTGAGAGCGAGGCAATTAACACGCCCGAAGATGTTCTGAGGTCACAGGTCGAAGTGGCGCGCGCTAAGGTTCCAGAGGGCGCGCGATGGATTATCGTCGCACATGCCTTCGTTACGGGCGGTTCAGTAAGCGAGAGCGAGCGATCCTTGACGCGCGTTGGTGGCATTGAGACAGTTAATTCTGCCGTATTTGAAGGGGCACACTATGTAGCCCTCGGACATCTTCATAGGCCCCAGTCAGTCGGCGCACAGCATGTTCGCTATTCAGGGTCGCCGCTAGCGTTCGGCTTTGATGAGGCCGACGCCCAGAAATCGATGAGTTTGGTACAGCTCGACGCAGCTGGACAGGTTTCGGTCGAAGTCCTGCCATTTACGCCAATTAGGCGCGCCCGCGTTTTGCGAGGTAAGCATGCAGAGCTTCTACTCGCCGATCCGTCGTCTGACTTTGTCAAAGCTGTGCTGACGGACGATACCCCAGTGATCGATGGTATGAAGCGCCTACGTGGAGCGTTTCCGAATGTTTGTGAGCTTATCTATGCCCGGGATGAGCGCCCACGAGAAAAGAAGCCTGCAGATGGAATAGCGGTTGCAGCGGCCGAGCCTGTAGAAGTGGTGCGCAATTTCCTACTCGAAGTTGGGCTTGAAGCCATTTCGGAAACTGAGCAGGAAGTGGTCTCCGCTTCTCTGAGCCGTTTGCAGTTGAAGGAGGACGCCGAATGAGGCCCGTCCGACTCACGCTGCAAGCGTTTGGCCCCTATGCGAACAGGGAAGTTATCGACTTCCGCGACGCTGTTGAAGCTGGGCTTTTTGGGATCTACGGTCAGACCGGGTCAGGAAAGTCCACCATATTCAGTGGTATGACGTTTGCGCTATTCGGCGAGGCGTCTAAGTCGGAGCAGGATCGCACATCACTTCGCTCAGACCATGCGGCCGCTGAACTCACAACAGAGGTCGAGTTTGTTTTCGATGTCGGTGATCGGCGTTTTGTAGTGGTTCGCCAGCCCGATCAGATGCGCCCGAAAATGCGCAGCTTAGGAGAAACTAAGACTGCGCATGAAGCCCATCTTTTTGAGGCCACTGGACTCGCTTTAGATGAGATCACGGACCAGAAGCGCGGCAAGATCATCGCGGAGAAGAAGGTCCGCGATGTTGATGCAGCAGTCATGGACATTCTCGGTTACGGTCCTGAACAGTTCCGGCAAATCGTGCTCCTGCCGCAAGGTCGATTCGAGAAATTCCTGTCGGCGAAAACCAACGAACGCGTAACAATCCTGAGGGACCTGTTCGACGTTTCCTTGTATCAGGAGTTTATGGCGGACCTGAAAGATAAGGCTGCCGAAGCCGAGCGGCAGGTTCGCGAGGAACGGGCGGTCTGCGCCGGGCGTCTCAAAGCGGAAGGATTTGATAGCACGGACGCCTTGCTCGAGGGCGTTCGGGCAGCCGAAGCTGCGGTTGAGGATCTTTTAGTTCGCGAGAGCGAGGCAAGGAAGCAGGCGCAGGATTCAGAGAACGCCTTAAGGTATGCCGAGGAAGTAGAATCCAAGTTCGCTACACTCGAACAGGCTCAAGCAAGGCTTAACGTCCTTGAAGGACGCAAAGAAGAGTTTGCCGCAATTGCTAGCCGCGTAAAACAGGCGACAAGCGCTCAGCTGATTGTAGATTTGGAAGAGCAATTGGTCGCCGCAAGCAAAGACCTAAACGACGCTCATGCGAAGCTAGCCGAAGCTATGGCAGCAGAGGACCAAGCCCAACAAAGAGAGAAGGACGCTGCCGAGAGTCTTGTGAGAGAAGCCGAAAGGGCGCCTGAGGTGGAGGCCGCGCGGAAGCGCAAGGGCGATCTTTTGCGATTTGCCGAAGTTCTTGAAGCTGCCTCAGCCAGCGCTGAAGCGTTAGAGGCGGCGATTATAGCTGATCAAACAGCCCAGGTCGCCCTCCAGACAGGCATCTTACGGCTGGAACAGCGTCGGAAAACTCGCAGCGAGCGAGACTTAGCGTTGAAGTTAGCCCGCAACGAAGCGGATCGACGTTCTCAACTGAATCAAACACATGCAAATCTTTTGGCTCAGAAGAAGGCAGCTGAGGATTATGAGAGAGCAGAAGCCGCGGTAGAGTTAGCGAAAGCTGCATATGAGAAGAGTAAGATAGCATCGGCTGAGGCTTCAGTTCTTGAAACCAACGCACGCGCCGTCTTTGCAGCTTCAGAGCAAGCCCTATCAGCTGTGCAAGCCCTGCATCTTGCAACCAAGCTGGAACACGATCAGCCTTGTCCAGTATGCGGATCGACTGACCATCCGAGTCCCGCGAGTGGCGATATCGAGAATGCGGGGCGCGATCAGGCCTTCCGGGAAGCGCGAGACGGGCTTGATATGGCTGTGCTTGCGGCCCGTCAGATCAATGAAAAGCTTGCTGGGGAAAGAGCCACACTTGAGGCTCGTCAAGAAAGCCTCTCTTCACTGGAACGGCAAACAGATACACTCGCGGTGATCCAGGATAAAATTTCACAGATAGAGGGTGAGATCGAGGCGCTGGGCCCTCCTGTCAATCTTGACGAGGCCGAGGCAACCATTGAGACGCTCGACAGAGAGATTGCGACCATAGACTTGGAAATCGAACATCTGCGTACTGAGGCGGCTAACACCCGTATCGTAGCGACCGAAGCTCGAGTTGAGCATGATGGAAAACTTAATTCCGTCCCCGAGGCGCTTCGCACTCAGAGCGCTATCGCGTCAGCACTGGCCGAGGCGTCGCTTTTGTTCGACGGCCTCGTCGAGGCATTGAATAAAGCAGAAACACTCGCGCAAGAAGCGCGTGAGCGCTCTGTCTTGGCTACTGCCACGTCCAAAGCCGCTGGGGAGTCAGTTGCGGCATGCAAAATTCGCTTCGAAAAAGCAAAGGTGGCTTTTGCCACCCGTCTGTCCGAGCAAGGGCTTTCAGCAGAGCTTTTCCAATCTCTCAAACCAGCAATCGCAATGATCGAGGCAGACATTGAATCAGTCAAAGAGTTTCAGACTCAATTGAACGAGGCGCAGGGTGCCGCAAAGGCAGCGACCTTGGCCATCGGCGATCTCACCCGCTCAGACCTTCCTGTGTTGAAGCAAGCCTTTGAGTCCGCATCAGCAGCCTTGTCCAAATCAACAGAAGAGCGGATTGCTGCCAACAACCGTGTCGATCAACTGGAGCACTTAAGGAAGAGCCTCGAAGAAGCGATGCTCAAATTGAATAAAGCAGAAGAGGAATCTGGCCCGCTTCGCAAGATCGCTGCGCTTGCGAATGGCGAAAATCCGCTGAACCTTAAACTGGAAACCTATGCGATCGGGGCCATGTTCGACCGGGTACTCGAGGCTGCAAATCTGCGGCTAGGCCCGATGACCTCCTCTCGATATCAGCTAGAGCGTGACCGGGAAGGTGGTCGTGGTAGCCGAGGCCTCGGCATCCAAGTCTCTGATGTGCATACTGGCAAGTTCAGAGGAACAGACACTCTGTCCGGCGGCGAGACCTTCATCGCGGCGCTCGCTTTGGCGTTGGGCCTTGCTGATGTTGTCGAAGCAACAAACGGCAAGGTCAGGCTTGATACAATCTTCATTGATGAAGGCTTCGGAAGCCTCGATACCGAAAACGGTTCAGGCACGCTTGATCAAGTCCTCAATGTTCTTGGCAGTCTGGTCAAACAATCGAGAGCCGTTGGTCTTATTTCCCACGTTCCTCTGGTCCAGGAAGCTATCCCAAACGGTTTCTATGTTCGCAAAGGGCCGATGGGTAGCGCAATTGAAAAGCGGGGCGAGCTATGAAGCACGATCGCTTTATCTATCGGCGCGCGCACAGGCGGCAGCTTAAGGACGGAGCGATTGTCCCAGTGCGCGAGAGTTGGGCTTGGAGAAACGAAACTGAAGCTAAGCGTAAGGGTAGCTTTCTTACAATTTGCCCATTCTGCAATGCTTCAATGATTGTTGTTTCAATGCCTAATGGCGGGAGAGTTTGTTTCGAGGCGCAGGCCGGCCTTTCTCGAGTAAAGCACTTCTGCATGCATTTAGGTGAAGGCCTAAGAAAGGGACCTGACATTTGGACGTTGGATCTGTTCAATTGGTCAGACGGAATGTGATGCCTTTTGAAACGAGCCTCTACTGAAAGCGTTCTCTCTGCCAAAATAGGCGAATTGCCAATTTCATTTGGCTAGATTTTGCTTGACTTGAGCGTCAGGGCTAAACCATGATTTTGCAATCCGGCTTCGAATTAACATGAAGCACAATCATTTATGTTGGGATTTTCAGATGGAGCATCGCACGATGAAGCGGGTACGAACCAAATTGGTATTCTTAGCCATACTCGCAATTTCAAGTGCGGCTTCTGCTCAGGACCTCACCAAACTCACTCCCGAGGAATTGATTAGAATTTCAAGCATGGAGGTTTTCAAGGGGTCAATCGAGCGGCCATCGACAGACTTAGGCCCGGTCAGTGGCGTTTCTTGCTTTCGGACAGGCTATTTTGCATCAAACGCATCGGAGGAAGATGCAATCAACAAGATGAAGTATTCGGCTGTGAAGCTTAGCGCGGATGCCATCAAAAATGCAATTTGTATCGAACGGGCTCAAATCGATTGGAAGCGGAACTGCAACGCTACGATTGTATGTGCGGGCGTCGCGGTAAAGTACAAGG
>JAIXUU010000476.1 GCA_027483405.1 Planctomyces sp. | reverse complement strand
CGGTTAGGTGCAGTGACCATTTCGACCAATATGGCAGGTCGTGGTACGGATATTATTCTCGGCGGTAACCCTGAATACCTGGCTTGGGATGAGCTAAAGCATACTTATGTTTCGCGACTGGATGTCCCGAAATCGGTCTGGAATGAAACGACAAAGCGTATTGCCGTCCGTGAAGGAATGGACAGCGAAGGAAAAAAAGTTGCCGAGCTGGGTGGCCTGCATGTGGTCGGTACCGAGCGGCATGACAGCCGGCGAATCGACCTGCAGTTACGCGGTCGTGCTGGTCGGCAAGGTGACCCGGGTTCCAGCCGGTTCTTCCTGTCGCTCGAAGACGACCTGATGCGAAAGTTCGGTGGCGAGTGGGTGAAGGACTGGCTCACGGCCATGGGGATGCAGGAGGGTGAGCGTATTGAAAGCGGTATGGTCACTTCTCGTATTGAAGCTGCCCAGAAGAAGGTCGAAGAGCGACACTTCGAATCGCGTAAGCATCTGCTCGAGTATGACGAAGTCATGGATGAGCAGCGCAAACGCGTTTATGGCTATCGGCAATCGATTCTGGATGGGGCCATTTGCCGCCCACTGATTCTGAATATGATCGACCGGCAGTTGAATCGGTGGACGAAGACCTTCCTGAGTCCGCAGTATCGCTGGGAAACTGCTGCCAACTGGGCGGGACAGAAATTTGGTGTTCAGGTTGATGCCAGTGATGTCCGGGACATGGACTACGACCGGATGGTTGATTACCTGCGTGATCAGGCCGAGCGGCAGGCGGAAGACCAGATCCGTGAGCAGATGGAGGAAAATCTGCCGGCTGATCTGGATGATCGCGAACGCAACTGGTCGGCGATGAGCCGGTGGGTCAACAACCACTTCGGCATCAATACCAATGATCGCGAACTGCGTAAAATCGGTATCGATGAGCTGCAGATTTATCTCTACCAGCGGGCGAAAGATGCCATTGGACGATATGAGTTTGAACCATTGAACGAGTATCTGTCTGATGACTGGGGACGCCGCTCATTGGCTGGGTGGATCCAGCATCAGTTCGGGCTGGATATTCCGCCACAAGAGTTCGAAGGTCTAGAACCTCCAGCAGCGGTGGCTCATATTCGCAGCCGGATTCTGGATCATTACACACGGAAAGAGATCACCTTCCCCGTATCGGTGGGGATGTCGCAATTCCTGGCGGAAACGGGTGGTCAATCGACAGAGCGCTACGATCGCAGTGGCCTGGTCGCGTGGTCGAATGCTCGTTTCCATACACGCTTTTCGCCCGATCAGTTCGACAATCTCTCTCGATCGAGTATCGAGTCGGCATTGATACTCAAGAGTGAGCAGTTTGCGCCACCAGCCGGAATTCTCGAAGAAATCCAGCAACTGGTGATTCAAACCTGTGGCGAAGTTCCTGAAGATCGTGATCTCGACCCTAATAAGGCGAGTGCGAAAACAACAGCGAAAACGCCCAAAGCTCCATTCCGTCCGATCAGTCCGGAGGCGGCACATCGTCTGGCTCAATGGTCGAATGATCGGTTTGGATCGGAACTCGAAGCCGATGATTTCGAAGATAAAGATGTCACCAAAGCTCGCGATTATCTGATTGAGCAGTTCACCCGGCGTTATCGACCGGAATTGCATACTGCTGAGCGGATGCTCATTCTGGAATGCCTCGACGGGGCCTGGAAAGATCATCTGTACTATATGGATCACTTGCGATCGAACATCGGCCTGGTGGGTTATGCTCAGAAAGATCCGAAGGTCGAGTACCGCCGCGAGGGGATGCGCGCCTTCGAGCAGATGTGGGATCGAATTGGCGATCAGGTGACGGGAGCCATTTTCCGCATTGAGGACGTCAGTCCGGACTTCGTTGGCTCTTTGTGGAGTGTGACTTCGGAAACACATGCCGCTCCGGGATCTGTGGCTGATCTGTCAGAGGACGGGAGTTCGAACATGGTGGCTCACCGCGGTGAAGGAGCCAATGGCAGCCCGGTTGTGGAAACCATTCGCAACAGCAGCCAGCGTGTGGGGCGTAACGACCCCTGCCCTTGTGGCAGTGGTAAGAAGTTCAAGAAGTGCTGTGGTCAATAAGGGCTTAGTCCTCGTGCCTGAGCCGTCAGTCAAGAGACAGTTCGTATGGATTGAGGGATTCACTGCACAATAAGCCATCAAAATCGAAACCATCAAATTTGGCAGAATCGCTCAGGCTTCGAGTAAGGCAGAAAAATTCGGATCGGCTATCATTCTCACACGCTGCTCAACCTGTGGGCTCACCAGAAACTGCTCACAGCAGCCTGCTGGAAGACGAGGTAACTGCCAGCGAACAGAGAATCGACCCCATTGATTGCGAGAACGACTGGACAATTCGGGTATGCAGACGCTCTCGGAGGCTAATTCCAACCTACGGACTGATGAATCGACGGAACCTCCCCGCCCCGCCGACCTGCATGATCGTCTTTCGTCCATCAGCTTCGTCAGTCTTCTGGCCGTCCAGTTTTTGACGGTGCTGAACGACCACACTTTCCGCTGGCTGGTGGTTCCTCTGGCCAAACGCCTTTTCCGCCATACGCCCGGGAAAGTTTCTCTGGCAGAAGATGCGTCGATGCTGGCTCTCGGGCTGGCAGCCTTCACGTTGCCGTTTCTCTTTCTGGCAGCGCCGGCGGGTTATCTCGCAGACCGCTTCAGCAAGGCCAAGGTCATTACCTGGTGCAAGCTGGCGGAAATTCTCATCATGCTGGCGGGCTTTGCGGCTTTGGGCTTCAGCAATATCCCACTGCTTTTCATCGTGGTGGCACTTACGGGTGTGATGAATGCCCTGTTCGCTCCAGCGAGGCAAGGGAGCATCCCGGAACTTGTCCACGATGGTTCGCTCTCGCGCGCCAACGGGTTGATGGGGCTGATGAACGTTGTCCCTTGTGCGCTGGGTTTTCTTTTAGGAAACCTGCTGGCGACACTCGCTCAACCGGGCGAGAGCGACTCCATTTCGTGGCAATCGCTCAGTACGGCGTTTGTGGTGATCATGTCGATTGCCGTGCTGGGTTGGGTGGTCAGCCTGGGGATTCGCAGGGTGCCGGCTGGTGATCCGGAGTGCCGCTTTCCGTGGAATTTTCCAGTCGATACCTGGCAAAGCCTGAAGCTCCTTTCGAGTGATATTTTTCTCGCCCGGACAGCGTTAGGCATTGCCTTCTTCTGGCTGCTGGCCTCGATGGCTCAACTCAACATCGACACGTTTGCCGGTCATGATCTGCAACTCAAGCAGTGGCAGGTGGGTGTTTTTGGCATGGTGCTGGTGCTGGGTGTCGGCATCGGCAGCCTGCTGGCGGGTTATCTCTCGGGTGGCCATGTCGAATTGGGATTGGTGCCAATTGGCGCCATGGGTATTGCTATCTGCTCTGTCGTGTTGTATCTCGCTGGCATTGTGAATGACGATCACCGTCTGATTGCCTTTGAACTTTCGGTGGCTGGTCTGTTTTTCCTGGGTGTATTTGCCGGGTTATTTGATGTTCCACTGGAGGCCTATTTGCAGCATCGCAGCGAGCCCAAAGTGCTGGGAAAAATTCTGGCAGCGACGAACTTTCTGGCATTCTCCGGAGCGTTGGCTGCGGCTGGGATCTTTTATTTCTTGCTCGCTGTTTTGCAACTCAGCCCGGCTGCGGTATTCCTCGTCTGTGGCATTGGGACCGTCCCCGTCGCCATCTACGTCATGTTCTTGATACCAGGTGCCATGTTTCGATTTCTATTCTTTATCTTCACGCACTCGTTCTATCGAGTGCGACGCTATGGTGAAGTCAATATCCCCGAAAAAGGGGGAGCGCTGCTCGTCTCGAATCACGTCACGTGGGTCGATGGCATTCTGCTGATGACGATGACTCCACGACCTGTGCGGTTCATTGCCTATGCAGATTATGTGAATAATCCGTGGCTGAAATGGCTGGCACGAATTTTTGAGGTCATCCCCATTAAGGCGGATGGTGGGCCGAAAGCTCTCATTGAGTCATTGCGGTCAGCCCGCAAAGCCATTGAAGAAGGACATGTGGTCTGTATCTTTGCCGAAGGGGGCTTGACCCGTACCGGTCAGATGCAGCCTTTTCAGCCTGGTTTTCTCAAGATCATTCAAGGGACCAATGCCCCGGTGATTCCGGTCTATCTGGATGGTCTGTGGGGGAGTATTTTCAGCTTTAAAGGCGGAAAATTTTTCTGGAAATGGCCACAGCGTCTACTCCTTCCCGTCAATATCCTCTACGGTCAGCCCATTCACGAACCCAAAACTGTTCATCAGGTTCGCTCAGCAGTTCAACTTCTGGGAGTCGAATCCGTGCAAAAGCTTAAGTCGAAAGAGCCGTCCCTGCTGGCGGGATTCATCAAGACCTGCCGGAGTGCAGGTAGCCGAATCAAGGTAGCCGATTCTGGCGGCATGGAACTGACAGGAACCAAACTGCTGATTGCCACGCTGGCATTCAACCGGTTGTTCCGCCGAGAGATTCCGGGCGACGAAAAAGTGGTCGGGATTCTCCTCCCACCGACAGTGGGTGGAGTCCTCGCGAATGTGGCACTTTCCCTGGCTGGCAAAGTGACCGCCAATTTGAACTACACCCTTTCCGATGCACAGCTCAATGCGTGCCTCGAACAGGGTGATATCAAGACGGTGATCACCAGCCGCAAAGTGCTGGAGAAGAGAAACTTCCAACTCAATGCGAAGTTCCTCCTCCTTGAAGACTTGAAGCCGCAGATCTCAACTTTTGACAAGTTCTGTGCTGCCTTGGCTGCTTACACCATGCCGGCTTCGTTACTTCTAACTTCGCTGGGCCGCCCCACCCGCGGCACCGATGAACTCCTGACGTTGATCTTTACTTCAGGATCGACTGGCCAGCCGAAAGGGGTGATGCTCACCCACAACAATCTGAAGATCACGATCGACGCCGCCGACCATATTGCCCGGCTTGAAGCCGATGATACAGTTCTGGGAGTGTTGCCCTTTTTCCATAGTCTAGGTTACAGCATTACCTTATGGTTGCCCCTGTGCCTTCCGCCGCGAGTGGTGTATCACGTCAATCCGCTCGATGCGCGTGTGGTCGGGCAACTTGCTGAGAAATATGGCGCCACGATTTTACTGGCCACGCCCACCTTCTTGCGGTCGTACCTCAAACGTTGTGAACCAACTCAGTTCTCGAAGCTCGACCTGGTGGTGGTGGGAGCGGAAAAGCTTCCGAATGAACTGGCGAATGAGTTCAAGGAGAAGTTTGGCGTCTTACCTTCAGAAGGTTATGGCGCGACAGAAACCACGGGCCCGGCATTCGTCAATGTGCCTGATCATCGTTGCGAGTTGACTTCGCAAAAGGGAACCAAGCTGGGAACTGTGGGCCGACCATTGCCAGGCTTTGCCGTGCGAATTCTGGATCCGGAGAATGGTCAGGAAGTGGGTGTGAACATCCAGGGGCGCGTCCAGCTCAAGGGTGGCAACGTGATGGCGGGCTACTGGAAGAATCCCGAGAAGACCAGCGAAGTTCTGCAGGATGGCTGGTATGACACGGGCGATCTGGGAGTGCTGGATGACGAGGGTTTTCTGACCATTACAGGCCGCCTTTCGCGGTTTTCGAAGGTCGGTGGCGAGATGGTGCCTCATCTCCGCGTGGAAGAGCTGCTGCTGGAAATCGTCAAGACCTCGGACGATGAAGGAGCCCTGCCCCTCGCCGTGACGGCTGTTCCTGATGCCCAGCGGGGAGAACGGCTGGTCGTGGTGCATCGCCCCCTGGCTCAGCCGGTTGCAGAAATACTGCGTAAACTGGGCGAGACAGGGATTCCCAACCGCTGGATTCCTGGGTCTGATAGCTTTATCGAAGTCGAAGCTGTCCCGATTCTGGGGACTGGCAAGCTCGATCTGAAGGGGATTAAAGACTGTGCACTGGCTCGCTTCGGCCCCAAGGCGTAGTG
>JAIXUU010000064.1 GCA_027483405.1 Planctomyces sp. | reverse complement strand
GTCATCAATGAAAAGCCGATTCCCGGTCATAAGAAGCAACCCGAAGGCGAAGTGATCATGGAGGCCTACCAGGGAGAAAACTACGCTCCCAGGTTAATTATGGCTGAGGCCCTCTCATTTATTGATCGTCATCATCAGCAGCCGTTTTTCCTTTATCTCCCCTTCACAGAGCCGCATGTTGCGATGCAGCCACCGCCGAAAATTGTGGAAGAGTTTCCGGCAGAGTGGGATGAACGCGTTTATCGAGGCGATGGCGGTTATTTACCACATCCCAGGCCCCGTGCAGCCTACGCCGCCATGATTCGAGATCTGGATAACCATGTGGGTGACGTCATCGCCTCTCTCGAAAAACATGGTTTACTGGAGAAGACTCTGATTGTCTTTACCAGTGACAACGGGGCGACACATGCCAGTGCCAATCCCGATTTTCATGTCGGTGGAGCTGATCCACTCTTCTTCAATAGCACCCGCGAACTCAAAGGATTTAAGGGAAGCATCTATGAAGGTGGCTTGCGTGTCCCAGCCATTGTTTCCTGGCCCGGGCAGATCCCTCCTGCGACGACCATCAACACTCCCAGCTATTTTCCCGATTGGTTTCCGACTCTCTGTAATGCCACTCAACTCCCTCTTCCTGAAGGTTTAGATGGCGTCAACCTGCTGCCATTGCTCACTGGCAAAACTTCGCCAGATCAGTTCGTTCGTCCCGACCCGATGGTTTGGGTTTACGCCGAATATACGGGTCAAGTCTGTGTGCATCTAGGAGACTTCAAGGTTCTCAGACGCGGCCTTCGCACCAACCGGCCCGGGCCGTGGGAAGTTTATCATCTAGTTTCTGATCCTGGTGAAAGCACAAATATGGCAGACAGCCGGCCTGATCTTGTCACTAAGGCGATCGAAGTGTTAAAGGCCCAAACCTTGCCGAACGAAGTTTTTCCTATGCCGGAGTGTGACCTGCCTGTCGTCGAAAAAGGGGCTCCCAAGGCCAAAACACAGGGCAAGAATCGCTCCAAGCAAGTGTCTGGGGCGACAGAGTAATCATCAAACTCTTCGAAATGGAATTACAGTTAGCACTCAAGGCCGAACGATTACGCTTGCCGCTGAGTAAGTGCGTAAGAAATCGCCAACGCCAGAGAGTTAAGCCGAGTCGAAGTTTCATCGGCCCGAGACATGAAGACCACCGGGTGAGTTGTCCCCATCAGCATCCCACCAAACCGGCAATGGGCTGTGTACATGATGGCTTTAACAGTTAGGTTGGCTGCCTGTAATGAAGGGAAGAGCATGGCATCGGCATTTCCCACGATCTGCCGGTCGAGTTGCTTGCGCGAATTGGCCTGGGCATCCATGGCCATATCAAAGGAGAGCGGGCCTTCTATGACACAATCGGAGAACGCACCCATTTGACCCATCTCACAAAGCTCCGGGCAATCGAGAGTATCCGGCATCGCCTCGGAGACTTTTTCGGTCGCTGCCATCAGTCCTATGCGAATGGGTTCTTTGGATTGTGCTTTGTGAGGGTCGAACTTCAGTAACCCTCGAACTCCACTGGCCAGATGGTTGAGCATTTGCCGTTTCTGTTCTCGATTCGGAGTAATGGTGATCCCTGTATCGGTCATCAGAAAACGTCGATCGACCGCCAGGAGTTCCATCAGCACGACCTGGCAGATCACTTGATCTGTGCGCAGGCCCTGGCTGCGATCCAGCACTGCTTTCATTAACGCCGGGGTTGCTATCTGGCCTTTCATCAGCAGATCAGCACGCCCGGCACGAATCTCGGCAGTGGCAGCCTGAGCAGGGGCGGAAGAATCGGACGGGGCATCTATTACATCCACGATCCGGAATTGATCGAGCGAGATTCCTGCAGCATGGGCCAGTTCTTCGATTTTCGGAGCAGGGCCAGTCAGCACCGGTTCGATCCAGCCTCGCTGGCTGGCCATCGACATGGCTTCGAGCACAGTCACATCGGCACCGCCAGCCGCAACAACACGCATGCGAGGCTGGAGTTGATCAAGGTAAGCGAACATTACATCAAAAGATGGCAGTGGCATGCAGTCAATCGCTCCTCGAAGTCGCTCAGTCAATGATTGGGGATGATGTACGCATTCTTGTGGCCGTAAGATGACGGGCGACGTGTAATGTCACCAGATTATTCGGCGGGGAAGTGAGGCCGGGTATGCTGCCAGTGAGGAGTTCGCTTTTCCAGAAAGGCACCAATCCCTTCTTGAGCGTCGCAGGCGAGAGCGTTTTGAGTCATCAGTTCGACGGCTTTCTGATAAGCCTCGACCTCAGAAATCTCGGCCAGATCGTAGAAGGCCCGTTTACCAATTTCGAGAGCCGTCGCACTCGCCTGGCTGATTGCCAGAACGTATTCCTCGACGGCCTCATCAAGTTGATCAGCCGGAACGACACGATTCACCAGACCGATCTGTCGTGCTTCCGCAGCGGAAACAACTCGCCCGGTGAGCAACATTTCCATGGCGACTCTAGGCGGAACCACACGGATGAGTGGAACCATGGGAGTCGTACAGAATAGACCAATTTTTACGCCGGGTGTGGCGAATCCTGCAGTATCCGCTGCCACCACCAGATCACAGGCCGCTGCCAACTGGCAACCGGCGGCTGTGGCTAAACCTTGCACGCGGGCAATCACCGGTTGAGGCAACCTTCTGAGTCCCAGCATGACTCGCGTGCAGCGAGCGAACAGATGCCTGTACTCCTCCTCTGTTCGACCCCGCATTTCTGCAAGGTCGTGGCCAGAACAAAAGACGGGGCCTTCTGCCGCGAGTACGACAACGCGAATGGAACGATCTTCTGCAATCGCACTCAAATGCAATTCGAGTTCTTGCAGCATGAGTTCCGAAAGGGCATTTCGACGTGATGGTCTTGCGAGCGTCAGTCGAAGTGCAGCCGCTTCGCGCTCAACTTTGACAAACGCATCACCAGAACTGGCACCGAGCATTGCGATCCATCCCCTGGAAACTGCCCGAAAACGTCATGCAACAATCTTTGGGCAGCATTTCAATTCAGTTTCTAGTGTTACCAGAAGAAGTACCGGCGGCACTGGCAGCAGCATTAGCAGGTGGTGCAGCTGGCTTTTCGCCCCCTAGAGCCTGCAGATTTTTGACAGCATCTCCAGGGATGGCCTGCTTCTTGATGGCGGCACGGATGATGGGAATCAACTGCTCATACACTGGTTTGGCCTGTGGGCCTAAAGTGGAGTTCGCGAGCAATCCGCCGGGGTTTCGTTTCAGTGCGTCGCGATCACTGTCGTCCAAAGGTTGAAAAGCCAGATACAACTTCACGAAAGCTGAGCGAAGCAACGCTTCATCCTGCGGAGTTGACTGCATTGCCGAAGCGAGTTCTACCCCGAAGTTCGCCAATGATTGAGTGATTTTTGCAGCAGGGACTGACGGTTCATAAGCAATTCGGCCAAGAGCGCGTGCGGCTTCACCGCGAACCAGCCAGTTTCGCTTGGGATCATTGAGGATCGACAGCAGGGTATTCCACAAATACGGTTTTCGCTCGGCACGGTCGTAGATTGTGTCATTAGCCGACAGAAGCTGTACCAGTCGCATCTGGTACCAGAAATGCGTGTCCATGGGCAGGAGTTGATCGACTGCCGCCTGGGCAATTTCCGATTTGAGATTGGAATCTGGTTGGCCAACCTTCAGAACTCGATGCAGGCTATTGGCGGCAGCGGTCTTGATGGCTTCCGGCTGGCTGCTGTCTTTCAGAATTTCCACAAGAGGTTTGGCTGCCGGCGCGTAGGCTTGAATCTGTATACCACCTCGTGGATCGTTCGGGAGAATATCGAGTTCACCCAGCAGTATGGCAACCTGCAGCCGGACATAGAAATTGTTGTCAAGAAGTGGCACAGCCTGCTTTACGATCTCATCGCAAAATGCTGTGCGAAAGGCCCGGATATCATCGGGACGTGTCTTGTTTTTGGCAGCAAACTGCATATCGCGAACAGTCAACTCTTCGCGGAATTTGTGGAGATTTTCGCGATTCAGAGGATCTGAAAGCTGTGCCAGGCGAAAACGAATTCCGCGTTTCAGCAAGTTTTTGTCGGCTTCACTGGCAAGATCACCATTGGTGATGACTGTGCGGTACTTACTCAAATCTCTTTTCAGGTCGTCGAGTTCTTTTTGAGTGGCCAGAGGTTTATCCAGCCTGGTCATCTCCAGAGCCTTGAGTGGTGGTCGATAATCTGCGGGCAGTTTTTCAGGATCGGGTGGAACCCAATCGCGGTTGTCACGGTCTGAGCCTGGAATCACCTTTGGTACAGCGGATGGCGTCGGTGTAAATGGACGCCCACTCATCCCGGGAGCACCATGTGCAGGAGACGAACCACTCCCATGACCTGCAGGTGAACTCTGTCCCGGTCGCGATTTCGTCTTGGGGGCCGCATGTTGAGCATCGGCATTGCTCATGCCAGCCAGGCATATGGCCCCGCTCAACAGGACCGCTAGGGCACTTGCCGAATACTTTCCCACTTCTGGATGCGAACTTCGACTCGGTGTCAGTGACGACTTCATCGTGGGATTTATGGCTGGAAATCTCGGTGGTTGCAGCATTGGAGACATGATTTTATTTTCCGCTCATCAATAGGGCTCAGAGCTGGAACTGAGAGCCGAGCCAATTTCGCAAGATGTGAGGAATTCAAAGATGTGGTCGGGATGTTTCAGCAAAGAGAGTGTCAAACGGTGACAGTACCACGCAGACACCACTCATAAGTTAACTTCTCATGGGACGAAAAGCCAGAACGGTCTGGGGTTCCATTGAGCAAATCTTTCCACGGAAGAGGTTCTCACTTCTCACTTTATGTACGCCAGCTTACCGGCAGTCCGCGAAGTCGATCCCTCAGATCGACCGGCAGATTTTCTGAAAGGTGCTCTGGATATTCTGACCTGCCAATTTGGATTGTTCAGGTTTGATCAGCAAAGAGTGTGAAGAATCGATGAAACATGGCGGCCGAACCCGCAGAATCGATTCGGCTGGACATCGAACTCTGTAAGCTCTGACAAAGAATTCTGTCTGGTTAAGAACCAGATTGCAGTGCCAGATCGAATCCGGGTCCTCAGATAAACGTACAACCATCATGACACAATTTGTCGACGGATTGACCGTAGGGATTGACCTCGGAACATCTTCCTCAGGAATCGCGACTTTGGCTGCTGACGGTCAGCCAGTCGTTATCCCGAATTCCGATGGTCAAATGATCACACCTTCGGTCGTGGTAATCAATGACAACGGCGAAGTAGTTATCGGCCCGCATGGTGACTGGATCCGCACCGTGAACCCGGATCGGGTTATTGTGGGGATCAAGCGTCAGATGGGGAATCCCGACTATTCCAAAATCATCGACGGGAATCCGCTGAATGCCGAGTTCTTTTCGGCCCTCATTCTGATGAAATTAAAGCAGGATGCAGAGGCCAGGCTTGGTGGACCCGTGACAAATGCCGTGATTACGGTCCCCTATTACTTCAATGATCCCTGCCGCCGAGCCACGATGAATGCCGGTCAAATTGCTGGCCTCAACGTGATTGATCTGCTCAATGAACCAACGGCTGCCACCCTCGCCTATGCCTGGCAAAAAGGGGATCTCGGTAAGCTTCAGTCAGGGGTGCCTGAGAAAGAAAAAACAATCCTTGTCTACGATCTGGGTGGGGGAACATTCGACGTCACTGTTGTGCGTTACTCGGCTATGCAGTTTCGAGTTCTGGCAACGGATGGAGATACATTTCTCGGTGGTCTCGATTGGACCCGGCGCCTCGTCAACCATATTTCAGAACAGTTTCGGCTGAACTATCGGCTCGATCCTCGTGATGATGCTCGCGCTCGCCTCGCGCTGACTGATGAATGTGATGAAGTGAAACGGGCACTTTCAGAGTTGCCACAGGCCGCACTTGAATTCTCATTCAAAGAAAAAACTCTTAAACCCGTGATCACACGTGCAGAATTTGAAAGACTCACAGCCGATCTGTTGCAGCGAACGCGAGACACAACAGAATTCGTACTCGATGGAGTCGGCGTCACCCCACAGGAACTTGATGAAGTCTTGTTGATCGGTGGATCGACTTATATGACTGGCGTCAGCGCGATGCTCGAAAAGCTGTGTGGTCGTGTCCCGGTGCGTGTGCTGGATCCCCAGTTAGCAGTCGCCCAGGGGGCCGCTATTCATGCAGGCATTCTGCAGGCCCGCGAAACAGGTCAAGTGCTTGGCCAGACAGGGGCCGTCGTCTCGCGACTAAAATCCGTTGAAGCGGTCGATGTGAACTCCCACTCACTCGGGATTGAGATCACTCCTCCCGGAGATCGTAACCGCAAGCTCAATCACATCATGATCCCTCGAAATACAGCCTTGCCTTGTGAGTTTAAGCAGCGGTTTGTGACGAACACGCCAAATCCTGCAGGAATTCTCGTGCGGTTGCTGGAAGGAGAGACGAAGGAGATTGATGGCTGTACCTTTATTGGCGATTTTCGCATTACCGGTCTGCCAGAGAATCTCCCTGTAGGTTCACCAGTCGAATTGACTTACCGTTACGATGAAAACCGGCGTATTACGGTGGTTGCCAAAGAACTTACTGGCGGTCGCCAGGCAACCTGCGAAATCCACTGGAGTTCCAACAGTGAAGCTGGGACTGTTGACCAGATGCAATCGTTGGTGAACAGCTTTCATGTCGATTAAATGTGGCCTCACAAGAGAGTGAACATGGTGCTGCTGCTTGATCGCCATGACTCAATCGTGTTGATGATAACTCTGCTGCGGGCAATTATCGCTTGCCTTCAAGCAAGCCAGATGGTGAGCTCCTCGCTTTGCGGATATGGTCGAGAGCGATTTTGAAAAGCTTGTGAGGCATCGTCGAGAATTGTTTCACATTCTCTCAAACCAATTGATTAGACTTCGCATCTAAGTTGCGATTTGCATCAGCGTCCATTTCATGTTTCACCTGTCAAGTTTGGTTTCTTTGGCTCTGACATGAGCCCGTGGCCATACCTCCTGCTGCTCCCAAGAAGGTTCCCCTTTTTCTATTTTCTATTGGGAAAACACATGTCCAGTGATCACCTGGCAGAAACTTCACCCTTCGTCTCGACGGGTCAGTTACCACCGATGGAGTCGGTTCAATCATGGGTGAAGCAGGCTCATTCCCGCTACGGCCTCGAAACCTCGGGAGAAAACTCACAGGTTTACCCAGCCTTGGCCCGCGTGCCGAGCGATTTGTTTGGGATCTCTGTCGTCAGCACTCAGGGAGAAGTCTGCAGTGTCGGAGATTGCGGCTACGGTTTCACGATCATGAGTGTATCCAAGCCGTTTGTCTTTGCGCTGGTTTGCGAAATCCTCGGTGCCGAATCGATGCAGGAGAAAATTGGAGTCAACGCCACAGGCCAGGCATTTAACTCTTTAGGTGCAATCGAGCAGGGGAATTCTGGTCGTACCAATCCGATGGTGAATTCGGGAGCCATTGCGACGACAAGCCTGGTTCCTGGGGATAACTTAGATAAGAAGTGGGATTTTATCTACACAGGACTCTGTCGCTTTGCCGGCAGAGATTTGTCATTAAATGAAGAGGTTTATGCTTCGGCCTCTGCAACGAATCATCGAAATCAAGGCATTGCCCGATTGCTGGAAAGTTTTGGCCGAATCTATATGGATCCTGCCGAAGCCACGGATCTCTATACCAGGCAATGCTCACTGAATGTCACCGCGACCGATTTGGCGATCATGGGAGCGACTTTGGCTGATGGTGGTGTGAATCCTGTGACGAAAGAACGCGTCGTCGATCCTTCCGTCTGCCATTATGCTCTGGCTGTCATGGCGACAGCAGGTCTCTATGAGACTTCAGGGGACTGGCTATATAGTATTGGCCTTCCCGGAAAAAGTGGGATTGGCGGTGGGATTGTGACTGTTTCTCCCGGGAAGGGTGGATTAGGTACCTTCTCTCCACGGCTGGATTCAGCGGGAAACAGTGTCAGAGGCCAATTGGTTTCGAAGTTCTTATCTCAAAAACTGGGGATGGATCTCTTCCTCTCGAAACCTGTCTGACCCGATCGTATTGCGTTTTAACGCGTACTATTGATACGTTCGCCACTGCAACTCCGAGATCAATGTCTCTCAAAGGAACAGCGCCATGTCAGGACAATCAGCAGCAGGGGAAGTATCTGAGGTGACCGTCAGAGATTCCTGGGTGCCGATGATTGTTATAGCCATGGGGCAGGCACTGATGTCTTTTAACGTGGCAGCCATCCCTGTTTCGATGGGAGGGATGATCGCCAGTTTTCAGACACCACCGACCACAGTGGGAACAGCCATTGTGCTCTATTCTTTGGGCGTTTCCGGCTTCATTATGCTCGGTGCACGATTGGGTCAGCGGTTTGGATCGAAGATTTTCTTTCAGGCGTCTGTCACTCTATTCCTGGTGGCTATGATCGTGATGGTTTCCAGTCCGACGGCTGAAATCATGCTGGCTGCTCAGGCGATGGCAGGCATGGCAGGTGCCGCACTGGTGCCAACGCTGGTCGTGCTGATTGCTGATCATTACCGGGGGGCACAGCAGGCTGAAGCAGTAGGCTGGTTGGGCTCAGCCCGGGCTATCGCTGGTGTTCTGGCGTTTGTGACAGTCGGGTTTGTCGCGACGATCAACTGGAGGCTGGGATTTGGAATTCTGATCCTGCATGCATGTGCGATCCTCTTTCTCAGTCGAAAACTGAAACCTTCCACTCCGCGGCCTGAAGTGAAGATTGATCTCTTTGGTGTGCTGCTATCAGCCACAGCGATTATCATGATCAGCTTTGGTGTGAATAACATTCGCACATGGGGATTGCTACTGGCAAGTTCTGCAGCTCCTTTTGATATTCTGGGAGTCTCGCCAGCTCTCGTGATGATTACGGTTGGTATCACGATTGGTCTGGGGTTTCTGGCCTGGACATCCCGTCGCGGAAGCCTTGGCCGTACTCCATTGCTGGCTTTGGAAGTGATGGGATCGCCCCGTGAATGGGCAGCCATCCTGGCGCTGTTTGTCATTGTGGGTATGGAAGGTGCTATTAACTTCACCGTCCCACTATACATACAAGTTGTCCAGGGAAGCAGCAGTCTGATGACTTCTGTGGCCATGATGCCCTTTATGCTGACTGTCTTCTTTACGGCCATTCTGATCGTCCGGCTCTATCAGAAATTCAGTCCGAGGGTGATTGCACAGGTTGCCTTTACGATCGTTTCGTTGGGGACTGGCTGGCTGGCGTTTGTTGTGCAGAACGACTGGAGTGCTTTTCCTGTGGTTCTGGGACTGATCACTATTGGCCTCGGGCAGGGGGCATTGGTCACATTGTTGTTTAATGTGCTGGTGACATCGGCCCCAAAATCCATGGCTGCCGATGTCGGGTCCTTGCGAGGGGTGACACAGAATCTGGCCGCTGCCGTCGGGACGGCAGTGGCTGGTGCAATGCTCGTCGGCTTGCTCACGTCGGTCATTCAAATCGAGAAAACCGATAATGCCGTGATATCGGCGGAATTAAAGGATCAGGTCAATCTCGGCAATATGAACTTCTTTAGTGATGTCCAGCTTCAAGACCGCTTATCAACCCTTCAGGTAACTCCTGAAGAAATGAAAGAGGCCCTCGTGATCAATGCTTCGGCCCGCACGCGAGCGATTAAAACCGGTTTTCTTATCCTCTCGGGCCTGGCTTTATTGGCGATCTTTCCTTGTGCCTGGTTGCCGGGATATCAGGCGAAATCGTAGCTATGTGATATCAATTGTGCTGAGACTTGAGTTTCACTGTTCAGAAAGTGTTCTCGAAAAATCAATCAGTGCCAAAATCGTTCTCGCTGCTCACGAGTCAGTTTTTCATATCGACCGGTATCTTCTGCCAATTGATCAAGAAACCTGATGGCAAGTTCCCAGAACATGCTCTGGCGTTCTTTCTCTGTAAAGAGAACTCTGAGTCGGCGTGAGTAGGATCCAAACATATAGACCTGTGTGTGTCTGGGAACCGCACGGTGATTTGCCAGCAAAGCCATGTGCTCAATTTCCAAAAGCATGAGATGGAATCTTCGTTCCATGGCTTGGTCAGAGAAATCTCTTACCAGTTCTCCGCGTTCGAGAGCCAGAACATTCGTTGCCAGATAGCTATCCGGAGAAAACAGGCGGTCATGTGATTCAATAAAACGTGCCAGATTGGAAATTCGCCTGTTCCGCACCATGACAACCGAATTGAGGATGAATACGAGCAGTGCGGTCAGCGCCGCCATGACTGTTGCATAATCTCGTAAAGTGCTGGAATCCATGTCAACCTTCCCTTGATTTTCGAATTAAGAAGGGTTGTCGATGATGATCCCGTTCACGCTTATCATTACGGGATCAGTTTTCTCTTGATCATATCGCGGTGTCTGTCGAGATGATTATGAGAAACGAGGGCGAATAAAAAGAGCCACGTCGCAGAGGTAGACGCTCGGCGACGTGGCATGAAGATGTCAGACTCAGTTTCGAGATCGCAGGACGAGGGAAGCTCTGGTTATACGGTCTCTCCTCGAAGACTACGTCTTGTTTGAGATTTGCAGGTTATTGGCCTGATGCAGCAGCCAGACCTGCCCGGAGTTTCTCTTCGCTTTCATGCGACAGGCTGGTTTGCAGCAGAGTGCCACCAAACTTTTCGACTTCAGCCAGTACTTTATCAGCCGTCATGTGCCGAATCAGTACGAAGAGGGCTGCACTTCCTGGCTTGAGAGTTTCAGCCAGTTGCTTCATGAAGCCATCGTTAATACCCACATCGGTCAAAGATCCTGACAACGCGCCAGCACCAGCACCGACTGCCAGACCGAATAAAGGATTGAGGAAAATCATCCCGACCAGAGTTCCCCAAAATCCACCACTGATGGCACCGGCTGCGGTCAGATCATACATCTGACGCAGCTTGACCTTACCTTGATCGTCACGGACTGCCACCACTGCATCGGCCAGATCAACCAGATATTCCTTCTGCATTTTCAGAAGGGCTAAACGCACTTCTTCAGCTTTCAGTTCGTCGTCGTAGCCAATTACTACTAATGATGCCATTGATGTTCTCCAGGTTTTCAGTCAGTTACTCGGTCAATTCGCCAAAGGCGAATTCATGCCATTGATCATTACTCATCCCGGCGTGGCGTTAAGCCGCTTCTCAGCAGTGTGGAGAGAAGATTTTGAAAAGACAAGCCGCGTGAGCATGATGGATTAAGAATCGTTCACCTTTCAGGGGAAGCGAACTCATCAATCGATTTCTTCAACGTGTTGTCATTCTTGACTGCACTGCGTGGCAATGGCCAACGCAAGCAGACACCCATCCATGAATTCGTCAAGATTGATAAACTCCTTGATGGTGTGAATCTCATGCTGACCGGCACCCATGGTGACTGTGGGCACGCCATGCTTAACCAGCCAGTTGGCATCAAGACCACCATTCGAGGACTTTGTGATCGGCGACATACCAATCGATTTTGCAGCTTCGACAGCACGCACAACGACCGGGCTGTGATCTTCCAGATGAAACGGAGGATACGCTTTGTGGATGGTAAACTTGAGTGTCGCTCTCTGACCATCGATCGTCGAAACTTCATTCACTGCCTTCTCAAACGCCGCCTGATAAGCCGCAGTGATCCGGGAATTGAATTCCGCGTCATGACTCCGCGCTTCGCCTTTTAGATAGACATAATCCGTAACGACATTCGTGGCATCACCGGCGGCCAGCCCTTTTTTGCCACCAAAAATCCCAATGTTACTGGTTCCATAGCCGTCAGACTTCTGGATTTTCCCAAACCATCCTTGAGCATGCACATCGGCAATTGCTTTCGAAGCAATCAATGTGGCCGAAATGCCCTGTTCCGGTGCTACTCCAGCGTGTGAAGCCAGGCCAGTGATCTCGACATAGAAGGTTTCCTGGCCGACGGCTCCTGTGACCAATTCAGCCGGTACTTTTCCGTCAAAATTGAAACACATCTGGACATCGGACACCGCTTTTGTATCGAGGTAGCGGGCACCTTGAATGCCGCTTTCTTCACGGATCGTAAAAAGCAGAGTGATCGGCGGGTGAGGAAGCTTATGCTTTAATAGAGCGGCTGCAGTCGAGATCAGAACCGCGCAGCCAGTTCGGTTGTCGCCTCCCAGGCCTGTTGATCCATCAGTACAAATCTGGCCCTCTTTAAGAATTGGTTTCGCTCCCTGGCAAATGGGAACGGTATCCAGGTGGGTGGAAAACATGATTCGCGGGCCGGGCTTTGTACCTGGTAGTTGGACGAACAGATTGCCAATTTCACAAGGCAGATCAATTCGGCTGTGAGCATCGTCGTTGAACATGCTCGTGGCAGGCACTCCAGCCGCAATCAGTTCTGCCTGGACGGCTTGAGAAATCGCTGTTTCCTGACCACTCAGGCCCGGGACTTCCAGTAATCGCATGAGCAGGTCAATTGTCGATGATCGCTCAATGTAGGCTGATAAACTGGCCATGAATAATCCTTTAATGAATGGTAATGTGACTATGAAAGTAGGAGTTATCAACAAATGAAAACAATGTCGTCGCAAGGGGGCTTGAACTGGTGGGAAGTTAAATACCCCACGGTATTCCCAGTAAATACCAGGCAATAAACAGAAGTATCCAGCCCGCGAAGATGAACACCACATAGGGCAGCATCAAGGAGACAATCGTCCCTACGCCGGCATTCTTGTCGTACTTTTGAGCAAAGCCTACGACCATGGCGAAGTAAACATTCAAGGGCGTGATCATGTTAATCGGCGAATCGGCGATTCGATAAGCAGCGAGAGCCGCTTCGGGATCGACATTCAGTTTGACGAGGACAGGGACAAAGATCGGTGCAAAAATTGCCCATTTGGCAATAGCTCCCGTGATGAGAAAATCAAGCAGTCCGACAACGACGATCAATCCCATGAGTAACCAGAATGGCCCGACATTAGCGTCCTTGAGCATATTCGAAAGATTCACCGCGAGGATGGTGCCCATATTGGAATAATTAAAGTAGGCTACAAACTGGCTGATAATCAGCAGAAGGAAGATTGTTCCGCCCAGACCGCTGATCGATTTGCCGATGGCGTTGATAACATCGTTGGTTTTAGCAATCGTGCCGGCACCGATGCCGTACGCAATGCCTGTGGCGAGAAACATTACCATGATGACGGCAATCAAGCCGTTCATAAACGGAGAGTTGCCGATGATGGAACCGGTGGCAGGGTCTCGAAGCGGGGCTTCAGCGGGAATTGTGAGCAGTCCAAAAAAGATCAGGACACCCAGCATGGCCCATAAGGAGTAGAGGAGCCCTGTAGACTCTTGCGGAGTTAATGAGCCACTCTTTTCTATGGGCTTTTCCCCCGCGTAAGCTCCCAGCCGTGGTTCAATAATTCGTTCTGTTACTAATGTAATGATGATTGTCAGTAAGGGGACGGAAGCCAGTGAGAACCACAGATTCGCTGTCAATCCAATCGACCGGGAAGGATCCACGAGATGAATGGCATCATTCGTGAACTCCGTCAGCACGGCATCGAGGGGCTTGATCAGCATATTGACAGTGAACGCCCCTGCGACTGCCGCAAAACCCGCAGCCAACCCAGCTAATGGATGTCTGCCAATACTGAGAAAAGCAGTACCAGCCAACGGAATGAGAACCAGATATCCAGCATCAGCACCCACACTGGAAAGAATCCCGACAAAGACGAGGATATAGGCCAGGATGGCTTTGGGGGAAAGAATGACGAGTTTGCGAATCAGAGCTTGTATCAAGCCCGATTCTTCAGCAACCCCGGCACCCACCATGGCCACGATCATGAGCCCCACAGCCGTGAAACCCATGAAGTTGGGAATCAACTGGGTATAGATAAAGCGTATGCCGTCACTGGAAAGCAGACTTCGGGCCACCGAGGTTTCTGCTTCAAGCTGATCGGTCTCTTGATTAAGAACCTGGAAACTGACCGAAGCGTTTGCCATTTCCATGATGTGCGAAACGACCACGACCACAGCAATCAGCAACAGAAAAATCACAGCGGGATGAGGTACCCGGTTTCCTACGGCTTCAACGATATCGAGCATTCGCTGGAGTAGTGAGGTTTTCTTGGCGCTCTCAGGTGTTGATCCAGGATTCGAGCCGACTTCACCTGATGGCTGCATGACGACGTTCCGTATCGGTTGTTCTAGATTCGTATGACACACCAGGTCGATAGGTATGAACGGTAAACGAAATTCGCAATGTCTAAAAAGCAGTCAACTTCCGTTGACTGCTAAGGCGTGACTGAACCTGCCGGATAAATTGGCAGCAACCAGGGAACCATGGCAACGCTGATGACGAGGACGATCACGCTTAAAGGAATACCGACTTTGACAAAGTCGCTGAATGAATAATTACCGGGAGTGACGACCAACGTATTCACAGGTGATGAAACGGGAGTCATGAATGCTGTTGAAGCAGCTAAGGCCACGATCATCGCAAAAGGATACGGTGAGGCTTGCATATCGGCAGCCATGGCTAATGCAACAGGTGCCATTAAGACGGCTGTCGCGGTGTTAGAAATAAACATTCCCAAAATGGCGGTGATCATAAACAGGATCGCCAGCACCCCACGCGGCCCCATACTGCTGGTGACTGTTCGTAAACCTTCAGCTGCCAATTCGACTCCTCCCGTTTCCTGCAGGGCGATGGAGAAGGGGAGCATGCCGACAATCAGGATCAATGTTTTCCAGTCGATGCATTTGTAGGCAGTTTCTATCGTGATGCAGCGGAATAAACCCATCAAAAGACAACCGATCAGTGCCGCCAGGACATTAGGAACCACGCCGGAGACCATCAATCCAATCACAATGAGCAGGCTCACCACTGCATAAGGGGCTTTACCCGGTGCTGGCAGCAGATCATGGTATTCCGAAGGATACCTCAATGGAACAATATAATTGCTGTCCTTCGTCAAATGCCGGATGGCTTTCCAAGGGCCGATCAGCAGCAGGGTATCGCCTGCTTTCAGGGTTTCTTCACGCAGTTTTTCCGTGACAGCCGCCTTGCTGCGACGCAAACCAATCGCAGTTAATCCCGTGCGGCTGCGAAATTCACTGGAAATGAGTGATTGTCCGACCAGTTCGGAATCCACAGGAATGATCACTTCGAGCATCCCGATTTCCTGAGCACGATCGGTGAAGTAGAGCCCACTGAGCGGCATGGGTTCGAGGGCGAATTGAGTTTTCAGAGCATCTGAGTCAGCCGGGGGCCCGTAAAAATCGACAAGCAGAACGTCACCCGAATGCAGGATGGTTTTGGCCGTGGGTTGTAGAACTGAACGCTCACGCTCAATCGCCACCAGGCTGGCGCTGGCTGCGTTTCTTAACCCCACTTCTTCGATCGTTTTCCCAATCAGTGGCGATGAGTGACTGATGCGGACTCTCTGTTCCCGCGTGGCAAGTTCATATTGCTCAACCCAACCGGCCAGCGTGGGCTGCCTGGTATCGGCTTTGGAATCAAATGGGTTGGTTGCAGGGAGCCATTTTCTAGCGATGAGCATGTAACCAATCGCTGCCAGCAATATAGGGATTCCAAAGGGAGCAAAACTAAAAAATCGAAAGCCAGTGCTGTCGGTGTTGTGTTGCTCGGCAAAGCGGATCAATTCGCTGTTGACTACCAGATTGGGGGCTGTCGCCACCAGGGTCATCATGCCACTGATCAGGGCTGCACAACTCAGTGGCATCATTAACCGGCTAGGTGGAGTTCCCGTGCTCTGGCAAATTCTCAGAACGACAGGAATGAAAATCGCTGTCACGGCCGTGGAACTCATCGTCGAGCCTAAGCCGCAAACGACCAGCATCAGCAGAATCATCATGCGGGTTTCGCTGCTGCCGGCTTTCGCACTGAGCCAGTCGCCCAGATTTCGAGCAACTCCTGTTCGAACTAAGCCATCTCCAATCACAAACAGTGCGGCAATCAGCACAATGTTAGGGTCAGAAAAACCTCGCAAGGCATCATTGACCGTAATGATTTGTGTGAGGGGAAGCAGAGTCAGCATCAGTAAGGCGACAACATCCATCCGTGGTTTGTCGATGGCAAACATCACGATGGCGGCAATCAACAGCGCCAAAACTATTGCGAGTTCAATCGTCATGGGAGGGGCTCAAGGGATGCGACGAAACTTGTGGACTTGAAGGTGAAGACAGTCTGGCTGTGAGACTGCGGGCTGAAACAAAACTGAGGGCTGACACAAAGGTAGTCTTTCCGCCTGTGAATCGAAAGCCGAAGAAGCCAGAGTTCGGCGGATCGAAAATACTTGTGAAATGCTTTTTGATCATTAATGGGTCAACTTCAAGACGATGACTCCACCAATGATCAGCATGACTCCCAGCACTCTGCCAAAAGAGATGGGGTCGCCGTACCAGGCAATTCCGATGGCGAATGTGCCCGCTGCTCCAATGCCTGTCCACACGGCATAAGCTGTCCCAATCGGAATCTGCCTCTGCGCGAGCCACAGCATCCAGCCACTTAAACCCATGAGCAGCACAGCTGTGATCAGCCCCGTCCAGCGAGATTCTGGTGCCTGAGACATTTTCAAGCCCACAGGCCAGCCAATTTCCAGTAAGCCAGCCATGATCAAATACAACCAGGCCAATTTTGTTCTCCTGCTTCGACTGTGTTGAGCTCGTAGGCATTCATGCGCAAGAAGTGACCGACAAAATCATCGCCAAGGCGAGTTTAACGATTTCGGCGCTGCCTGTCGTGAAAGGGCTGGAGCTTTCAGTTTCGGATGTAACAGCTGCCGTTCAACAGAGTCAGAGGGGCGAACATAGCTAACTGGATTTTTTCCGGAAAACTATGGAGGCAGGTTGTGTGGGTTACTTTGTCCAGATCGCAGGTCGCCGAGTGATCTAGTTCGGAAGGCACGGAGATTTCCACATCGAATATCTTCCCGATGTTCCCTAGCGCGAACCTCTCCGGAAAAGCCGTGTCTGCGGAACGGAACAATTTCACATTTCCTATAGGCATCCCAACACAGTATCAAGAAGCTAGGAATGGCCCGCTCAGTTGGATGTAGCCGAGTGCGCATTGATGCTTCGGGAAGTCAGTCGTGCAAGCCGTTATCTTCATGGGCCTGCAAGCGTCGGGAAAATCTTCCTTCTACAAGGAACGGTTCTTTGCCTCCCACGTTCGCATCAGCCTTGATCTTTTGCGGACTCGGAACCGGGAACGCAGGCTCATGGTCATGTGTCTGGAGACGCAGCAACCGTTTGTCATCGACAACACAAACCCGACTCGGGAAGAGCGAGCGAAGTACATCGACGCTGCAAAGTCGGCCAACTTTTCTGTGGTCGGATACTACTTCCGATCCAAAACGGATGAATGCATGGCTCGAAATCAGCAGCGCAGCGAACCTGTGCCCGATATCGGCATCCTGTCCACAGCTAGGAAGCTGGAACTTCCCGCATTTGGAGAAGGTTTCGACACCCTGAAATATGTGCGACTGACACAAGCAGGTTTCGTCGTCGAGGAGTGGAACCATGAGATTTGATGATCTCGACAACAAGATGAGGGTCTTCGAGACCGCTGCCGACCTGTGCGTGCTGCCCGGCATGTTCATGGTCGCTCGTCTCGATGGTCGAAGCTTCACACGGTTGACCAAAGATGTCTGCCAGTTTGAGGCGCCCTTCGACGAGCGCTTCCGTGACCTGATGGTCTCCACCACGGAGTCAATCATGAACTGCGGCTTCCGGGTGCTGTACGCCTACACTCAGAGCGATGAGATCTCGCTGCTCTTCGATCCTGAAGAACAACTCTTCGGCAGGAAGCTGCGGAAATACGACTCGATACTGGCAGGTGAAGCCAGCGCCGAGTTCTCACTGAAGCTGGGGAGACCGGCCTGCTTCGACTGTCGGATTTCCCAGTTGCCTACTTCAGAACTGGTCGTGGACTACTTCCGCTGGCGCAACGAAGATGCCGCTCGCAATGCCTTGAGTGCCTGGTGCTACTGGACGCTTCGCAAGGATGGTCAGAACGAGCAGCAGGCCACGAAATCGCTGCTTGGCCTGTCCGTGAGTCAGAAGAACGAGTTGCTGTTCCAGAGCGGCATCAACTTCAATGATCTCCCGAACTGGCAGAAGCGGGGCGTCGGATTTTACTGGGAAGAGTACGATCAGCCTGCCATGAACCCGATTACAAAGGAAAAAGTCACGGCACGTCGGCGCCGGCTTCACACCGACTTCGATCTACCGATGCAAGACGACTACAGCCAATTCGTGCGGTCGATTGTTTCCCAACCTCAAACACTAGGAGCCTGACGATGGGTACTTCCCACGGTGATTTCACCAAGTATCCCCGCACGCCCCATCTGTTTGGATCGAAGGGAACGGATGATGACAAGCATCTTGGTGAGGCAGAATCGAAGGCGTTCATTGCCGACGACTCGCTGATCGTCGAGGAGAAGATCGACGGCACAAATGTCGGCATCCACTTCTTGGATTCCGGTGAGATGGTGCTGCAGTGCCGGGGCCATCTCATCACCGAGGGGATGCACCCGCAGTACGACCTGTTCAAGCAGTGGGCGGCGGTGAAGCGGCATGTGCTGGAGAGGCCGCTTGAGAACCGCTTTATTCTGTTCGGGGAATGGGTCTACGCCCGGCACTCGATTCATTACCGCAAGCTGACGCACTACTTCTTTGAGTTTGACATTTACGACAAGGAGCAGGAAGCCTTCCTCGATTTGGAGCATCGGGCAGTTGTTGGGCTTGCTGATTATCACTTCCCCGAACTTCCTGACCATTTCCTCGGCTTTGCGGCATGGGCTGTAAGCAGCACAGTACATCTCGATGGCGTCAGAATCCGCACTAGAAAGCAGTCCCATTTGCTCCAACTCCTTGGTAAGCTCTTACCACTTACTTTTGGCAGTTTCGTCCAGATGGTCTGGACAAGTGGGATGGTTCTTGGGCGGGACAGGTTCAGCTTTGTGCCTTCTGCGTTTGTGGGTGTCCCCCTTGAGTAGGATCAGAGCTTGCGGTTTTGGGATTCCTCCTTGAGCCAAGAATATAGGTATGCAGAGAATGACCCAAAAAAGCTACACAACTTTTTGGACGACAAGGCAGGTGGTGCGAAAGTTCCAACAGGCCACCCTTCTTGGCATTACCGTACCATGCTATTTTGTCATACTAGCATCGTTAGTAACAATATACATCGCAAGCATTGATTGCGAGCTTTACAAGAAATGGAAGTGGCTTTCGCCATTTCTCAACACAATCGGAAGTACCATTCTAGGCAGCATGGGGATTGGAATTTTTTGGGAGTTGTTTGCCAAGAGAGACTTCTTAGACGAAATACTTATGAGGGTCGGGACACAGGCTCACATTGATCGTTGTGGCCTTTCAGTGATCACGGCTGACTTTCGTGAAAATATTTCGTGGGATGACCTGTTCCTCTCCAGCACAGAAGTATCGATATTCATCTCATATGGGCAAACATGGAGGAATAACCACTCAAACATTATCCGTACATTTCTAAATGATAAAACGCATACCCTGAATGTCTACTTGCCTGAACTGGATAGTGACAGCGAAGCCGTTCAGAATATGTGTCGCCGTTTCGGGTACAAGGAGGATGTTCTTCTAGAAAGATCGAGAACGGCCGAGAAAGAGTTTTTAGCTTTTGGAGAAGTGTCTGCAGGTAGTCCATCAGCTAGAAAAAGAGGAAGGGTGAACGTCATTCGAGTTCGAACTTCAGGGCCACTTCATACAATGTATATGTTTGACAAGCACGCTGTCATTGCGATGTATTCGCATCGCCCTAGGCGTGTTGATGTGCCGGCGTTTGTAGTGAGGAGCGATGGCCTGCTCTACGGGTTTGTCGAAGACGAGTTTAGATTCTTATCAACACAGAGCGTAGTGCGCACCTAGGAGAGGAAAGAAATGACATTCAAGTCGCCCGAGGTGTTTACCGGCGATATATCGGAAGAGTTCTACAGAATTGCCATAGCCAGTGGTGGTGTTTCGATGGACACAGAGACCACAGGACTGGACTGGCAGATTGAGTCGCTTCAAACAGTTCAGATATTTGTTCCACATCAGGCGCCTGTGATACTTCGGCCAAGAAAGCGAAAGAACCCCGATCGACTAATTTCTTTGCTCGGCGATCCTCACGTGAGGAAGCTATTTCATTACGCAATGTTTGATCTCAGCTTTATGGTTCGGGCGTGGGAGTTCCAATGTGCGAATATTGTTTGCACTAAAGTTATGTCAAAGGTTCTTCATTCTGGAGAGTCAGGAGCCCATTCCTTGCAGAGCCTCCTGCGAAGATATATGTCCATTAACATCGACAAGGGCCAAAGGCTTTCTGACTGGAGTGCTGTGGAGCTATCAGATGAACAAATTATTTATGCCTGCAACGATGTACGTTATTTGCATGAATTATTTGCGTTGATGTGGCTTGAAGCAAATAAACGAGGTGTTGCTGAAAGAATTCGCATGATTTGGTCACGAATTCCGCATTTGACTGAATCGAGAGCAGTATCAGAAGATGACTTTTATGGATATTGACTCCCACTCCCTAATTCGGCACAAAAATACGGAACATGAGGCTGCGTCTCTTAGCTTTTACGGTTGGTGAGTTTTGACTCGCCCTCCCTCAGTCTTCACGAAACGGTTCAACCTAGACCATGAGTCGAGCACCAGCTTCTTACACAGCGGGCATCAACCGCTCATTCCTCTTGAAGGCAGATGACCTCAAGACGTTCTGTGAGATTGTTAAGTCGTATGACGAAGGAATTGAGATTGATGTGGATTGTGCTGATGGAGTTAACCTCAAACTGACTGAAAAGCAGTTACTGACTTTTCCGAATACCAAGTCACGCCAGATTGATGCCCTGAAACTGTCTTCTTCGGGCGATCAGAACCAAAAGGAACTCTCCATCTTATTCAGGCGGACCGGCTGGCTGGGATTCTTTTCGCCTATTCGCATAAGCATTAAGGGAAGCGAAGATCAACTATCACGTTACCGACAAAAGATTGAAGATGCTTTGCACGGTTGCTGTCCTTGGTATGACAGGCTCACAAGGATCGACGCTATTTCGTCGTTGTTTGGACTGCTTGCCTTGTTCACGGTGGTGTGCATGATAATGGCATTCCTGTTTCTTCCCGACTCTAAACCGTCTGAATCAACAAGGATGCAGCTGTTGGTGCAGTTGTTCATCATAGCCGTGGTTGTGGTATCGCTGTTATCAGGTCTAGTTCTAAACTACTT
>JAIXUU010000396.1 GCA_027483405.1 Planctomyces sp. | reverse complement strand
TAAACCTGAATACACGGCAGCAGCAGTCGCTGCTGTAATGCCCGGAACCACTTCAAACGGAATCCCCGCATCAGCAAGAGCAGCGGCTTCTTCACCTCCTCGCCCAAAGATAAAAGGATCGCCGCCTTTTAATCGCACCACGATCTGGCCATTGCGTGCCGCTTCAATCATCCGGGAGTTGATCTCCGATTGAGAAACCCAGCCCGGATGTGTGCTGATGGCGCGATCTCCGCCCGCAGAACGACCTGCGCGACAGCTTCGAACAGCCTCACCACGCGACCAATTCAGAATACGTGGATTGACGAGGCCGTCATACAACACCAGATGGGCCTCCTGCAGGCATTGCCAGCCACGAATGGTTAGCAATCCCGCATCACCCGGCCCGGCACCGACCAGATAAACTTTTCCAATCCGATTCGTCATGAGTTTTCCGGTGATCAACGCAGCCGGCTTTTCAATTTAGTTCTCCAACCACATCATTTAGATAGTTGGGCCAAAGACTGAAAAACGGGATCCTTCGTATCTTGAGGCATTGTGGTGTATCTTTATGGTAATTCCATCCTTTGTCGATGAACAATGCTCTCAGAGTTGAAATGACTCGGTGAGTCATCGACCGCCCAATCCTCACCGTCTTTAACGGTCCATCAAAACAGTTCTCTGGAATCGAAAGCTCTCCCACATGTCCAAACGTGAGACTGGCGCAGGCCGCTCATCTTCTCCAGAGAACCGGCCCAGACCTCAGCGGTCTGCAAACAAACCAACGGATGAGGATCCTTTTTCGAGGGACGAAGAAGCGGCAGATCCCTGGGTGAGAGCATCGCGCAAACTCTCGGGTTCGAAGCATCCTCCACGAAGTACCAGCCCGAAAAAGGCAGAGAAAAAATCGATCTCGGGGGCCGGACGCAGTGGAGCAAGTAACCCACCACCAGCCAGGGCGCTGCATGGGCGATCGGCTTCCGCCAGGACAGGAACGACACGCCCAGGCCGCCGTGAAGCTCTGGAGGCGATTGATTCTGTCAATGCAGCCTTGGCGAAACTGACTGGGCCGCAGAACTTTCGCGAAGGATCCAAGGCTTCTGCCAAAGGAAACCTTGAACTCGCTCTGAATCACTTTCGAGAAGCTGTTCATCGTTCGCCATCGAGCTTGCCTTATCGAAAAACGTTAAGGGCGACGGCATGCCGAAAGCATCGGCAAAACCTAGTCGGGTCGCCCAATGCGAGTAGTGTGATTATCCGTCTCGTGGTGCTCATTGCCGATGCGAAGAAAAAACGCGAGTGGCACCGGATTGATCGACTGGCCGAAGAAGGCCTGGCGCTGAATCCGTGGCATGATCAGCTTCATGCACTGGCAGCCGAGGCCAATCTTGAAAGACGCTACTATGAAGTGGCTCTTTTTCTTGCCGATACCGCCCGTCAACTCACTCCTGGCAACCAGGAATTTGAGGCGTTGTATCAGAGGATTCAGGAAGCGATGAGAAATCCTGCGGCAAAGGATCGTTCCACCGCCGAAACATCGATGGCAAAGCGGAAAGCGGTACAGCGCACACCGACCAAAAAATCGACTTTAACGCCCGAGACGAAGGCCAAAACCAAGATTGCCGCGAAAAAAACTGAAAAGGTGGATAAAGCACCTCGAAAAGCGTAAATATCTAATTACAAATCTGTTCTTAGCGAAGACTGATCGACCAACTTCAGGGCTGCAAAATGAATTTTTTCGTGAGATCCCAAACCGCAGGATTGTCGCTGCTGTCGAGCTGCTTCTTGTTGGGGCTGGTATTGGCAGGTGTTCAAAGCCCGTCAGTTCAGGCTCAGGAACCTGCCCAAACTCCTTTGAATGTCCTGGGTAGTCTGGTTCCAGATACAGCCAATCTCGTCGCTGTCATTCGCGTTCAGGAACTTCTCGACAGCCCGATGGGACGCGCTGCCAACTGGAGGCAGGCACATCAGGCCGCTTTTCTGAATGGTGCTGCCACTGTCCCGACTAACGCCACGATGCTGGTGCGGGCGGCACATGTTCAACCCGATCATAATCGGGTGGTCTGGTCATTAGCATTAGCCCAGATGCAGGGCACGTGGACGCTTCGCACACTCAGTCAGCCAACCGGCGGGGTCATCCAGCAGGTCAACAATCACCCGGTGCTGGTCCTCAGTTCCGATGCCATTGCAACTCAACTCCCTGGAAATCGCCTGGCAATACTTTCCCCCGCCTCAAGGCATGACCTCGGTCGATTCCTGCGTCATACCACGGCGACCCTGAATGGCGATTCCCCGCAAAAGTCCTGGGCTGAGACGCAGATCGATTCGTCGAAAAGTCACATCATGCTCTCTCTCGATATGCGAGACACATTTGACCCCGTGGTGGCGGCCAATTATCTGCAATCGACACTGGCCTTTGCTGGTAAGCAGAACGAAGCAAGAATTATGGGGCAGATTCTTTCGGATCTCGAATTCATCGAATTCGATGTCGATGCCAGCAGTCAGCTTGATATGACGATCAAAATGAGTTTTTCCCGCTCCCCCACGAGGCCAGCCAGCGAACTACAGCAGGTGTTCGTCAGTTACCTTGACGACTATGGTTTTCATCTCGATGAAATTGAATCCGCTAAAGCCACACTGAACGGTCGCGTGCTGACCTTGACGAACACGATTTCCGATGCCAGTTTGCGGATGGTACTCTCATTAATTCGTGGTGTGGGGGCAGGAACTTTGCTGCCCGAATCTCAGTCGGCACAAACTCCAGAGGAAGCGACTCTGGCAGCATCGATTGCTTACTTCCAGACAGTGAATCAGCTTGTGGATGACCTGTTTCGCCAAGCCTCGCGCGGCCGCGACTATCAACGAGTGGCCTCGTGGTACGATAACTTTGCCCGTCGTATTGATGAGCTACCCATTCGAAACGTTGATCCGGATTTGCTGCGATACGGCCGTTCCATCAGTGCTCGATTGAGACAAATCGGGATGTCCTTGCGCGGGATTCAGTTGGAAATGGGACGAGTCGCCAGCTACGCCGAGTACCGCGTTGATGTCACTCCTCCACAAGTTCAATGGAATGGTGGCTGGGGTGGAAACTGGAATGGCTGGGGCTGGGGCGGAGCCTGGGTGACACCTGGAACCGTCAATGTCGAAACCAACTTTCCCGAAATCCGCGGCAGACAGGCTGATGCGATTGCCAGAGGTACGACTGAGCGCGAGACCATCTGGAAATCGATTAACAATGATCGAGCAGTTGTTCGCGACGACATGATGAAGAAGTTCAATGTGGATTTTCTGAATCCACCCCGTCGCTAGGACAGCCACTGATTGACAATTCTTTCATGGAGGAAGATTCAATGATGTTTCGACTTTTGGGATTCTGCCTGGTCCTGGGATTAACCCCGTTCTTGCTGACGACTGCCCATGCCCAGGAAGCTCGCGTGGTGGACAAAGCCGGATTTGACAAGGCGATCGCGGCACATCGCGGCAAGATTGTCCTTGTTGATTGCTGGGCCACCTGGTGCGTCCCCTGCATTAAGCAATTTCCCAAATCGGTCGAACTTGCGGATCGCCATGCCAAGGATGGGGTGGTGCTGGTGACATTAAACTTTGATGATGTCTCTGGAACCAAAGTGCCAGCAAAGGTCAACAAGTTCCTCGCAGAGAAGGCCGGCAAAGGCGACCATCTGGTCAGTGCTCATTCCTTGAGTGATGACGGAGCAGAGATTTTTGGAATCTCAGATGCGGCTTTACCTCATTATGTCATCTACGGCCGCGATGGAAAAATCGCCGCTCGAATCGCCAGCACCGAAGAACTGCCAGCGACTCACGAGCGCGTCGAACAGGCCGTACAGAGCCTGCTCAGCAAATCGCCCCGATAAGCCGTTGATTTCAGCCTCATCGACTAAATGAACCTCACACTCCGGATTTAACCCAGAGTGGCGGTTGCCAGCAGGTTGGAGAGTCGACAGATGTTTCGGCGGGATTTATCGGCTGGTTGTGATGTCAAAATCACGGCATAGGCTCCTAGTTCCGGATCCATCCAGCAGAGTGTTCCCGTGGCTCCCCAATGGCCGCAAGTCGTTTCAGGAAGAAGTTCGCACAATGGGGATGTGTGCTGGCGCCAATTGAGTCGCCAGCCATAACCCCAGCCCCGCGTGCGGCGTTCGATCTCTCCCAGTTCCGGGAGCATTTGAACCTGATTTTCCATCGATCTCGCGAGTGACTGACGCGAAAGAAACCCGTGTCCCGGGCCCGCCTGGCCATGTTCGATATCAATCGTGGTGAGGCAAGCTCTGAGCAGCGAAACGATATCTGTGGGAGTACAGACCATTCCTCCCCAGGGTGCCCCCAAAGTCCGCCACCAGGTGCTATTCCAGTTCCAGTCGTCACCGCCGGTCTGTTCGGGGGGCACTTGAACGGAGATCTGTCGCCGTTCAATTCGCTCAAACGATTTTTCAGTCCCTGCTCCCAGAGCCGAATCATGCATTCCCAGCGGTTCAAAGATGGTTTTTCGAATGAATTCTCCCTGAGGCAAGCTGGTGATCTTCTCAATGATTTTACCGAGCACCGCATAGCCCAGTGACTGGTACTGCACTCCCCGTCCGGGAGCAAAAGACAGCGGTGCCCGACAAGCTTCTGACACAAAATCATTCAGGGTCGCATGTGCTTTGCGAAGCTCGACGTTATTGGGCGGGAGATCGGGTAAACCGGAAGTATGTGTCAGCAGATGGCGGACTTCGATCCCGTGCTTCTGTTCGTTGGCGAATTCTGGAAGAAATCGAGTCACACGATCATTCAGGAGAATTTCACCGGCTTCGACCAATGAAAGTATGGCCATCGCCACGATGGGCTTGGTGATCGAAGCCACAAGATAAGCGGGTTCGCCTTCGAGTAAAGCCGCTCCCAGTTTTTGAATCTCCGGCCCGAAATGCCTGGGCGCGTAATGCCTGCGCGGCGATCCACAGGCGAAGGAAAGCGTCACGCCTTCCGCTTTGGACCAACTTTCAGCCAGAGCTTGAGCCCGATTCCATGCTTCCTGCGAAGAGACAACCATTGTGAACCTCCCTGCTCATCTGCCTGTAAAATGAATTGATCTTCGAGCCAGGATGACTCGATCACCTTTCAGGATTCGCCCGCGAGCATGCCGCTGACAGGTACAGTCTCAATCCGCATGATGCTGTCGAGTCGGGTGATTTCAAGAACTTCGCGAATCTCTGGATTCGGATTAAACACCATCAGTTCCACACCCAGTTTCGGAATGGTGGCAAGTAACCCCAGCATGCCACTGGGGACAAAGCGGACATTCGTGAGATCGACAGCCAGCGACTGACATTTCGTGCTGCGGAGCAGCAATGTGAGTTCATCGCGGCAGATTCCGAGATCGAGGCGATCCGGGCGGTTCCTCCCGAAACCAATCACCGTTAATGGGCCGGATTGGTAGACTGCAAATGAACTATAGGGCTGACTGGACATGATTCACTCCTGAGTTTTAGGAGTGTGTCAATTCCTGTCATGCAGGTCAACTCGATTGAGAGGACTCGACAGGAGTTCCATCTCAATTTGACCTCGCAGCGAGAAGAGATCGAAGGGGCAGGATGGTTGGAATAAAGACAGCCCTGATACAACCACATCGAACGAATAAATGTAAACTCATCCTGCCGAACGCAAGTCTGCCCATTCTTCCCCGGAAATTCCAGTCGAATCGTTGACGATCGAAGAAATCACAGAATTTCGAGACCATTCTCAGCGGATGATCAACTCCTCGCCCGCTTCATCGACACGGGGGGATTGTCCACCACGCAGAACACTGTTTCCCTGGAAAAGAGTCCGCTGGTCGACTGGCGTGGGATTCAACCAGTCTTCTTCGCGAAATTGACCACTCGGCGAATAGGCAGCCAGTGCATTCTGATAGGTGACAATTTCGATCTGGTCGTTGGTGATTCCGGCCTGTTCCATGAGTCGAGCTGTTTTGGGAACTGCCAAAGCATCGGAAACGCCCCAGTCAGCCGAGGAGTCGATAATGACGCGCTCTGTCCCGTACTGTCGGATAATTTCGACGACTCGTTCATTTCCCATTTTGGTGCGGGGATAAATCGTGAAGGCACACCAGTAACCACGATCCAGAACCTCTTTACAGGTTTCTTCGTTGTTGTGGTCAATCACCACACGATGAGGAGCGATCCCGAGATCTTCAATGATATCCATTGTGCGGTACGTGCCCCGCTTTTTATTTCGATGCGGCGTATGAATCAGAATAGGGAGATCGACCTCGACAGCCAGTTCGAGCTGCAACCTCAAATACTTCTCTTCGAGAGCGGTCTGGTCATCAAAGCCAATCTCACCAATGGCCACGACCCCTTCTTTGGTGAGATACAAAGGCAGCATTTCCATCACTTCGTCGGCCAGTCGCTCGTTATTGGCTTCTTTCGAATTCAGGCCGATCGTGCAGTAATGGCGAATGCCAAACTGCGAAGCGCGAAATCGTTCGAAGCCGACCAACGTAGCAAAATAATCCTGAAACGAACCGGCAGTCGTTCGCGGCTGACCCTGCCAGAAAGCCGGCTCAATGACAGCCACGACCCCAGCAGCTGCCATTGCTTCATAATCGGCAGTTGTTCGCGAAACCATGTGAATGTGTGGGTCGATAAAGGCCATGATCAAAGCTCTCCTGTGGAGTCACCCGGCTGTGATGTATTGACGATGCTGATGATACCATCAGGAAAAAGATGATATTTCGCCTAGAGTGGTCAAATCTCGGACGAGATGCATCTCTAACTGACAGTTCGCGGCACGAGAAGTTCCCAGTTCAATTTGCCCGTCTCCCATTCATTACGAAGAGAGCTGGCGGAAGCAGGCCCGTCCAAAGCAGTCGTGCCGGAATTTGATTCTACCAACGTGAGGAATGCGGCCCGCTGTTCGGCAGGAGTGCCTGACTCCAGTAGCCGCTGCAGCTTGTGGGTCGCCCGGGCATTCAAGAAACGAACCATAGGTCGCCAGAGATCGAGAGGCACTTGCCGACCTGCTGCCTGACGCTCTTCGGCAAAATCGAGCAGCATGTCGACGAGTTCCGGATTATTGCGTTGATCAACCGCCCAGATGCCACTGAGTGAGATGTCGTTGAACAATGTCTTGAGAACCAGTTGGTTCCATGAATTATTGCAGAGATTCTCGGCGGGATACGGGTTGTCGTAAACAATCGCGAGAAGCACACTCCGAATGTTGGAACGAATTCCTTCTTCACACCGCTGCTGGTGGGCCTCTGGATAAGGTAACAGTGGCAAAGCGCTGTATAGAGCCACAAGTTCTCGCACTTCTCCGGCGTTAAAGAGCGGATCAAGGACACTCAATAATTCTTCGGCGGTTCGATGTGGCCATTGGAGAATCAACCAGGTTCGGGCAGCCTGATCAACGCTCCAGGACTCAGGGTGCCAACCTGGCCGGACTTTATGAGCTGCTTGAAGCTCCAGTGGTGAGAGGTTCAGATCGGCCTTGCCAGTTTTTCGCGGAACGAGCCCAAACGAAAGAAACAGCCCCTTACGATCTCCTTGAGAGATCTTTTCCGATTGCTTTGCTAACCACTCAATCGCTGAGGACTCCAGCCTTGTTTGCAGCCAGGTTTCCAACACATGAGCAATCTGCTCTGTCCGTTCAGTGGTCGATGATGTCTTGGGCAGGTGAGTTGGGATGACGGCCTGTGTGGAATCAGCAATCGAATTCATGGCAGGAATCTCGGAGGAGGCATCATGGCAAGCGGCGGGTGAACATCTGAGTAAATTCTTACGCGGTCATATAACAAATTGAGATCAGCAACCATGGTTGATCAATAACAATTAGCCATGACGGCTGCAGCCCGAAGGATGACCACAGCAACTGTTCATCACAGGTAAAGGAGATGACGAACTGCGGCCACCAGCCACCATGGCGAGCATACCGCCTGAGATCAATCTTTCGACCGGTGTCTCTGCCGGTGTG
>JAIXUU010000231.1 GCA_027483405.1 Planctomyces sp. | reverse complement strand
GGCAATGACTGAAAAGCCAGCCGATTACTGGGCGGACTACACCATCCGCCATGCACTTGCTGCCCATGAGCCACTTTGGCGCGCTGATTACCTGACGGGGAAGATTCCTGCACCACCTCGCTCGAAAGAGATTGTGACACAGATTCTTTCCGCATCGAAATCAGGGGCAGCAGCTTTGCCGTTCATCACGACATTGCTGAGTGCGGAACCCAAGCCTGAAGAAGAGCGAAATAAAGCGATGACGGGACTGGCAGATCTTTCGGGAGACACCAACCGCGGCCGCGAGATTTTCGTTCGTAACTGCACTTCATGCCACAAGGTGGGCAATGGCGAAGGCCGCGAATATGGCCCGAACCTCGCGGGTGTGGCCAAGCGGATGAAGCCCATCAAGATCGTCGAATCGATTATCGATCCGAATGCGGAAGTCGATCCCAAGTACCGGGCGACACTGCTGATTACTTCCGATGGTGTGGCGGTTTCAGGTCTGCTGGTGAAGGAAGACGACACCACCATCGAGATTTTCGATGGCAAGATTGTCCGCAAGATTGCAAAGGCGGATGTCGAAGAGCGAGCTGTCCAGAAGATGAGCAGCATGCCGGAAGGGACTGCTTCATCAATCGCTCCTTCGGAACTGGTGGACCTGCTGACCTACCTGAAGGCCCAGAATCAGGATGTGAAGCCCGCGACCAACTGATTCGAACCTGAACTGCGATCAGTCCACAAAAATCCCCAGCGACGAGCATGTCGCTGGGGATTTTTTGTTGCGAGCGCAGAGACGCTCTTTAACTCAATGTCGATGAAGTAATCGCGTTCTGTGTGCCATGCTTGCAGCTCTGCGCAAGCATGTCTTCGCAACCAATACAGCGCCGTTATCTCATGGGAAATATCTTGGAGAAGACCTGAATGTACCACGTTTCCCAGGAATCCATGAGGCTTTTAGAGTCCGTCCAGCATGCTTGCTCAGAGCCGCAGGCATGGCAAATTGATGCCAAGATCGCTGCCATCAAAGCTGGTTCTTGCGGGAATGTCTGGCAATTCGACTGGTCTTCGCCATGATCGAACGGATGAGGCCAAGGTCGTGTTGACCGAATGATCGGCCCAGATACAGCTTGAGAAAACGCAGCCGCTTGAGCCCGGAGATCTGCAATGCACTGTAATTGAGCTGTGCAAGATCTTTCACAATCCAGCGGCGTGCCAGTTTTCGGCAATGGCGGACTCGCCCCAGATCAATGATCCACGGCGTGGCTGTTAAATCCGCTTCAGGAACCATCAAATGGCCCAGATAGTAATCCTGATGATGAAATCCGTGGCCATGCATCCGGGCTGTGAGTCGGGCCACATTTTCTAAAAGAAGCTGCTCCTGTGGTGCCGAAAGTTGCTGCCGCCGAAAAAGTTCTGAGAGTTTAATGGCTCCTTCGAGGCTGCGCGTGATAAGGCCGCTGTAACGACCATGCCGAAACAGAGCCACCGGCTGCATGGTCGGCAGTTTATGTTCCAGAAAGAGCCATAGGGCTTCCCATTCATGCTGGGCGCCTAACTGCGGCCACTGACCTCGCAGAAGCGGCTTGACCCATTCCTTGAGTGAGCTGGGAGAATGCCGCTTGATGTAAAACCTGCGAACGGTTCCATCGGCCTGCTGGAGTTCAAACCGACTGGTGACGCGTTCGGCACGCAGATTCTTGGCCGTTTCGCTGGAGAGATGCCATAACGATTCTGCCGAAAGCAGGCCATGTTCTCGAAAGAGTGGGGCATCTTCCGCGAAAATCTCAACTCGACCGGCATCATGGACTTCAAGCGGCCGCTTTTTCACTGAGCACCTCTTGAAAGACAGCCAGAGTCTGTTCGGCATTTGCTTCGGGTGTGTAACGCAAGGCTGTCGAACGAGCTGCCGCCGACATCAGTCGTAACTGTGTCTCTCCGCGACCGAAGTGAAAATCAATGCGATCAGCCAGACACTCGACATCGTCTGGTGAGGCAATGACATAGCCATTGATTGCTGGTTCAATCGCATCCGCCCCGCCGGCCGTTGCCGTCGTGATCACAGGAATGCCACACGCCATCGCTTCGAGATTGACATTCGGAAAGGGTTCATAAATTGTGGGCAGGACAAACAGGTCGCTGGCGGCATAGAGCCTGGCAATGGCCTGCTGCCGGCCAGTAAACACCAGTCGATCAGCCAGATTCATAGAAGCCGCCAGGGCCTTGAATCGGGCAATATCCCCATCACCAATGACCATGAGCCACAGTCCACTGGTGCGAGCGATGGCCATGGCCTGAAGTAATCGCGAAAGACCTTTGCGGCGGAAATCCATCGAGGCGAACGTCAGCAGTGGCGCTTCAGCAGGAATCTTCCACTCAGCCCGCACTGCCAGCCGTTCATGCTGGTAATCGGGGTGAAAGTTCGTTGTATCAACCCCATTGGTGACACGGCAAAGACGCTTGGGATCGACGTCGAAATACTCCTTGAGCAGCCGCTCATCGAGCTTTGACTGGACGATGATGCGTCTGGGGCCAGCTGGCCCGAACAATTGCTTTTCAATTCTTAAAATGGTGCGATGTCTGGGATTCAACCTTTGCAGAAACTGCTGCATCTTCCCGCGATAGAAGACGTTGAGCCAATGCGTCTGCAGCGGGTCGGTGAGCCGATAAGTGTCGAGGCCATAGACACGCGAAAGGCCATGCACAATATCGAAGCCCTGATTGGCAAAAACCTTCCTTGCATTGCGGGCGAGGCTCAGGTTTTTGGTCCAGGAAGTCCACTTCGAGACGGGCACTTTAAGATGTTTGGCTTCAGTCTTCAGGGAGTCATCCATCGATTCTCCCACGATGGTCACTTCGTGGCCTTTGGCCCTGAGTTGCCGCATGAGGTTAATGCAGTACCTTTCGGCCCCTGCTTTTTTCAGCGAGCAAACGCGACGGACGAGTGCAATCCGCATTTTGCCTCTCCTTCTAAGCAGCCTTCCGCTGAGATAATTGCCGCTGGATTTCTCGCCAGACGAGATTAACCTTGAGCAGACGCATGCAATCATGATGCCCCAGTGGGCAAACCCGCTCTTGGCAGGGGCCGCAGGGCATGGCGAGTTGAATCGAAGTCGACAGGGGCGACCAGGTTTCACTCCAGGCCTGATGGGTAGGACCAAAGAGCACCACATGGGGCACATTCAAAGCAGCGGCGAAATGCCTGGGCCCGGAATCGGTGGTGATCAGCATCTTGGAACCAGCAATGGCCGACTTCGTCAGCGACAGTGAGAGTGACTCGCGCCCTAAGGACCGCACGCGAGGATCGTTCACTTGTGACTCGATCTCGAGACTTTTCTCTTTTTCTGCCGGGCCACAGAGCACAACAACTGCGTACTCTGTCGAGTTGATGATTTTTCGCGCCAGTTCGACAAAAGATTCTGTCGGCCAGTCTTTGGCAGCACCAAAGGCACCACCCGTATTGAAGGCCACAATCCCTGGTGCAGCGGAAATCGCGGCTTCCTTCGCGAGAAAACCTTTCCGCGCCAACTGGCCTGGTTCCGTTAATGCCAGTTCCATGCGTGCCTGTCTGGGCAAAGGCACATTGGCCCCGGCCGCTTTGACAATCTGCAGATAATCCTC
>JAIXUU010000113.1 GCA_027483405.1 Planctomyces sp. | reverse complement strand
GGGTGTTTTTGACAGTCATCTGATGAACACTCAGAGCTTGCTAGAGCGGGACGGGAAGCATGAGCAGAGGGTGTTCAAAGAGTACCTGACGACCATTCACACCAATGGCGGGTGCAAAGAAGAGCAGAAACACATAAACACTGAGGGCAGCCAGGAGCAGGAGTGCCCAGAGCCATCGCCATAAACAGCAGGCCGGCTTTTCGAGCCTCATTGATCGTGAGTAAGCGAGCCCCAGGAGAATTCTCGCTGGATAAACAGTGACGATAAAGATCAGCGAGAACATCCACAGCAGATCACCCGGGGGGGCGAACGTTTTGAAAAGATAGAGCGGTAAGGAAAGTGCATAACCGAGAACCATGGCTAATGACCAGCACATGGGTGTACGAGCAAAGAGCCTGCGGGCAGCCTGAAGTTGAAACATGGAGCGCCAGTGACGTTCCACTGCAAGTCGGCACTGCAGTAAAGGGAGCCAAGACAAAACGATCACCAGAAGCACACCACCCATCAGCGTCAGCAAGACCTGACCTGGCTGCTGACGATCATTGAGTGCAGCGAACATCACTGTGGGTATCAATAGCCAGAGACCCGTTCCGAGGAGTGCCGTAAATCCAGTGCGCCACTGTTGGCCCAGTTGCATAGCAGAGAAAAATTCTCGAATGGCGGAAGATGATCGCGCCCAATGATCCCACGAAAAGGCCCGAGTGATTAACCATACAAAATTCTTGACTGGTCGAAAAAATGTGACGATATGGCCACCCCGAGCAATGGCCAGGAGAGCGTGGATGGTGAGGATGACTGTCAACATTCTCAGCGCGAACGAAAAGACTCGATCCTTCTGACCACCAGGTGCGATCAGATGGGCATCTGCAGCGACATCGGAAAGAATGACCAATGGCAGAAGACAGAGCGAAAGGCCCAGAACAATCATGCCGAACCGCGGAGCGATGGCCATGAGTGGAAGCGCATAGCGGAGTTTTCCAGTCCTTGCCACACGACCTTCTGCCTCAAGGAGATACCCCAGCGCAAAGACATTCACAACTGGAATTGCAGCGAGGATGGAGAGCATAAGCAGCAGGCTGGTCAGACCAAATATCAGCCGCATCAACCACATCAAGCAACGAATCGGGTGCCGCCATGGGACAGGAAATGGTTCCCAATCGTGAAAGCTAAAGATTTCTTGCTGAGGCGAGAAATCCTGAATGACAAGCGAAGCGTGGCTAACTGTCTCTAAGTCTGCTGGATCTGGAGTATCTTTGTGCTGGACGGAATATTCGTCGTCGGGACGGAGTGCTCTGTTGGCAGCCTCTATCGTTGTGGTGGCTCCAGAAGTGGCCATAGTTCTCGGGCTTTTCTCGGGCTGAATTCATGCAGGTTCAGATCGTAAAATTCTCGCCAGTCCATAAACCATGAAAAGAACGGTAAATCACTAAAAGATACCAGATTCGAGGACGGTTGGTTTCGCAGATCGAAACTATTTCTGCCGATCTCAGGTATGCTGATCAGTGTTGAAACATGGTTTAATCGACTCAACCGATTGTCCTGAGATCACCAGGCAACAATTTGACGCGTGTTCGAGAACTGTCGGCATGTCGGGAAAAGTGAGCATGAACACTTCGACCATCGGCACTTCGACAAAGAGGGCAGAACCATTGCCACGGATCGGAGCACTGAAACTCGTCCTTCCTCTATTCCTGACGACGGCCGGTGTGATCAGTCTCTTCGCCTTGTTGGCACAGATGGGACTGGAGGCAGACGGGCAGATGTCGGCGAAGCTCCCGCCAGATTTGCAGAGCTGGAAGGTGAGCGCTGCTGCCGTCGACCAGAGTTGGGGCACTTCCAAAACTTTGAGTCAAGCGGAACGGGCCGACGATCTGACGATTCTCCGCCGCTTGCATCTGGCACTGGTCGGAACAGTTCCTTCTCTGGAGGAGATTCGCGCCTTTGAGGCGTTAGCAAGCCAGGATCGAATCGCCCAATCGACGAACCATCTGCTGAAAGATCCGCGTGTAGGTAATTATCTGGCACAGCGGCTCAGCAAGGTCTTTGTGGGAATCGAGGATGGGCAGTTCATCGTCTTTCGTCGAGATCGATTGAACCAGTGGCTGTCGAATGAGATTCTCGACGATCGACCCTACGACAAAATTGTGCAGCAGATGGTCTCCGAGAATGGGTTGTGGACAGGACGACCCGCAGGAAATTTCATAACAGCCGCAGTGACGGGTGAGGAAGTCGATGAAAACAAACTGGCCGGACGATCCGCCCGGGCTTTTCTCGGGCAAAGGATGGATTGTGCTCAATGCCACGATCATTTTTTTGCCCAATGGAAACAACACGACTTTGAGGGCTTGGCAGCGTTTTATGCTCCTGTACGGATCTCAGCAGTCGGCCTTGAAGATCAAAAAGACTATCAATATCAGGTGGATGACTCCAAAGCCGAAGGTGGCAAACGAACTGTCGATCTCCGGGTTCCCTTTGGAAAGGAGTGGCTGCCTGCACAAGGCACCGAACGTCAGAAACTGGCTCAATGGATCACTCACAAAGAAAACCGCAGGTTCGACCGGGCGATTGTGAATCGAATGTGGGGCTTGATGTTCGGCAAGTCACTTGTTGAACCCGTAGACGATCTGCCTGATCCACCCGCCGAGAGACGAAGTGATCCGCTCGATGTCCTGGCCGATGAATTTCGAACTCATGGCCGATCGTTGCACTGGCTCATTCAAGTCATCGTGCAAACGAAAGCTTTCCAGCAGGAATCGAGGCATCCCAGTGCCGAAAATGGTGAGAAATTCGACGTAGCATCGGAAAACTGGGCGATGTATCCACTCACCAGGCTTCGCCCGGAGCAGATTATTGGCAACATGCTGCAGGCCTGGTCACTCCAGACCATTGATCAGAATTCGCATGTCTTCGTGAGGCTGTTCCGCCTGTTTCGAGAGAGAGATTTTCTCAAAGAATACGGCGACACCGGTGAGGAGGAACTGGCACTCTTCACGGGGACGATTCCGCAGGCCTTGCTCAGAATGAATGGCGAGTTTTCCCGCCAGCTCAGTGAGGCGACACCTCTGAGTGCTGCTGGCAGGCTGGCGAGTCTTTCGAATGATCGTGAGGAACTGGTTACCGGGGTTTTTCTGGCATGTCTGACAAGGCGGCCCACAGCCGAAGAACTTCAACTGATTGAAGCGATGTGCCAGGCTCACCCGGTTTCAAATGCAACGCTTGCCGAAGATCTGTACTGGACGTTGTTCAATTCTCCCGAGTTTTCCTGGAATCATTGACCGTTGACCACCTGAGCCAAGATGCCTGTCCTGCAAACGAATCCCGGCCTTAACAGATGAATCTCAAAAGGGCTTAAAATGTCTGATTCACTCATCAACTGCTGCTGGAATCGACGGGAACTGCTCCAGCTACTGACAACGGGAGTCGTGGCGTTCTCAGCCAGTCAGCTCTCTGCACGTGCGGCAGAAGATCGAGGGCCCCAGCGTGGCAAATCTTTGATCACTCTCTGGCTCGCAGGTGGCCCCAGTCAGCTAGAAACCTGGGATCCCCATCCTGGGACAAAAATCGGTGGCCCGACCAAAGCCATCGACACATCCATTCAAGGGACACAGATCTGTGAGTGGTATCCGCAGACGGCCGAGATCTTGAATTCGTTTTGCGTCATCCGATCTGTCGTATCAAAGGAAGGAGATCATGAGCGCGGTACGTATGTCGTTCGCACTGGCTATCGACCGGAACCGACCGTGGTGCATCCTTCACTCGGAAGTATCGTCTATCACGAACTCCCTCGGGGAGGCCTGGAAATCCCCGGGCATGTGAGCCTGGGTGATGGGCAGTTTGCAACCAGAGGCGGCTATCTAGGGGAAGAAAGCACGGCTTTTCGCGTTTTCGAGCCTGGGCGAAATCTGACGAACCTTGAAGCTCCTGTCGATCCTGAGCGTCATCAGCGGCGACTGGAAACGCTGGGGCAACTTTCAGAGGGATTTCTCAACGGACGGCGCTATCCGATTGCCAATTCGCTGCATCAGAAGACGATTGACTCTGCTCTCAAGATGATGACTTCGGAACAGCTCAAGGCATTTTCAATCACGGAAGAACCCGCCGCTGTGTTAGCAGCCTACGGGGATCATCCCTTTGGGCGAGGTTGTCTCGTGGCCCGAAGATTGATTGAGACGGGCGTTCGCGCAGTCGATGTGACCTTGAACGGCTTTGACACTCACGCGAACAACTTTGGCTTGTCCAAAGGGAGAGCAGAAATTCTCGACCCGGCACTATCGACTCTGGTAACAGACCTCAAGTCGCGCGATCTGTGGGATTCAACAGTTGTCCTGGTTTGCGGGGAGTTCGGGCGGACTCCTCAAATCAATCCTTTGGATGGTCGCGACCATTGGCCCCATGGATTTTCCATTTTGCTCGGCGGAGGCGGACTGGCGTCTGGACGGGTCATCGGCGCGACCGATCCAGAAGGGGTCAAATCACCAGAAAATCCCATCGAAATTCCGCAGATTATGGCCAGTATTCTGCAAGTGTTAGGAATCGACTTCCAAAAGGAGATTTTCACTCCCATTGGACGGCCGATCCGGCTCACCAGCGGCCAGCCACTGGCGGCACTTTTCAAGGCATAAACGATCAGAAATCAGTAAAGCGTGGGACACACTTTTGAGCGTGAGCAGACTCCGCTACACTTCAGGCTATGAAGAGCGATCTCCCCACTTTATCTGCACCTGCCACGCCACTCTTTGACACTCTGGTCGTCTATGGAGTGGGGCTTTTGGGCGGATCGGTCGCTTTGGCTGCAAAATCCCGCCATGTCGCCCGGCACATTGTTGGCATGGGGCGTCATGCCGAGCGTCTGGCGGCTGCCCAGAGGGCCGGAGTGATTGACTCGTATTGCATAGATCCTGCGCAGATTCCTCCCCAGACCGATCTGTTTGTCGCAGCGGCCCCAGTCGATCGAATTGCCGGAGTGATTCGAGAAGTTGTTCCAGCACTCCCTGCGAATTGCCTCGTGACAGATGTCGGCAGCACAAAAGTCGAACTCGCCACCAGTCTGGCCGATCTGACTGGAGAGCAGGGGACGATTCCCTTTGTAGGTTCACATCCGATTGCTGGTGGCGATAAAGCAGGATTCGAGCATGCCTCCAGTGATCTCTTTATGGGCCGCACCTGCGTGATCTGTCCGGAGCATGTCGTTGAATCGGCGGTTTTGAAAACCGAACGATTCTGGCAAGCCTTAGGGATGCAGACGGTCCGGATGTCGGCACAAGAACATGACGAGGCCCTGGCCACAACAAGTCATTTACCGCATGTGGCTGCTGCGGCACTGGCGGGAATTTTGCCCGATGAGTGGCAAATTGTGACAGGGACTGGTTTTCGCGATACTTCCCGCGTGGCTATGGGCCCTTCGGAACTTTGGGTCTCAATTCTGGAGTCGAACCGGGAACCCGTGATGCAAAGCCTGGAAAGACTCCAAGATCAACTGGGGGCCTTTATCCAGGCACTCAAGTCAAATGATTCAAAAAAACTGCTTGAACTTCTGCAGGCTGGGGAAATCAGACGCAAGCAGCTCGATATTGATGAAAGCTGAATAAACACAGGCATTTCCCCATCATCAAACGGGAAATGATGGAATAGAAACCATGGTTTTCGCGATGCCAGCCTCTGGCCCGCGAGTGACAACGATAAGGGTGACGGAACATGCTTTGGGAAGTTGAGATTCTCTCACGTCCGGAACAGATTGACCGGGAAGGCCAGCGAATTCTGGAGGAGGCTCGCTTGCTGGGCCTCGACTCGATTCAAACGGTACGAGCGGGTCGCTCGTTTTTGCTGGAAGGTCAGATTGACGAAGCCACCATCCAGAAAGCCATGCAGCTCTTGCTGGTTGATGAAGTCGTGGAAATCGCACGGGTGCGAAAGCCCGCGGAGGCCAATGCGAATGACGATTCAACGGCAAGTGGGCAGCTTTTCAACGTACTCTACAAACCTGGTGTGACGGACAATACAGCACTCAGCACCCGGCGGGCACTTCAGCAGGCCGGGATTGCGATCGAGGAAGTGGCCACCTGCCGCAAATACTGGTTTGATCATCAAGCCCAGTTGAACGAGATACAGGTTCTGGCACAAAGAGTGTTAGGGAATGACGCCATCGAGCGGATTGTGCAGGGCCCGCTGCAGATGACGACATTAAGCTTCGGGCATACCTATCATCTGGAGCTCAAACATGTGCCGATTCGCGAACTGGATGATCAGGCACTGATGAAGCTCAGCAAGGAAGGCCAGTTATATCTGAGCCTCGCTGAGATGCAGACCATCCAGAAGCACTTTCAGGATCTACAGCGCGATCCCACCGATATTGAGCTGGAAACGGTTGCTCAGACATGGAGCGAGCACTGCTCTCATAAGACACTCGGCGGACGGATTCGTTACACCGACGAGCAAGGGACTCGTCAGTTCGGCAACATGCTCAAGGAAACGATTTTCGCCGCCACCCAGCAACTGCGAAAAGAATGGGGCAAAGATGACTGGTGCGTGAGTGTCTTCAAGGACAACGCGGGGATTGTCACCTTCGAAGAAGGTGAAAACGTCTGTATCAAGGTGGAAACGCACAACCATCCTTCGGCCATTGAGCCTTACGGCGGTGCCAATACCGGCATTGGTGGTGTGGTGCGTGATCCGCTGGGGACGGGCCTGGGTGCGAAGCCTGTCTGCAATACAAACGTCTTCTGCTTTGCGCCGCCGGATACTCCGCACGAAACGCTTCCTCCCGGCGTGCTGCATCCTCGGCAAGTCGCCTTGGGTGTTGTGGCTGGGGTGCGCGATTACGGCAACCGCATGGGGATTCCGACGGTGAATGGAGCCGTCTTCTTCGATGAACGGTATTTAGGCAACCCACTGGTGTATTGCGGCACGGTCGCCATGATCCCTGCCAACCGGTGCGAAAAGAAAGTTTCGCCCGGTGAATTGATTGTCGCACTCGGTGGACGCACTGGGCGCGATGGAATTCACGGGGCGACGTTCTCTTCTGCCGAGTTAACGCAGGAGAGCGAAACGATCTCTGGCGGTGCCGTGCAGATTGGCAACGCTGTGACTGAAAAAATGTTGATGGACGTACTGTTGGTGGCTCGCGACCGCGGGCTGTACTCGGCTGTCACCGATTGCGGAGCTGGCGGATTCAGTAGCGCAGTCGGCGAAATGGGCGAAGAGACCGGCGCCGTGGTGTGGCTGGAAAAAGCACCGCTGAAATACGCTGGTCTCACCTACACAGAGATCTGGATTTCGGAAGCTCAGGAACGCATGGTGCTGGCCGTACCTCCGGAGAACTGGGATGAATTCCACGCTTTGTGTGCTTCGGAAGGTGTCGAAGCGACGGCGATTGGGCAATTCACGGATGATCATAAGCTGACGCTGACTTACGATGGAAAGCCGGTGGGAGAGCTTTCGATGGAGTT
>JAIXUU010000469.1 GCA_027483405.1 Planctomyces sp. | reverse complement strand
CTCGGTTCTACATGACATCTATGAAAGACGATGCCCGAATCAAAACTGTTGGCTAACAATCACATGCAACAGAATTGTGGTCGGTGCCGAGTTTTAATCAATGCATCATTGGCCGCAATGCGGCGAGCTTTGTCGTTCGGCGGCGGTGAGCGTTCAGCCAATGGAGGTATTGATGCGGCAAGTGGTCGGACGCCGGGTGTGGATGGGCAACGCGGGGGATCTCCGTGACACAGGTGCGGTAATGGCGATCGGCGCGAGGCTGTCATCGAACTTGCTGACAGCGAGCAATTGGCCGTGTTGCCACGTGAATTGGTGCGCCTTCGGTTTCCGCTGTCGGACGGTGGCGACAATCCGTCCTGGCTGCTCCGGCTGGCGGCCGAGTCGGTCGCTGCATTGGTGCGCTCCGGTGTGCCAGTCCTGGTTTGTTGCTCCGCAGGTATGAGCCGTTCGGTATGCGTTACGGCGGTCGGTGTGGCGTTGGCCGAATCACGGCCGCTCGCCGAGACGCTGGTGTCGGTCGTCGGTTCCGGCCCGGTCGACGTGTCGCCGGGGTTGCTGATGCAGTTCCAGAAGACCTTGGGCAGGTCGCTGGTTGGCAGTGCCCCACAAGCCTAACCAGACGCTGCACATGACCGCAACCAGAGGTATTATTAGGCTGATTAGTCGTTACTTCAGCAGTAGGTGAGTTTGTCGTTCGCCAATCGAGGATACCCACATGGTCCATCCGATCGACTTGCGAGAGCTGCTCGAGGCCCGAGACGGCCGGCCGACGGAAGATCAGGCGGCTCGAAAGATCGCCACCTTCGCCGTCATCCCGGCAGCCATCGTTGGTCTGCTCGCCGGCACCCGGCTGGTTGGCATTGCCGATCCCATCGGACGACTGCTGCTGGTCTGCATGGGGACCGCATTGGCATCCGGCTTCGGCATCGCACTCTTGGTGCTGAGCGTCTACTACCTGTTTGGCTTCCGTCCGGTCGCTCGACTCGCGGATGCACTCGTCGGTGGTTTCACGGGCTTCCTCTGCGGATCGACATTGACCTTGTTACTCATGTGGGGCAGGCTGGTTCATCACGATCATGCCTTGCGGGCCTTGCTGCTGATTCCGCTCGGTGCCATCGCCTATCCACTTTACCGGTCGAGGGGCGGTAAGAAGCCCGTCCGACAACCTGTAGGGCAGGCTATTGATTCGCAAACTGCCATACCGGGCGGTGCACCTGAGCCGCCGCTCACGCAAACTGCAAAACCATAATCTTGTAGGGATAGCCCCGATACTGCTTTCGTTTGACGCTCAAACAACTCCCCTTCACTTGCTCAATCAACAAAATGGTGTCTCATGACGAAAGCAGAAAAGAATCGCCTGCTGCTCAGGAACTCGATAATCTGGATTGCAGCCATGGCGTTGCCGTTCTTCTTGAACTTAACTCTAGGGTCAACAAAGTTTCCCTGGCCAATACTGCTTCCTTTCTTGTTTTTTGGCTTCTTGCTTTACTCCAACAACGTACTCTCAAAGGTGATTGGCGAACCATCTGATAGTACAACGTCTGAAACGTCATCGAAGATCTGAACTACTCGAAACGTCCATAATGTGCAGATTCCTCGGATCTTGAGATGTGGTCGATTGTATAATCACAATGCGAAAACTGACGGACTGCTGTTAAGGTAAACCATCGATAACGCAGCAGACCAAGAAAGAGCGACGAACAAACCGTTGGATACCGAAGTGGCGGCAGTCAGCGGATTATGGAATTGACACCAACTCCCGCCTATCGCGTGATGCGTATCATTCGGCGGCGAGACACCGGCGGCAACCTCGTGTAAAAGACTGCGTGCGAACTCTTGTCAGGAACAAGGCGATGCGTCTTCTCAAGCTCATATTGCTCGCTTTGGGAATGATCAGCCTCCTGATCTCTTTACCTCCCCTGGGCTTTGCATCTCTCGCGTTCCTCGGAATCCTCGCGGATGTCAGCTATGTTGAGAATCGCGAGATGGGCGTTCAATTGCTCTCCTGGGGATGGCCTCCCTTCATCAGCGGTATCGTGTTGTGTGCACTCGGTCTCTTGGTACATCTCCAGAGTTACCGTCGCTCACACAAACTGTAAAACCATAATCTCGTAGGGACAGGCCCGAGACTGCCGTTGGTTAGCGAAAGAGGGATTAACATGGCGGAAACGGAGAAATTTGCCCACGGCTCATATGCTGACTACTCCGGAGTCAACTTCTATGGCCCACCTGTTCACGGAATGTGGCTAGATCAGTTGGCTGTGAGCTACCGTTACATGAACCCGTTGTTCCTGGGCATTTTGGATCGTTCATGGCGAGAATCAGGAGGTGAGCAGGTGCCGAGGTTGGTGTCTGAGTGGTGCCAGTTAATTGGGTGGGCAGACGGCAGTCGTCGCACCTTGATCGACCGGAATGATGCTTGGGAGCTTGTTGCAACGCTCACACAGTTAGATTCTACAGACATCGTCGAACATTGTGCCGGATGCACTGTCGAAGAATGCTTAGAGTGCGCCGCTGTGATCCGAGAATTCATTTCCTGCAGATTAAGCAGCGGTGTCAGCCTCTTCATGGAGTACAATTAAAGCGACATTGATCGTTGCTACCGACGGCAGAAGCAAACACGATTTATAGAACTCAGTTCTCACGCGCCACGCGCTGCTATGAGGCTTGTTCAGTCGTCAGGATCATGGAGAACATGATGCGAATACCGTTTCTCGCAGCGATTGTGCTG
>JAIXUU010000238.1 GCA_027483405.1 Planctomyces sp. | reverse complement strand
TGCACTCCCCACCTGGCGGCTTCGACCGACGAAGCTCAGGAACTGGTGGCAGTGGAAGCTGCCGAGATTATGGCTGGATTCCTCGTGCGGCACGAAGTTCGCCATGCCGTCAACATGGCCCCGATTTCTTCTGCCGAGATGGCCGACATGCGGATCTATCTCGATCTGGGTCTGAGACTGGGTGTGGTCCTCTCTCAGCTCAATAAGAGTGGTGTTCGCAGTGCCAAGCTGACCTTCCGAGGCGAAGCTGCTACCAAAAAGACCAAGCTGATTTCCAACGCCTTTGCAGCCGGTCTGCTTTCTTCAGCACTGGCGGAAAACGTGAACATTGTGAATGCCGAGATGCTGGCTCACGAGCGCGGAATCCAGATCACGGAATCGCTCTCTTCCGAAGTCTCCGATTTCTCGACGATGATCAGTGCCACGGTCTACACCGATGAAGGTGAATGCAGTGTTGCAGGCACGATCTTCGGTCGTCAGTTCCTCAGACTGGTCCGCGTCAATCAGTTCCACCTGGATGCTTATCTCGATGGAACTTTACTGCTCTACAGGCACATCGACCGCCCCGGCGTCATTGGAACAATCGGTACAGCCTGTGGTCAGCACAATGTGAATATTGCCCACATGGCTGTCGGACGCGAGCGGAATGAACCAGGTGGAGAGGCTTTAGCGATTCTGAATCTCGATAATGAACCCTCTGCCGAAGCACTCGCTGCAGTGCAGGCGAATCCAGCCGTCACGAGTGTGCAACTGCTGCGTCTTCCCAAGGCTGGTAATCCACTCCCCTGGTTGACGACGCAATCGGTTTGAAACGCATTTCCTAAGAAAATGACAAGCGTTTCGTGGCATGCTTGCAGCCCCGGGCAAGCATGCAGCGGGACAATTTTGTGCATGAATTGCAGAGATATCGGGCATGCTCATCCCGAGCTATGAGGATGGCACAGTGTGCATGTTGCCACAGGCTGGCAACTACGAATTCAGTGAACCACCATCCGTGAGGTTTGATGGCAAGCCCTGGGGGTAATTCTTTTTGAGCCATGCCTCGATTTGCTGAATCCGGCTTTCGGGATGGGGATGAGAAGCCAGAAACTCCGGCTGACGGTTGCCTTGGCTGGCCTCCGCCAGTATTCGCATGACGCCCAGCATTTGCGAGGGGTCGTATCCAGCCTCTGCCATCGCCACCAGACCATAAGCATCCGATTCGGATTCATCTCCCCGGCTGTACTTCATCTGCAGCATCTGGTGGACAACCATGGCTGCCATCTGAGCATTTCTGCCACTGCTGTTTTCGTCACTGGCGGCGACTCCAGCGGCTGTGGCCAGCATCTGCCCTAATTGACCTTTGGCCATATGCTCGGCACTGTGTCGATTGATCACATGGCCGATTTCATGCCCCAGGACACCCGCCAGTTGAGCTTCGTTTTCCAATCGAGAATAGAGCCCCATCGTGATAAAAATCTGCCCGCCCGGGAGTGCAAAGGCATTGATGGTTTTCGGGTCGGCCAGGAGATGAAACTGAAACTGCCAGGGGCTGTCTTTGGCTTTGGAAGATTCCACGAGCTTTCGCCCCACTTGCCGGACCATGGCGGCTCTGGGGTCATTGGGCGGAACAACGCCCCCCATTTCGCGCGCCATCTCGGGAGCCGATTGCTGGCCCAGTGCCAGTTCCTGCTGAGGCGACATCGCCACAAACTGCCGTTCCCCCGTGACAGGGTTCACATCCAGACTGGCGAAGTACCTCACCAGTGCAAAGCCGGCAATCGCCAGTCCAATCAGGATCTGAACTCGAAAGCCACGACGCCGAGGCTGATTTCCGTAAGACATCGCACTGCCTCACACTTGATAATGTTTGCCATCTGAAAGCCGATCGAACTCACTGTTAAAGTCTACAACGCTCGCGATGACTTCAACCACTCCATTTGCCGGGATCATCAGGGAATGGGCTGATTCAGCCTGATGGGGACGCCGTGCTTGAGCAGGTACGCCTTAGTTTCACCAATGGGATGCGTGCCGTAGTGGAAGATGCTGGCTGCCAGTGCAGCACTGGCGTGGCCTTCCTGCAGAATCTGCCTTAAGTGCTCGGGATGCCCGGCACCGCCACTGGCGACGACGGGGATTTCGACGGCATCCGCTACGGCGCGGGTCATCTCGAAGTCGTAGCCGTCCTTAGTGCCATCGGCGTCCATCGAAGTGAGGACGATTTCGCCCGCCCCCAGGCGTTCGACCTCTTTCGCCCAGGTGACCGCTTCCAGCCCTGTGGGTTTGCGGCCGCCATTGATGTGGACTTCCCACTTGACGGAACCATCGGGCTGTGTGACTCGTCGGGGATCGATGTTGACGACAATGCACTGTTTGCCAAACTTGAGAGCGGCGGCCCGCACAAATTCGGGGTCTTTGACGGCTGCAGAGTTGATCGAGACCTTGTCGCAACCCGCCTGGAGCAGTGTGCGGATATCGTCGAGATTGCGAATCCCGCCGCCGACAGTCAGAGGCATGAAGCAGACTTCGCTGGTTCGGCGGACAACATCATGGATGATGCCCCGTTCCTCGTGGCTGGCGGTGATGTCGAGGAAGACCAGTTCGTCGGCACCATCGCGTTCGTAACGTGCAGCCACTTCGACGGGATCGCCCGCGTCCTGCAGATTGAGAAAGTTCACACCCTTCACGACACGTCCTGCATGCACGTCGAGACAGGGAATAATTCGCTGATAAAGCATGGCACTACCCGGTAAGGAACGATTTCCCGCACAAGAATGGCAGCTACCTCCACTTCTGGCAAGTTGACAGACGTTCGAGGAAATCGCTCGTAAGCTCTGACGATGTGTGGCACGCCCTGAGGTCCTCCGAAGGGCGTGGTCTGCCGGCTCATCTGAAGACAGATGGCTCCTTACTTGATATGAGGCAAAGTCCGATCTACCGACAAATGACTGGGAGGCAAGCCAGAAAACTCAGCCGCACTTGACCACTCCCATTCTTCGGGCCGCTGGACGAGTCCACGCCGCACGGGATTCAGATGAATGTATTGGATCATTGACTCCAGCGTGGTTTCGTGGGTGATGTTGCGGTCGTACCCACCGCCGGGTTGCCAGAATCGATGCCTCTTTCTATTCCCCTCCCTCACAGTGATTTGCGCCAGCCAGTGAGGAGCCTCTGATTTAAGCCACGCAACAGCTTTGCGCGAAACATTTGACTTGATTTGGCCAATCCACGTTCCGACTTCCAGGAGGGGATCGCGTGGCGAAACGATCAGGTGAACGTGCTCCGGCATTATCACCCAGCACCAAAGATCCACATTCCCCTGATGCAGACCCTCCTCAAGTGACTCCACAAACCATTCGCAGGGCCGCCTTTTCAAGAAGAACTGGTGGCCTCGATAGGATGAGAAAGTGAGTTCCCTGGGTTGACTGAGATGATCGAATCTCTTCCTGACTTTTCGGAAAAGAGGCTTGCCATCGGCATCGGTTTGAATGTGCATCGAATTTCCATATCTGCCTATGGAATAGGGTACGGCCTCACTTAATGGTGGTCCATCAAATGAAACCGACGGAGATCGCGACTTGACGCCATTGATTAAGAACCACGCCCTTCGGAAGACCTCAGGGACGTGCCACCCGAAGTTAATACTCCCAAGTAAATTCAACCCTCAAACGAATGGTCGGGCTTTTCCGAGGATCACCAGGAGGAAAGTGGCAATCGGGCCGAGCAGGAGGGAGAGAAGCCACCAGATGAGGCCACTGCGGTCGTAGGCGCGAGCCAGGCCCGCGTTGATCAACGAGAGTGTTCCCCAGCCGACAGCGAATTGTGCTCGATCATCCATAGCTAACCACCTGTTTTGAGATTCATGGGAAATTGATCAGTTCGTTATATGGCCTGTGCGGTTTCATCATGATCACTGACCAGATGGCGTTTCCCATCCCAGGGACCAAAGCCACGTTCCCAGAGCGTACAGCAGATAAGCGATCAGAAGGATGCGAACCGCAATACTGAACCTGCTGAACTTCAATTGTCCCCGCTCGCGACGAACGGGAAAG
>JAIXUU010000458.1 GCA_027483405.1 Planctomyces sp. | reverse complement strand
GTCGGTTTTTTCTTTATGGCGAACATGTTCTTCTCGCCGATTCAGATTCTTGGCAATCAGTACAATCAGGCACTGACAGCGATGGCCGGCGCTGAGCGATTGTTTGCACTGCTGGATACGCCGCCGGAATGGACCGACTTACCGGATGCCAGACCTTTGCCCGATGTGCGAGGTCAAGTGGAGTTCGACAATGTGTGGTTCAGTTATGAACCTGGCCGGCCTGTTTTGAAGGGGATCAACTTCAAAGCCGAACCGGGTGAAACGATTGCTCTGGTCGGTCATACGGGAAGTGGCAAGACATCGATCATCAATCTTGTGGCTCGCTTCTGGCTCCCCGATGCGGGCCAGATCCGCGTGGATGGAGTCGATCTGCGGACGGTGACGAGTGAATCTCTCCATAAGCAGATCGGAATTGTCCTGCAAACCAACTTCCTCTTCGCGGGAACGGTGCTGGATAACATCCGATTTGCCCGGCCCGATGCCTCTTTCGAAGAAGTCGAACGTGTCTGTCGGCAATTGGGTTGCTGGGAGGAATTCAGCGGGTTATCGCAAGGTCTTGAAACCCCGGTGGGAGAACGTGGTGCTCAGCTTTCGCTTGGGCAAAGACAAATGGTCTGTTTTGCGAGGGCTTTATTGGCTAATCCACGAATTCTGATTCTCGACGAAGCCACGAGCAGTATCGATATCGTGACTGAGATTCGCCTGCAGCAGGCACTCAAAGTGGTGATGCAGGGCCGCACCTGTTTTGTCGTGGCCCACCGGCTCAGTACCATTCGTGAGGCCAGCACCATTCTGGTTCTCGATCATGGGGAAATCATCGAGCGGGGAAATCATCACCAGTTGCTAGCCAGGCAGGGGCATTACGCCCGGTTGTACGAACGATTCTCCCGTGCCGTCACTCTGCCACTTACGGGCTGAACAATTCAGACTGATTTCTTCGGCACTGTTTCGTATACAGGCTCAAGAACTGGCACTGCGATACTGGGTCAGTGCGAACTGAAATATCCAGCGCGAACATAAGAGCGAAAATCCAGCAGCGACTAAGGTCAATAACGTCCACAGGGATGGTGCCGAAATCATGGACATGACGACCTGCGCGGGGACAGTCACAACCAGCAGAATGGGAATCACGAACTGGAATGTGAACCGTATGAGTTCTCCAATCGGCGAACCGCTGTAAATGCTGGCCGGGTAGCGGGCAAAGACGGTCACATAGAACCAGAAATCGAGCAGACCCTGGTTTCTGCCCAGCCAGATACTGGACGCTGCCAGTGCCAGCATGAGGCTGTAGAAAAAGGCGACAGCCGAGAGCAGCAGTAACGGATAGATCACCAGCACCCATCCCGAGGGCCAGACACCATTCTGATAGATCGCATACCCCAGTAGCCCGATGGCAAACACAATCTGGTTCGCCATGGAGAGATCCATCTTTTCAAACGAGACGAGGAACTGAGTGTCTATCGGCTTGAGTAAAGCAAAATCGAGTGAACCCGTGCGGATCATCTCGCTAAAGTTGGCGCAATTGGGCATGAAGATCGCCTCGACGATCGCGTTGATCAGCATGCCAGTGGCCATAAAGCCAAAGTATTCGGCTCTCGTCCACTCGTTGATTTGCGGGACGACGCGAAATATCAGATCGAACATCACGATTTGAGCCGCAAACCAGAAAAGTCGCGAGAACAACGTGATCATGAAATTGCTGCGAAACGAGAGCTCGCGCACCAGAGCATTGCGGACGAAGACCATCAGCACTCGCAGATAGTTGGCCTGGAGCTGCCGATTGTCCGTTGTCATCCCACGTACTCCACGCCGGCTTCTCCACTCTTGACTTCGCCAATGCGAACAGGATTTTCGCCCAGAGCGAGAAGCTGCTTTTCAATACTGGCAGCAAATTGCGGTCTGACAATCAGGACAAACCCGATCCCCATATTGAAGACTTTATACATCTCTTCCCGATCGATACCGCCTAATGATTGTAACCAGCGGAAGAGTGCCGGGACTTCCCACGATTTTCGATCAATCACCACATGGGCGCCGGGTGGCAGAAATCGCTCGATGTTATCGCGAAGACCACCACCTGTGATATGTGCCAGCCCACTCACCGCAATCCGGCTGGTGTATCGCCGCAAGACACTCAGCACCTGACGAACATACAGCCGCGTGGGCTTGAGCAAGGCTTCGCCGACCGTCGTGCCAAGTTCGGGAATCTGTTGATCAACCTTCAGCCTGGCAACTTCGAAGACCACTTTGCGCACGAGGCTGTAACCATTCGAGTGGAACCCACTGGAAGGCAAACCAATGAGCACATCGCCTGGTTTGACCGCTTTTCCGTCGATGAGCCGCTTGCGTTCGACGACACCCGTACAAAAGCCAGCCATATCAAAATCACCGGCCGCGTAGATATCGGGCATAATGGCGGTTTCGCCACCTAAGAGAGCTGCTCCACATTCTTCGCAGCCTTTGGCAACTCCTTCGACGAGGCTGGCGACAAGGTCCGGATCGTCTTTTCCTAATGCGAGATAATCGAGGAAGAAAAGAGGCTCGGCTCCCATGCAGAGCACATCGTTGACAGACATCCCCACCAGATCGATACCAACCGTCTTATAGCTCTTGAGCTGAATGGCCACTTTGAGTTTGGTGCCCACGCCATCAGTCCCCGAAACCAGCACAGGGTCTTCGTAACTGTGCTGCCCTGGTTTGCGGCTGTGATTGAGACGGAACAAACCTCCAAAGGCGTCGTTGATCGCCACAACCCGCGGTGTATGAGTTCGAGCCATGAGCGCGGGCAACCGCTTCATCGCCTCATCGTAAAGCTTGAGATCAACCCCTGCAGATTCGTATGTCAACGAAGCCATTGTATTTGCACCGAAAAGGCTAAGGAAAGCGTCCCGGCGTAGTATAACCCGACAGAGGTAGGCTCGCACAGCGAACGGCAAGTTCCTGAAAAGACGCTGGCTGGCAGGCTTAAAGTCGCTGGAATTCGCCGGGAGAGATACGAAAACCCGTTGAAAAATTGAGAACCTGTGGCTGTGTCACACTGTCAACATCTGGCGTTCTGATAAAACTCCAGCGAAAAGGATCGTCGAATTGAATCGCCCGGCCATGCGACAAGAATTGATCACCTGGGAAGATTTTGAGCAGGTCGAACTGCGTGTGGGAACCATTGTCGAAGTCCAGGATTTTCCCGAAGCTCGAAAGCCGGCTTATCGGTTGACCATCGACTTTGGCGAGGCCATTGGGCTGAAGAAATCGAGTGCCCAGATCACAACCCGTTACGAGAAAGAGCAACTTCTCGGAAAGCAGGTGATTGGCGTTGTCAATTTTCCTGTGAAACAGATCGGCCCAGTCCGGTCGGAATGTCTGGTGACAGGATTTTACCATCCCGATGGATCGGTCATTCTCGCTGTTCCTGATCAAGCGGTGCCGAATGGCTCCAAACTCGGCTGAGCCACCAGGAACACCCGCAACAATCCCATACTGATGTGTTTCAATTGAGGGATGGCGGACTGGATTTTTCTTTCCGGTCGATCCATGCGAGCCAGGGGCCAGTCATCATCGTGGTGACAATGGCCATGATGACCAGCATCGTGAACAGTTTCGGAGAGAGGACCCCCAGATCGAGGCCCAGATTCAAGACGATCAACTCCATCAACCCGCGGGTGTTCATCAGCGAACCAATGCGCAATGCATCGAAGTGCGAAACGTTCGTCCAGCGAGCTGCCAGATAGCTGCCGCCGAATTTCCCCAGAATTGCCAATGCGATGAGCATCAGGCAGATAAGCATATCAGTGAATGAGGAGAGCAGACCGATTTGTGTGCGCAAACCCGTGATGGCGAAAAACGCGGGGAGCATGACAGGTGCGAAGGCGTTGAGCAGAATGGCAAGTCCCTTCCCTGCGGCCGATCGATGCGAGATGAGCGCACCGAAAAGAAACGCACCAAATAGTGCATGAATCCCGATCATATCAGTGATTCCAGCCGAGATGAGCCCCATGGCCAGCAGGAAGATCACCTGGCTTGAACTGCGGCTTTCACCCATTTCTTCGCCGCCAGAATTCTGGATCCCGGCCACAGTGGAGGATGTCGTGATGCGGGTTAACAAGGGTTTAAAGGCCAGCAGCATGAACAGGCAGTACATGACAGCACAGCTGACAACCCAGATGGCATCGGCCGCAGTCGATTGTACGATTCCGATGACAATCGCTAGCAGGCACCAGGCGGTCACATCGTCCGCAGCGGCACAAGTGAGTGCCATGACACCCAGCGGAGTCTGTGACATCCCGCGATCGGCGAGAATACGAGCCAGCACAGGAAAAGCCGTAATCGAAAGGCTGACACCCACGAATAGAACAAAGGGGGTAAAACTGGCAGCTTCGCCAGCCAGTGACGGATAAAGGGCAATCGCAGCCATGCAGCCGAGAATCATGGGGAAAATGATACTTCCATGAGAAATGGCAAGGGACTGGTGGCCTTTCGAACGAAGTGCCGAGATGTCGAACTCGAGGCCCACGTTCAGCATGTACAGGATCACCCCCAACTGGGCGATCACACTGAGAGCCGGCATCACGGTGTCAGGAAAGAGCGTGGCTGTGGCTTGCGGGAAAATGGTTCCCAGCAGCAGCGATGGGCCCAGAGCAATCCCGGCAAGAACTTCACCAATCACAGCCGGTTGATTCAGCCGGTGGCACACCTGACCCAGGCAGCGACCGACGATTAAGACCGTGGCCATGGCAAACATGAGTTGTGCCACCAGATGAACGGCCGGCTTCCCGTTTTTGGCTGTCGTTAAGTCTTGAGGCTTGTCTGCAACACTGGTGACAGCATGGCTGCCGTTGACCAGCAATTGTTCGCCACTCTGGCAGATGATGACCACAATGAAGATGGCAACAGCAATCGTGACAAGATAGGTGGCCCAGAACTTCCACACGTTGATTTTCAAAGCTCTTTGAGCCGGTGGATTGATGGAGTGAATCTCCATGATGTGTAAAAATCCCTCAGCTCGCCACGTTGGTTGCAAATTCGACAGGCCATGGAATATCTATTGTTTTAACAATACTTGTCCAGACAACTGTACGCAATAGGAAAGCAAAGGGAATGTCGCAACTCTCTAACCGACAAAGGATTAACAACAATAATCCACCGGAGATTTACTCGCCGGCTGGGAGATCGGCGTCATTCGGGATAGCGACTGCCCGCAAGTCGTAGCCGTCGCGAGCCGTGATTTCGATGGGAATCATCTGACCTGCGCGCAGGTTTTCACCAGTCACGAAGACATTCGCATCGATGTCCGGCGCATCGAAAAAGCAGCGGCCGAGCCACGTCTGCTCGTCGATCTTGCGGTCGAGTACGGCATCGAGTTCATAGCCAATCCATTGATCAGCAAAGGCAAACGCATGCGGCTGCTGAATTTCCATGAGTCGATCACGCCGGGCTGCTTTGACATCTTCGGGAAGATGATCGGGGAGTCGCACAGCCGGTGTTCCCGGCTCATAGGAATAGGTGAACGCGCCTAATCTGGCAAAGCGACCTTCATCGACAAACTGGCAGAGTTCTTCGAACTGGGCATCGGTCTCTCCCGGGAAACCAGTGATGAAGGTGGTACGGATCGTGAGATTCGCAATCCGATCCTGCAGTTTATCGAGCAATTCCACGGTGGCGGCTCTGTTCGTGCGACGCTGCATTCTCCGCAGCATCGTGTCGTTAATGTGCTGCAAGGGGAGATCGAGATAAGGCAGAATCTTGCCTGAGCCGGCAATAGTGTCAATGAGTTCATCCGTGAAGTGAATCGGGTAGAGGTACATCAGGCGGATCCACTGAATCCCCTCGACCTTTTCCACCTCTCTAAGCAGCTCTGCCAGACGCACTCGACCATACAGATCGAGGCCATAGTAGGTCGTATCCTGTGCCACAAGAATCAGTTCTTTGACGCCATCGGCAGCCAGTTCGCGAGCTTCCTGAACGACCATTTCAATCGGCTTGGTGATGTGCTTCCCACGCATTTTAGGAATCGCGCAGAACGTACAGGTTCGATCACAACCTTCTGAGATTTTCAAATATGCAAAGTGTTTGGGAGTGACTCTTAAACGCAATCGGTCATCCATGGCCCTGATGGGGGCAGGACGGAAAACTTCGCGTTGTTCGCGTGCTCCACCGACCATTCGATCGGCGACTTTGCCAATTTCTTCCCGGCTGAAGACACCCATGACATGGTCGATCTCCGGGATTTCCTGCAGGAGTGCGCCACCCATACGTTCTGGCAGACAGCCAGCGACGATGACACCACGAGTTCCGCCGTGAGACTTTAGCTGGAGCATTTCGCGGATGACCGATTTTGATTCTTCGCGGGCACTGTCGATGAAGCCGCAAGTATTGATGACGACGAAATCTGCTCCTTCGGGATTAGGAACCAGCGAGTAGCCTTCCTCGGAGAGCGTACCGAGCATGCGTTCGCTATCGACGAGATTCTTGGGGCAACCCAGACTGACGAAGGCGTAAGTCCCTTTGGAGTTGGCGGGCAAGCCAGCGCTGGCTTGTGGCAAGCTGGGCGTTTCGTCGAGCGAGATGATCGGCAACTGCATTGTCTGGTTCATTTCAACGAAAAAGTCATGATCTGGATAAAGGCGAAGCGAGCACTGGCTGTACTCAGACAGCCGTTGTGTATGAATTATTCAAACAGGCTGCCCACGACGACTTCAAAACCCGGCAGGATATCGGGAAACGTTAAATGGTCGTCACTGGTCAAAATCCTCGCTTCATGATCGGCTGAGTAAACATGGACGTGTTTGGAGCTGGGGTCGATGACGGCCACGGTGAGAACATTGGCATTCAGATATTCAGCCACCTTGTGCAGGATATCTTTCCAGCGGTCGCTTGGAGAGCGTATTTCGATGACCAGTTCGGGGCTGGCTGGCCAGTATCCCTCAGGTAACGAACCTGCCGGGATTCGTTGATGGCTATAAAAGGCGAGATCCGGACCACGCACAGTATCCGGATCGTGTTGTGGCACGACACCAGCATCACCTCCGACGACTCGCCCCAGATTATGTTTCTGCACATAAGACCACAGAAGTGCATTGATCCGACTTAAGAAAAAACCATGCGATGTGTACTGCCGATTCAGCTCAACAACTCTCCCACGGACGAGTTCTGTCAGCCGGCCGTCGTTATCCAGTTGCCCGTATTCTTCTGCGGTGAGTAATTTTGAGCCCAGCAGTGTTGTCATGATGGATTGTTCCCCTGCTATACGGGCTCGTTCTCCCAGTGCATCCTTATTCTATCGCAACTGAGGCCCGGCGGGAATCACCATCTGAGGTGCGACTTCCCTAGATCCCGAGTTGTGAGTCCATAATCGATATGATCGCATGCCATCTCATTCGACAGATACCGGGATTCAAGGAGTCTCGTCCAGTGATTGGAGCCACTCAGCCTGTACGGGAATGAGAATCTGCAGGATGTCTGACAAGACTTTTGATGGTCTCTGCAAAGCATCCACGAATGCAACTTTATCCGAGTCGTAACAATTGATCACAGGGTCGCTCTCGCGGCGGTACACCTCGAAGCGTCGCCGGATCACCTCTTCCGAAGCGTCGTCGGCCCGATTTTCGCGAATCGCTCTGCGCTTGATTCGGTCGATCATCTGCTCATGATCAGCACAGATGAGATGAATGACCTTCAGGACGTTGATCGTCGAGTTGAGAATTTCCGCCTGAGTCACCGTTCTGGGAATGCCATCCAGAATCAGAATTTCTTCCGGCGGTCGAAAACGCGAGACAGCAATATGCCCCAGGAGCGCCTTATTCCAGACGCGGACTGTCAATTCATCTGGAACGAGTTCGCCGCGCGAACTGTGGTCGTAGATTTCCCGGCCTTCAGGAGAGCGAATGTTGAGCGATCGGAAAACATCGCCACAGGCCAGATGAAAGAAACCGGGAATCTGACCCAGAATTGTCCCTTGCGTCCCCTTCCCCACACCTGGGGCACCGAACAGGAGAATAGTGGGATATCGATCATCGGACATAAATGTGCCCATCAGCAGAAGATTCGGCAGAACGCCTGGGACTTCGTTTCAGTTGAACTCAAGACAATTTGACCAAAGACCAACTCACGATCGACAACAAACAATAAGCCCTCGAAGGATGATCCTTCGAGGGCCTCATGATGATTTCCGCAGGCATGTCGAAATCCGAAATTGAAATTTCACAGCCCGAATGGACGGTTTATCGTAACAACTGATTATCGTGACATGAGGGCGACGACGAGACCAATCTCGACGGGCAGGCTGATGTCAGTGGCTGTCGGCAGAGCCATCACGCGGATCTCAAACCCGCTACGATCAACGGCCAGCCAGTCGACTGAAGGAAGAGAGGCGCTCTCAACCAGGTCGGCATAAAGCTCTTTAACGTTCGGGCGGTTCCGCAGAGTGATCACGTCGCCTGGTTTGACCAGAATCGACGGAATGTCAACGGTGTGACCATTTAACTGGAAGTGACGGTGCACAATCCCCTGTCGGGCCTGAAGGCGGCTCTTGGTGAACCCGGCACGTCGGACAATATTATCCAGCCGACGCTCACAGGTCAGGAGGAGAAACTCTCCGGTATTCCCCTTCTTGGCGCGGGCCATTTCGAAGTATTTACGCAGCTGTGCTTCGCGCAAGCCATAGTAATACTTGATCTTCTGCTTTTCGAAGTGAGCTGTCCCGTAGGCGGACAGTTTTCTTCTTCGCTCGGCCATACCTGGCGGAGTATTACGACGCTCCAGCGCACGAATGGCACCGGCATTTTCGAAAACGATTGCACCCAACCGACGATTCACACGTCCCTTAGGACCCGTATAACGACCCATGCACCAGACTCCTGCACGACCTTAATCGTGCGCACCCAAAAGCTCTTGTTGGTTCAAAGCCAGAAACCGCGAATCATGGCGATTGCTCCGCCTGTCGTCAACCATACAGAGGATTTGATCCCGACTGAATCTCGCCCTAACGGTAAAGCTGTTTCGATGCAACATATTTCTGGGCAATATGTTACTTCGATTTTTGTGGGGCTTTGTCGCGTTCCGCCAGTTTTTTCTGCTTTTTCAATAACTTGGGAAGCTGCTCGGGATCGACAATCCAACCCCGGCATTGGCTGGCGCCACACAGACAAGGGATCGCGCCGACAATGTCCCAGGCGTAGTCGATGCGGACTTCTTCCTCTGGTTCAATCGTGCAGAGAGCCTCAACCGTCACTTCCGTCGGGCCAGGTGTGCCGTCTTCATAGACTGTTTCATGCAGAAACAATTTCGCATTTGGCTCGCAGCAATGATTCAAATAGCGGAACGGGCCCCGTGGTTCCAGCGATTTGACCCCATCTCCCAGATCGATGCAGTAAGTCGAAGTGTACTCGGGATCTTCGATCACTTTTCCGGTGACCTTGCCGATTGTCTCACCTGCGGTAATTGTCCGGATGGCAAAGACACCTTTTCCATAAGGCACTTTACCCACTCGAATAACCTCATACCAAGCCGGCATCTTGCTGTCCTTTTCTCCGGGCCGCACGTTTCACGGAATCATCTCGAATATTGACCCGGAATGGAAGATCCCGATCTCTGATGAATCCATCAACTCTCGATAACAATCAACATGATTACGGTCGGCTGAGCGTGATTCCGCGATGAGCATTCCCCCGCATGCGGTGTTGTTCGCAAAATCTCTTTGGGAACGGCACGGAAAGGTATCGCTTTGCGAGTGGAATTACACCGGGTGACTTTCAGCCGGTCGTACGACGATCCGTACTCCATCGACAGAAATGACTTCGATGGGAGTTCCCGGTTGAACAAAGCCACCATCACTCACCACATCCAGAATCTGCTGCCCGACTCGAGCTTTACCGGAAGGCCTTAGCACAGTGGTGGCCACACCATGAGCTCCCATTAAGTCCGCAGAAATCGCCTGGAGTTCGTCATGCCTTAAACGAGGCCTGCCTGTGGCTTCGATAGCCGCTGCACCACCAGGAGGTGCCAGGATCATGGCTTCCATCCAGGGGAGGTTCGGGAGGTACTTGCTCACGAAAAATCCAAAGATCATCACACCCACCATCGCTGCCGAGATGGTGCCTAATCCATGAGCGATATTGATGGAGACTCCCCAGGCATCGACATGGCGAAACGATTCAATGGCCATGACCAGCGAAGTCAGCACCAGGAGGATCCCTGAGATCCCGGTAACTCCAAACCCTGGAATCACGAAAATCTCCATGGCAATCAACACCACTCCCAGGAGGAAAAGTGAAACTTCCAGCCAGCCGGCAGTTCCTCCTAAAAACGCAGCCCAGAAAAACAGGGTAAAGCTGGTGGCCGAGACAATACTCAAAATCCCGGTGAAGAAGTGAGCCTCAAGATAAAGTGCCCCCAGTGCCACCATCAACAGCAAGACCTTCATGGGGGTGGTATTCAACACAAAGACCAGTGAATCGACCCAACTGGGTTTGATCGGCTGGAGCCTGAGGTCTGCAGAAATCCCCAGTTTTTCCTTAAGCGCATCCAGATCCGGCACAATGCCATCTGCCATTTTGAGTTCGACAGCACGCGGAGCCGTGAGCGTAATCACCATTTCACCGCGAGTCTCTTCCAGTTGTGGCCCTTTTTCCCACAAATCGCCAGCGGCTTCGGCCTCTTCCTCTGTCATAAACCAAACGCGTCCCGAAGATTTCTCCCGCATACGGAACACTCGCGTTCCCCGGTCAGCCATCGCAGCCGCAATTGCCTCGGGACGCCCTTTTTGCTTCGCGAGCGCCAGCAAGGTGGCCCTGATCACGGTCATCACCTTATCGGGAACACGCTCAAAGGCTTCACCAGGGCGAGCTTCAATCGGCTGCACATCTCCCATCTTGGCAGTTGGTGCCATGTAGATTTCATCACAGCCCAGAGCGACCATGGCCGCACCGCTGATTGCCTGCCGGGGAATCCACGCCACTGTGCGGATCTTCTCTTCGGAGAGGCTCGCAATCAGTTCGGCCAGTTCGGAACTGACGGTTGCCAGTCCGCCCGGCGAGTCAATTTCGATAATCAGCAGTTCGACTCCCTGGGCCTGATATCTGGCAATCTGCCTGCGCAGAAATGTCCCATTCATCTGATTGATGATGCCATCCAGTCGAATGATCCCCACCTTCTGCTGCTCTTCGGCCGGCCTGATCCGCATGGATTCTTTGGGCAACTGGTAAAGATCGGCCACTTCGGTCTTGGTTTCAGCTGTCTGAGTGCAAACCATACCCCAGCTTCGCAAAGTTTCACCGCTGAATCGCCCGACCAGACCGACTTCTTTGAGCCGCTGAGTTTCCAGAATGACAGCTTGCGATGCCTGGAGTTGCTTTAGTTCTTCCGCATCGACAAAACGGATGTCTGTCCCTTTTTCACCACCAGCACCTGGTTTTTCGACAGTCACCTTCCACAGCACTGCCTCTCGATTGGTCAGACTTGACAAGACGGCTGAACTGACGCGAGGGTTGACCCGCCGGGAGGCAATCATCTGCAAGAGTTGCTGATCTTCTTCGGGTAATTTCTCGCCGCGACCTAAGTCTCCCAGCTCAGCATCTGGTTTCACGACAACATCCTGACAGGCCAGTGCGACCATCGCCTGCCGACCGGTGACTGTCTGAGGGACCCAGGCCACAAATCGCACACGCGGGGTCTGTGCCGAAAGCAGGAAACGAACCAGTCCCTGCACCTGATGCGGTGGGCTGACTCCCGGTTCGATTTCGAGCACCATCACGGCTGGTCGATTTTCGGCAGTGGCAGTCGCCTGGAGTTTTTGTGCTGTCCCCGTGATCTGATTGAAGACCACATCGTTGATGGGTGCTGTCACACGGACGAACTGCCCCAGTGGTTGACCAGCGAGAGGAGCATTGCCATTGGCAACTGATAATCCATCCTTTTCCGCAGGGGCCACACCCTGAGGGATGAGTGGTGCACTGGGGGACTTCGCTTCAGCACCTGAACTTTTCGCACCTGAACCCTCAGGAATTGGTGCATCTTCGCGGGGTGGTGCGCCAGGCACTGGATCGACGGCAGCAAATCCTGGCTTTGGTGTCAACCATAGGCATCCACACAACATCAACAGCAGCAGGCATTTCGGCTGCAGGAACCACGTTTTCGAGGTCCTGCTGACTGATAGAGTTTCTGGTCGTGGAAGCCTCGCCTCATCGGATGAGAACATTAAGCCGCCGTACGAACTCGCACTCATGGGCACTGCTCCTGCCAATAGTTGTGAAGG
>JAIXUU010000466.1 GCA_027483405.1 Planctomyces sp. | reverse complement strand
GTCGTAACCTTCGGTCGCGAGAACATCCTTCACGCTGTCGCTCACTTCCAGGCGAATGTCGTGTTCCGCCAGCCGCTTGATCAGTTTTGCGAGCTGCAGATCGACAATCTGCCGGATTTCCTTTTTGCCCAATGGATGGAAGACAATCACTTCATCCACACGGTTGAGAAACTCTGGCAAGAACTCTTTTCGCAGTGCTCCCATTACTCGGCTGTAAATTTCCCCTTCATCATCAGTTCCGGAAAGATCCATAATGAGCTGACTGCCGATGTTCGATGTCATGACGATGATCGTATTCGTGAAGTCCACAGTTCGTCCCTGACCATCCGTCAAACGGCCATCATCGAGAACCTGCAGCAAGACGTTGAATACATCGCGATGGGCTTTCTCGACTTCATCAAGCAGCAGCACGCTGTAGGGCCTGCGGCGAACAGCCTCTGTCAGCTTGCCGCCTTCTTCGTAGCCCACATAACCAGGTGGTGCGCCAATAAGACGAGCCACGGAGTGCTTTTCCATGAACTCGCTCATATCGATACGCACCATCGCCTTTTCGTCGTCAAACAGAAACTCTGCAAGGGCCTTACAGAGTTCCGTCTTGCCAACACCTGTCGGCCCCAGAAACATGAAGGAGCCAATCGGTCGATTGGGGTCCTGCATACCCGAACGAGCGCGGCGGACGGCATTCGAAACCGCTGTGACAGCCTCTTCCTGGTTGATCATCCGCTTATGAATCTGATCTTCCATCGAAAGCAGTTTGGCTTTTTCCGTCTGCATCATGCGGGCCACGGGAATCCCCGTCCAATGGCTGACCACTCTGGCGATATCCTCATCAGTCACTTCTTCGCGAAGAAGCCGCTGGGTGTTGTCTAAAGTGGCCACTCGGGATTCGGCTGCCTGCAACGCGGCCTGAGCGGCTTTCAGTTCCTGCTCCGTCTGGAAAGCACGCACAAAATCTTCGTTGTTATTCGTTCGCTGTGCCTGAGCGAAGGCCTGCTCATAAGCCGTTCGCAATTTCTCGATTTTTTCCTTCATGGGGCGAATGCCGGAAAGTGCTTCTTTCTCGGTCTGCCAGCGCGCTTTGAGAGCCGTCACCGATTCTTCTTTTTCGGCAATCTCTTTCCGGATGGAGGCCAGACGCTGCTGACTGTCTGGAGAAGTTTCTCTTGTCAGAGCTGTGGCCTCGATCTGCAGGCGTGTTAATGCTCGTGTGGCTTCGTCGATTTCGGCTGGCATCGAATCCATTTCCATGCGCAACCGGCTGGCAGCCTCATCGATCAGGTCGATGGCCTTATCAGGCAGAAAGCGATCCGCGATGTAACGATCCGACAGTTTGGCAGCGCTGATAATTGCATCGTCGGTAATTCGGACCCCGTGATGAGACTCATATCGCTCCTTGAGCCCGCGCAAAATCGAAATCGTATCTTCCACACTGGGTTCATTGACCAGCACTGGCTGGAAGCGTCGTTCGAGAGCAGGATCTTTCTCGATATATTTGCGGTATTCGTCGAGCGTGGTCGCTCCGACGCAATGGAGTTCACCTCGGGCAAGGGCGGGCTTCAACAGGTTTGAAGCGTCCACAGCCCCTTCCGATGCACCGGCACCCACAACCGTATGAAGCTCATCGATAAAGAGAATGACTTTCCCTTCGGATTCGGTCACTTCCTTCAGCACAGCCTTCAGTCGATCCTCGAACTCGCCGCGATATTTGGCACCGGCAATCAAAGCTCCCATATCGAGAGCGATGACACGCTTGTTTTTGAGGTTTTGAGGTACATCTTCCAGCACAATGCGATGAGCCAGGCCTTCGACAATCGCCGTCTTGCCGACACCGGCATCACCAATCAGCACGGGGTTGTTCTTGCGGCGGCGTGAAAGGACTTGAATCACACGACGAATCTCGCTGTCGCGGCCAATCACGGGGTCGATCTTCCCCAATCGAGCCAGTGCGACAAGGTCTTTGCCATACTTTTCGAGGGCCTGATATTTGTCTTCCGGATTCTGATCAGTCACTTGCTGATGCCCGCGAATTGACTGAAGGGCCTTGAGAACATCGGATTCCTCAACCCCATTCATCTTCAGCAATCGACCAGCGACGTCGTCACTCTTGATCAGCGCCAGCAGCAGATGCTCGGTCGAAACGAACTGATCCTTCATCTGGTCAGCCAACTGCTGGCTTTTGTTGAGGACATCCATGAGCGAACTCGACGCGCCCACCTGAGATGAACTCCCGGAAACCTTCGGTAAACGCGAAATTTCGCTATCAACCAGGCTGGTGAGTTGAGTCAGCCGGACGCCGATTTTTTCGAGAATCGGGCGCACAACGCCGCTCGACTCGTCCAACAAGGCTTTGATCAGATGCAAAGGCTGCACCTGAGGTTGCCCGTTATTTTCTGCCAGTTGCTGAGCTTCCTGCAGCGCCTCCTGGGCTTTAACAGTCAGTTTGTCGGCTCGGAATGCCATGGATGTTTCTCCGTATGTTGCTGCCAATATCTTGACAGAAATTGTGATGATTGGATTTCGCGAAGGCTATGAAATTCAGCTTCGAGAACTGAATGGCGATCTTGGAACAGGCTGAGAATAAATCCAAAAGTATCTACGACACGACCCTGCGACCGGGCTTGCGCTCGGCGTCACAGGGTCGTGGATATGTCAAAACGACAGATCAGAAAGAGTGTTTACAGGTTGCGATCAGGCAATGATCGTTTGCTGTTTTGCACGGAATTATGCCATGCAGACACCTTGCGGGTTCAAACAACAAACATCAAAAACCCAATACCATCCCTTTCTAACTCTTCTTCTCAAATTCGGCATCGATGACGTCGTCGCCTCCCTTAGAAGCAGCACCATCATCGGCAGCAGCACCTGCGGCACCACCGGGAGCATTGATATGCTGCGCCATTGCATAGCTGGCCTGCTGCAGAGCTTCGACTGCGGTGTTGATGGCTGCGACGTCTTCGCCGGTTTCGACCTGCTTGACGCGGGCAATCGCGGCTTCAATGGCCGACTTCGAGCCCGCATCGAGCTTTTCGCCATGCTCTTTGAGCAACTTCTCAACTTCGTATGCCGAGGTCGAAGCCTTATTTCTTGCTTCGGCCAGTTCACGTCGTTTCTTGTCGTCGCCCGCATGAGACTCAGCGTCTCGCTTCATCCGTTCAATCTCGGCAGGATCCAGACCGCTGGCGTTCTGGATCTTGACTGACTGCTCCTTGCCTGACCCGAGGTCCTTGGCTTTGACGCTGACAATCCCGTTGACATCGATATCGAAGGAAACTTCCACTTGAGGAACACCGCGTGGTGCAGGGGGGATCCCATCCAGATTGAACTGGCTCAGGAGACGATTATCCCGCGCCATCGGACGTTCACCTTGGAAGACACTCACAGTGACCGCTGTCTGACCATCGGCTGCCGTTGAGAACACCTGCTTCTTACTGGTTGGGATCGTCGTGTTTCGTTCGACAAGGCTGGTCATGATCCCACCCTCCGTTTCGATCCCCAGCGAGAGCGGGGTCACGTCGAGCAGAAGCATATCCTTGACGTCGCCAGCAATGATGCCCCCTTGAATTGAGGCACCAATGGACACAACTTCGTCAGGATTCACCGAGCGATTGGGCTCTTTGCCGAAATAGCTCTTCACGAATTCCTGAACTTTAGGAACGCGAGTCGAACCACCGACCAGCACCACTTCATCGATGTCGGAAGGTTTGAGTTTGGCATCCTTGAGGGCCTGCTCCACAGGCTTCTTGCAGCGATCGATCAGGTGATCAATCAGCTTTTCAAATTCAGCTCGTGTGACATTCAACTGCAAGTGCTTGGCACCCGAAGCATCAGCTGTAATAAAGGGGAGATTGATATCGGTCGTTTGAGAGGAAGAGAGCTCCTTCTTGGCCTTTTCAGCGGCTTCGCGGAGACGCTGCAGCGCCATCGGATCTTTGCGCAGTTCAATCCCGTTTTCAGCTTTGAACTTATCAGCGATGAAATCAAGCAGGGCCTGATCGAAATCGTCACCACCCAGGTGCGTATCGCCATTGGTACTCAAGACCTCGACGAGATCGCCGGAAACTTCGAGGACGGAGATATCAAAGGTACCGCCACCCAGGTCAAAGACCGCGATCTTTTCGTCTTTCTTGGTCTGTAAGCCGTAAGCCAGCGCAGCAGCGGTGGGCTCGTTGATAATGCGTTCGACCTTCAACCCGGCAATTTCACCGGCGTCTTTGGTGGCTTGCCGCTGTGCATCATTGAAGTACGCAGGGACAGTGATCACAGCGCGTGTCACGGTGTGTCCGAGGTAAGCTTCCGCAGCTTCCTTCAATTTCCGCAGCACGAGCGCTGAAACTTCGGGAGGTGTATATTCCTTCCCACCCGCTTCGACGCGCACATATTCACTGGGGCCACCGACCACCTTGTAAGGGACGAGTTTCTCTTCCGACTCGACTTCACTGTGGCGTCGCCCCATGAAACGCTTCACGGAGTAAATCGTATTCTTAGGGTTTGTGACGGCCTGGCGTTTCGCAGGATCACCCACGAGCCTGTCCCCTTTATCAGTGAAGGCCACGATACTGGGTGTCAGCCGGTTCCCTTCCTGATTGGCGATGACCTTGACTTCACCACCTTCCATCACGGAGACGACAGAGTTGGTCGTCCCCAAGTCGATTCCAATCACTTTTTCCTGAACGGCCATATCTCATTCTCCTCGATGACTTGATCTGAAGATGTTGTATCCACGTTGACTACTGGCGTCTGACTTCCCATCAAAACTCTGTACAAAGACTTCCGACTCACCTTGAACCCCAGCAACCCCATGGCCGCTCGATTCTGTTCGTGATGCAGAGGCCTCAGCAAACAAGTCTCGACAGAAGTCTGTCAGTCATGCCCGCAGCTTTCGTCAGGTCACAATCAGTAAGCAAAGATCGCGCCAAACACAAAACGAATGCATGATCTGAATGCAATCTTTTATTCCACAATCAGTTATGAAAAACGAAACTCCTACAACAGAATCGTTGACCTTTAAGTGGCCGCCACTTTGGCACATAACGCCAAAATGACAGCCCCCGCCAAAACTGTCATTTTGGCACCTGCCACTGGATTATGGATGGTAAGTTCATCTCGGGAACTCTGCCAACTTGACAAAGCAGGAAACAGACCTGTAAAAGAGCGTAACGTCCTGAATTTTCACGAGTTATGTGACACTTAACTGATACGCGACCTGTCAGAGTGTTAAGTGTTAATGTGGATTCAGGTTAGGCACTCTCATTCGGGAATACTCGGGAAATGGCCACAAAGCCTCAGCCGACCAAGAAAACATCGAAAGCCTCCACCAGCGGATCGGCAAAAACTGCTGGCAATCCCGTCAAGGCGACAGCGAGTCTTGAAACGGAAATCGAGAAGCTCGACGGTGAAATTGTCAAACTTCTCAACCAGAGAGCCTCTGCCACTTTAAAGCTCCTCGAAGCAGCCCCCGACAAAAAGGCTGTGCTCTTTGATCCTAAGGCTGATGATCTCCTCGCATTGAAGCTTGAAGAAAAGTCTTCCGGCCCACTGCCTGCCCATGCTTTACGAGGCGTTCTGCGACAAGTTCTCAGCTCGATTCGCAACCAGGTTCGCACCCAGCGAGTGGCCTATCTGGGCCCGGCGTTCAGCTTTACTCACATGGCGGCTATTGAGCGTTTTGGTGAGGCCGCCGATCTGATCCCCGTGAATACGATTGCCGCAGTCTTTGAAGAGGTGAATCGAGGCCATGCCGACTTCGGTCTGGTGCCCATCGAGAATAGTACAGATGGCAGGATCATCGACACTCTCGATATGTTCACTCGCCTGCCACTGCGTATCTGTGGGGAAGTTCAACTCGCCATTCATCACAATCTGCTGGGGCGATCTGCCCGTGGAGAAATCACAGAGATCTACAGTAAACCGCAAGCCCTTTCGCAATGCCGCGAATGGCTGAGTCGTAATATGCCTCAAGCCCGGCTGATTGAAGTCACCAGCACTTCGACAGCCGCTCAACTGGGACGTGATAAACCGGGTGCCGCCGCAGTTGCCAGTCGCCAGGCAGCCACGGAGTACGGATTGGAAATTCTGGCAGCGAACATTGAAGACAACTCGCAGAACATCACGCGGTTTGCTGTGCTTGGTGACCGTACGATGGCCCCCACAGGACAGGATCGAACCTCGATCCTGCTGCAGACAGCCGACAAGCCAGGGGCTCTAGCCAATGCTCTGGAAATCTTCAAACGGCTCAAAATCAACCTGACCTGGATTGAATCCTTTCCATTGCGTGGGCCCGAGAGCGGTTACATCTTCTTCATCGATGCCGAGGGGCACATGAAGGACACTCGTGTCAAGAAAGCACTGGATGAACTGACAACTCATGCGGTTCGCCTCGAAGTGCTGGGCTCTTACCCCTGCAGCGAACCGATTGACTGAAATGTCTGAACGAACAGAGTCTATTTGAATCTGAGAGAATGCTGAGCTGAATTTGAGCAGCGGACTTTGATCTTCAGGCAACCGAACACATTTACGCTATCGATTTCAACTGCATCTATCGTTGAGTAAGGATACACCTATGCGTCGCCTGTTTGTGGCTGGCAACTGGAAAATGAATACCAACCTTGCCAGTGGCAAAGAACTTGCCAAAGGTGTGGCTGCCGAAGCTCAGCGTCTGGGTGATGCGATCGACATTGCCGTTTGCCCACCGTTTGTCTACTTGAGTAGCGTTAAAGCCGAGCTGGCAGGTTCGAAAGTGCAGCTTGGTGCCCAAAATACATGGTTTGCAGCTCCCGGTGCCTTTACGGGAGAAACCGCTGTTGAAATGCTCAAAGATATTGGCTGCTCCTGGGTGATTCTCGGCCACAGTGAAAGACGTCAACTGCTCGGCGAGAAGGACGAACTGATCAACAAGAAGATCGCAGCTGCGACTTCGGAAGATTTAGGTGTCATTTTCTGTGTCGGCGAACTGCTCGAAGATCGTCAGGCAGGGCGGACTGAAACCGTTCTGGAAACCCAGCTTTCAGGCGGACTGGCAAATCTGGATGCAGCCGTTCTTGGCCAGATCGTCATTGCCTATGAACCGGTCTGGGCCATTGGCACTGGAGTGACAGCCACTCCGGAACAGGCTGAAGGTGCCCACGCCTTCATTCGCGGCTGGTTAACGAAGCAGTATGGTGCCAAAGTGGCTGACAGCGTGCGAATTCTTTACGGCGGTAGTGTCAAGGCTGACAATGCCGAGGCCTTGATGTCTTTGCCGAACGTCGATGGGGCTCTCGTCGGAGGGGCCAGTCTGACAACTGCTCAGTTTGCTCCCATCCTGCAGGCTGCGGCCCAAGTGGCCTCGCGCTGATCAATCTTTGATGATCGATTCCATTTTGAGGTAGATATCTGTCTGAAGTCGATAACAGTGGATTTGCCGTCTCCGAGGCTTTCCCTGTCAATCTTGAGTTGAAACTATTATCCTCTTCGCTGATTTCCCTTGGGGATCACTTCTCAAAGGACACCTGGAGGTTCTGAAGGCAAAGTTATGGATTATCTCATTTACTTCATGATGACGTTGCTGGGCTTTGTGAGCCTGCTGCTGATGGCAATTATCCTGCTGCAGCGTGGCCGGGGCGGTGGCCTGGCCGGAGCCTTTGGTGGTGCCGGTGGACAAAGTGCTCTGGGTGTGAAAGCCGGAGATCTGTTCACACGCATTACCATCGGGATGGCTGCCGTCTGGTTTGCACTGGCAGCCATTTGTGTCCTGCTCATGTCGCGTCCACTCTATAAAGACGGTTCTCGAGTTGAGAGAAAGCCCAGCGATTCTGCGATTACGAATCCCCTGAATAAGCCTGCTGATCCCGAGGAGCCTCAGAGTACGACACCAGTCAAGACTCCAGCAGAAGGCACAACTCCAGCTGGAAATGCTCCAGCGGCTGACGTCAAGCCGACGGAAGAGAAATCAACGGTCACGCCTCCTGCCTCTACGCCAGAAGTCCCCGTGAAGGAGACCTCAACTGGCGATCAAACATCTGCAGCAAAGACAGACGAAACCAAGCCTGTCGAGGCAAGTAAAGAAGCTGCCCCAGCAGTGACCACTCCTGCAGAGCCCGCCACCGGGACGGAGACTCCCAAGGCCGAAGAACCTAAGACATAGCCACTGGTACAAGACTTGATTTACTCGGTGAACCAGTTTTTGCTTGAAACTGTCGCTCAGGGATGAATCATTGCGACTGCGGGCAGGATTGCGAGGTCTCGAACCGCTCCCTCAAAATCAGGATGATGTAAGAGTAGTTTTTCTGGCGATTGTAGACGGTAGACAGCAGCTATTGTCGGGAGTTGATGGCGTTGCTTCTGAGTATGACAGGAATCGGAATTGGCAGTGCCGAATCCGGAGAAGAGCGGTTGATGGTCGAAATCCGATCTGTCAATAACCGTTACTTCAAGCTCTCTCTACGCTCTCCCGATTGTTTCGCTGTCTTTGAACCCGAGATCGAGAAGACACTGCGCGAGAGAATCAGCCGGGGAACTGTCAACGTTTCCATTCGTCTGGAAAGCCGAGGCCTGCCATCTGCCATCCGGATTCAGCAGGATGTTCTCAAGGGATACTGGTCGCAACTTCAACCTCTGGCAAAAGAACTGAAGACCAAGCCTCCCAGACTGTCGGAGTTACTCACACTTCCTGGTGTCTTGAGTGATGAATCTCAGTCATCCACAGCAGCCGAAGAGCACCTGGCATTGCTCAAACAGGCGCTATCGTCAGCTCTGGATGAGTTCGAGGCTTTTCGCTGCCGGGAAGGGGCCGCCATGCAGGCCGACCTCTGCAAACAGCAATGGCTGATCATTGAAAAATCGCAACTGGTTCGCGAGACAGCACCTCAGGTTCTTCAGGAATACCGTGAGAAACTGCTGGAACGCATCAACCAGGTGCTCGCGAATTCTGCGACACAGGTCACTCCCGCAGAAGTGGTTCGTGAAATGAGTCTGTTCGCCGACAAGTGCGATATCAATGAAGAACTCGCCCGCCTGGCAAGTCACTTCGAACAGTTTGAAAAATACTTGAGTGATCAGATTTCCCAAGGTCGAAAAATCGAATTTCTGCTTCAGGAAATGTTCCGCGAGATCAATACCGTTGGCTCGAAAGCCAATCATGCGGCGATTGCACATTGCGTGGTGGAAATGAAGGCGGCACTCGAGCGGATGCGAGAAGTCATTCAGAACGTCGAATAGGCAACCGGCTGTGTGAGATGAGTGAATTGCCCTGAGTTGTTGGAACTGAGTGATAAACTTTCCGCCCTTGAAGCCCACGGGATGCAGAGACAATGACAGTTGCATCAGAGCATCCAGCAAGCACGGATTCTCTGCCTTTCCGGGTGGTCGTTCTTTCCGGGCCCAGCGGCAGCGGCAAAACGACAATCGTCCACCATCTGCTTGAACAATCGCCAATTCCGCTGACCAAAGCGATCTCTGCGACAACGCGCCCGCCCCGAAAAGGTGAAATCCACGGCGAAGACTATTATTTTCTGTCGCACGAAGAGTTTATGGTTCGTCGCAAACAGCAGGAGTTTGTCGAAACCGCAGAAGTCTATGGTGCTGGTTACTGGTACGGGACATTAGTATCGGAGATTGAACGGGCGCGAGCACTGAACTCCTGGTCATTTCTGGAAATTGATGTGGAAGGCGCTCTGCGAGTCGTGCAGCTTTACCCGGATGCGATTACAATTTTTCTAAAAACACCTTCACCAGAAATTATTGAGCAGCGACTCCGGGGAAGAGGAACCGACTCGGAGGAGACGATTCAAAAGCGCTTGAAGCAAGCTCATCTCGAACTTGCCCAGGCAGACCAATATCGCTACCAGATCATCAATGATCATCTGGATGCAGCAGTCCAACGCATTATCGCACTATTGCAAAATGAGGCCGGCACATGCTCGAAGAACTGAAAGAAGAAGCGATTGTCCGTAAAGTGGGAGGTCGCTTTAAACTCTCCACCCTGATTCAAAAGCGAATGGTGGCTCTCAATCGCGGAGCCAGGCCACTGGTCGACATCCAGACCAAGAACCCGATGGAAGTCGTTGTGCAGGAGATCTTGCAGGATAAGATCTTCCTGGACGCTTCCGGGAATCTCCAGACCGCACCCAGCGTTCCTCGAGAAATGGATGCGGGACCTTCTCTGGATGATCTGTAATAGATTTGTCAGACAATGATTTTAATCACACCCCGGTTTGCCATCAGTGCAGAACGGGGTGTTTTTCTCGACTGAAATGCACAAGTCTGTGAGGTGCATCGAACTGACTTCGCCGCCTTTGATACATCCATGTGATGTCCAAAATCGCGAAGGAACCGATAGGCCACATTGGAACAAAGGTTCATAAAGTCAGCGTGCCATATCAGGTTAGAACCTAAACAGAGCAGGCGTCTTGCAGACTTGCCGGACCTTTCGTCGAAAACCCGCCCGATTGGAGGATTTTTTATGGCTGGATTCGAAGTCCTTCTGGGGGTGACAGGAGGCATTGCTGCCTACAAGTCGGCTGAACTTTGCAGCAAGCTGGTTCAACGTGGTGCTCAGGTCTCCGTAGTCCTTACTGAATCTGCCGAAAAGTTCATTGGCCCGACGACATTTGAAGCACTCACAGGGCGGCCCGTCATTCGCGAAATGTTCTCTCCTCAGGAGCATTTTCGTGGTGAGCACATCGGCCTGGCTCAGCGTGCGAATGTCTATGTGATCGCTCCCGCCACAGCCAACTCTCTGGCGCAACTTGCTCATGGGTTTGCCCCCGATCTGGTCAGCACTCTTGCTTTGACAATTACCTGCCCCTTGTTTGTGGCCCCCGCCATGAACTGCGAGATGTGGGCCAAGCCTTCGGTAACTCGCAATGTACAACGACTCCGCGAGGATGGCGTACACGTTATTGAACCCGGGGAAGGCTGGCTAAGCTGCGGTCAAATTGGACGCGGCCGCATGGCTGAACCCGTAGAAATTCTCGCCACACTCCAAGCTCATTTCCCGGTTCTGACCTCATAGAATCACTGATTATAACGCTGGGAAAGAGAGATCACTTTGAACGTCCGTTCAATCTCGTCCGGTGCTTGCTGAAGATTCAGTTGCGTTCGGAAAGACAGCGGACGGCTTCCTGCCAATGGCGGGTCAGCACTGATCGCTCGCTCCCGTCACAAGAGCGCAGGCAATCCTCCAGTAGTTGCACTGCCAACCCGTAATGCCCAGCCTTGAATGCAATGAGGCCCAGATCGCGATGCTGATCAAATCTCCCCGGTAGAAGAGCTGTCAATCGCCTCTGAACCTGGTGAGCCAGTTCCCAATGCCCCTGCTTGACGTGGAGAACTTTCAGATTATTGAGCATGCGCGTCATGATTTCGCGCGGACGGGCAGGATCCATCATCGGCCGCACTTCGTCCTCTGGCAGTTGACTTAAATCGGTCAGCCATTCGAGGCATTCTTCCCAATCTAAAATCAGTCCTCCACGAAAGGCATCGACAAAAAGTGGGCCTTCCTCGCTCTCCAGCCTCAAGAGAAATTGGAGCGGTGCAGAGACACCTTGAAGTGGAATACCGATCGACCGGGCCACCTCCCACCAGACCAGAGACAGGCTGATGGGCAATCCTGTGCCTGTACTGACCACGCGGTTGAGATAGCTGGCTTCTGCTTGATCATAGGCTGAACTACTACCATGCAGACCATGTGTTCCCGACAGACATTGCGCCAAAGCCTGCAATTGATTTCTGGGATCATGTTTCCCGGAAAGCATCGACTGCACTTCAAGAGCACGCTTGGAGATCCACTCCAGCGTGGGTCGAAAGCTCAAACCTGGTTGAGCCTCTCGCGCCACTTCCAGGGCCGCAACTGTCAGATTAGCATTCCGATCCCGCTGAATCAGCTTGGTGAATTCAACATCATCGGGAAATACAAGCTTAAGGGTCATCGGAAAACATCCGTCCACAGAAGCACATATTCATGATTCGGACAAATACCGCTAACTGTTGGAATTCAGACTGCTCACGAAACAACTTGAACGGCCAGGGAGAGTCATCCTCTTACGTATCGTATCGCAATGTCTCCCTCACGCCCAAGTGAAAAAGGCTTCTATTCACCCACATGAACTCAGAGAGGCGACAAACCACACTGTCTTAACTGGCAGTCTCTTCCGGGGTGACTCTCAATTTTTCAAGAATTACCTTATTCCCCGAGTCATTGTATTCGACCTTCGACATGAAGGCTCTCATCAGCATGATGCCGCGACCACAGGGACGATCCAGATTTTCCTCGGCAGTCGGATCGGGAACATCGTTCCAGTCGAATCCCGGGCCTTCATCTTCGATCTCGATACTGGCAATCACATCGCTGACTGTACAGGCAATTCGCACCCTTTTATCGGGATCCATACGATTACCATGCTTGATGGCGTTGACCAGACCTTCTTCGAGGGCCAGCCGCATGCCAAAAACATCTCTAGGAGAAAACTCCGCTGCTTCCATCGCAGCAATAATCTTCTCCTGAATGGCCTGACCTTCTGCGGTGTCACTCGGAATCTGAATCTCGAACTGTTCATAGATCGGCATGGCGTCACTGCTGTCGAAGAGAATCAGGCAATTACCGGACAAGATTGAGCTTAAACAACTCGGCATCGATCGTCTGGATCAAAATCCAGAATGTCGACCTGGCAGACAACCACTCATCGTGCAACATCCCTGGAATTCGAAAATGTGAAGCAGTTAGTGTTGTGCACCAACGTCATGAGAACATTTTCGTCGAGTTACTGAGTGAACGTTGTTACCACAATCGCTTTTGAAGAAGGATCGTTCGAAGAGCACGGCTAATATCGTACTCAGTTTCTACTGCTCTCGATCAATGTCCCGTCCTTCAAGTTTACGATTGCTAACCCGCAAATCGACAGGTTACATCCCGTCGAGAGCTTGTTCCTGAGTCGACTTGATATCGAAAATCTTATCCAGACGAGTGATCTGGAAGACTTCAAGAATCTCAGGACGAATGGCGCAGAGCCGCAGTTTACCCCGTGCAGCTTTCACTTTTTTGTCCATCGTGATCAATTTGCCCAATGCAGCACTGGAAAGATACTCGACAGTGGAAAAATCGAGCACGATCTTTTTGCGACCGTCTTCATCGACCAGTCCAAACATCTGATTCCCGATCAACTGAATGTTGGTCTCATCGAGAATCTTCTTATCGACAAACTTGGCCACGGTGACATCACCAACTTCTTCGATGTCCAGACGTCTTGTACTCGACATGGGTTTTCCTGATTTCGAATGAGACCGAGCCAGAACTGGCCAGAATGATCCTGGCAAACAATTCCAATATAGCTCGAATCCACTTCAAAAGATTCTGCTCTATTGGAATAAAACAATTGCCTCAAAGGGGATCATTGTTTCATAGACTCAGCAAGTCAAGCGTTTTCCCGGACTTGGGTTACGACCGCTCCCCTCGGTTTGCTGCAATTGATCCCGTTTTCTGACTTTAACTTAGCGAACAAAGAGTCCGAGAATCCGCTCCAGCCAGCGTGATCCCTCATACCCGGCCTCAAAGGTGTCACCAGCAGATCGCAACTTGATTGGGGAAATCCTGACTGACCATTCGGGTTGACGGAGACAACTGCGATTCAGATGACAACCGATGTTCAGCCTTTGAGGACATCGATCCTGCCACCGCAATAACAACCGTTTTTGTCAATTTCCCAATTCATCTGGCGACGATCTCGCAACACTTCATGTCTGATTTTTGCAAATTTCTACCTCAGTCTGTCAAAATCCCCTGAGGCAGCCAGCAGACCCGATTGACGCCGAAGCCTTCTGAATACGCCTCTGACGGGTTGCCACAACATCCCCAAGTGCCGATACTTCAATCAGTACGATGTTTTTCAAGATGACCCTGGCCACATGGCAAGACATCGAACAGCTTGTATCTTCGGCTGAGAGTCTACGGATCAAATTCTGGCGAATGGACGAGAGCATGAGTGAGAATTTCGAAGAACGCCTTTCTCAAGCCATCCAAAGGGGAAATCGTCAGCGGGAAGAGGCGGGCTCACAACGAGCACGAGCAGCTCGAACGGACGAAGATTACCGCCAGCAGCACGGCGCCTTGCGTATCGAACTCTCCGATCAGATCGAATCGGCCATTCGCAAAATGGTCAAGCACTTCCCGGGATTTAACTTCCGGACGGTGATTTCGCCGGATGGCTGGGGCGCACATGCCAGCCGTGATGATGTCTCCGGAACCACTCGCCGTGATGTCACTCAGTTGTATTCCTACCTCGAAATTCTCGTGCGGCCCTACAACAGCTCTGCACGCATCATCGATCTGGTCGTGCGAGGCACCATTCGCAACAAAGAAATTCTTCGCAAGAACGAGTTCAATCTCCTCGATGAAGTGAACACCGAGCAACTGAAGAACGTCATCGATCAGTGGGTCGTGCAATACGCAGAACGCTATGCCGCCCAGGGATAGACATGAACGTGACGCGGATCATCCCACCGGGGAGTTGAGCATCACTCGTTAAAGTATAAATCGCTAAGTTCCAGTCCCACCGTTGTGAAATGAATGCAAGGATCGATTTCATGAGTCGCCATTCCAGCGTGACGAGAGTTCTCGAATCCGGGTTAATTGCGATTTTGCGGTCAGATGCACCCGATAAGCTCATTCCACTGTGTCATGGACTGCACCATGGTGGTATTCAAATCATTGAAATCACCATGACCGTGCCCGGAGCGCTCGATATCATTCGCCAGCTTCATCAGGAGTTGGGATCGCAGGTTCTCGTGGGAGCAGGCACCATCCTTGACCCGGAAACAGCACGACTGGCGATACTCGCCGGCGCAGAATTTCTGGTGACACCCGCACTTAATGTCGAAACCATCCAATTGGCCAATCGATATGACAAGTTGATTCTCCCCGGGATTTTAACCCCCACAGAATTGGTCACAGCACTGGAAGCCGGGGCGTCCATGGTCAAGCTTTTCCCGGCTGATGCCGTGGGGCCAACCTTTCTCTCAGCACTCACCAGGCCATTTCCCCAGGCGATGATTGTGCCGACAGGTGGGGTCACTCTCGACTCTCTCCAGGCATTTGTGAATGCAGGTGCTGCTGCCGTAGGCTTGGCCACCAGCCTGATCGATCAGAAACTTGCACAGAGTGGCGATGCCGCGGAAGCCGAGCGGAGGGCTCGCGCTTTTGTGGCAAAATATGCTGAAGTCCGCCGTAAATCCTGAGTGTGAAATTGATCATTGCCACCCGTAGACACTCAGCAAATACGGCTCATTACGATACGCTAAGTCGTTCTGCAGAAATCAGATTCGACCAATTATCGTTCTGACTGCGCACAGTTTGCCAACACCCGATGGATCGTGAGCTAGACTGCATTCGTGGTGCTGGAGAGGCTTCTCCTGGTTCTCGATCGACAATCAGGATTGCATGAAGTCGGCACCGCGAGTGAGTCGATACAGACGAAACGAATGTAGCGGAATTAGCGGTTGTATGGCGTGAAATGCCAGTTGAACCCAATTGATGCTGCTGATCTTTCGAGGTTCGACAAGCTGATATTTGGTAATCCTGAGTTGAGCGAGGCCAAAAATGGGCAGCTTTGTGCGAACGTGTCTGAGTCTCTGCCTGGTGGCAGGTCTGGCCACGTTTGCCTCCGCCGCGAATCCTATCGTGACGGCCAAGAACCGTTTTCGAATCCCGTTTAAGGTCGATCCTGCGGCTCTTCAGAGGATGAATGCGCAGGAACTGAGGCTGTATGTTTCATCAGATCGGGGGGCGACCTGGAGTCTGGCCCAATCGATCAATCCGGAAATTGGCAAGTTCGAGTATCAGTCTCCCGGAGACGGCGAATTCTGGTTCTCTGTCAAAACTTTGGATGGTGATAACCAGCTTCAGCCCAATGGCCGCGTGTTTGAGCCCGGCTTGATGGTCATCGTCGATACGCGTGAACCTCGTGTCGATCTCGCACTACAGGAAGTCCAGCAGGGCAAGGTACAGCTTTCGTGGCATCTCCACGACCAGAACCTTGATCCTTCCACACTCAAGCTGGAATACTCTCAACCGGGTGTTGCCGGTTGGCAAACAGTGAGTGTCTCTCCACGCTCTGCCGGTCAAACAACCTGGTCAGTCCCGCAGGGAGGAATTGTTGCCGTTCGTGGCTCAGTTCTCGATCAAGCCGGTAATCTTGGCCGAGGAACGATTCAATCGACAGTTCGAGGCGGAGACGGTGCTGGAAAAGCAGCCATGCCTGACACTCGACAACCGATTGCCAGCATTAATCGCGATCTCTCTACCGAGACCGCCAATAACTCGATGACGGGAGCATTATCGACAGGTCCAATGATCCAGCCATCCACTGGCATGGTGGGTCGGCCAGTCTCCAGTGATGTGCAATCTCGTCCAGAAATCGTGAAGAATCCCTACACGACTGGGGCCGAAAACTTTGATGAACCTCCGGTTCAACCGACAGTCACACCGCAGCCAACTAATGACAAAGTGGCTGGGATGGGTGCTGGAGACCCACTCTTCAAAGGCCGCATTGTTGCCACTCGCAAGTTTCAGCTGGCTTACAAGATCGACGACCTTGGGCCCTCGGGGATGAGTGCTGTTGAACTCTTTATCACACAGAACAATGGCCAGCAGTGGTACCGCTATGGTGAAGATGCCGACTTGAAGAGCCCGTTCGATGTTCAGGTTCCACAAGATGGCATCTATGGCTTTGAGATTCGAGTTCACAGTGGGGCGGGTTTATCGGCCGAGCCTCCACGAAATGGTGAAGCCCCTTCGATTCAAGTCAAAGTCGATCAGACAGCCCCCACATTAGAGCTGCTGGCTGTTGAACAAGGGCAGGGGATGCAACAAAACCTTGTGACAATCCGCTGGCGAGTCCAGGATGCCAACCTTTCGGAAACACCCATTTCGCTCTATGGTGCCGCATCACCGGCTGGCCCGTGGAATTTGATCAGCGACTGGCGACCAGACACAGGTAGCTTTCGCTGGGAACTTCCTCCCAATGGGCCGTCACAGGTCTTTGTCCGAGTGGTCGCCCGCGATGCGGCAGGGAACTTTGCCAAGGCCGAATCGACTCAACCCGTGGTGATTGACCTTAAGCGTCCGTCGGCACGCATCGTGGATGTGGCTCCCGGCATGCCCCGAGATTAATCGCGTGGTTGTTGAATTCCCGTGTTTGAACGAAGATGCTTCATCGAAGCCTTCTCCTGCACAGTGGAATTCTTATGCGAATCTTGATTACGGCCGGCCCCACGCGCGAATACCTCGACGACGTTCGTTACCTTTCCAATGCCAGCAGCGGCCGCATGGGTTACGCACTGGCTGAGGCGGCCATTGCCTGCGGCCATCAGGTGATTCTTGTTACCGGCCCAGTGGGCCTTACTCCTCCCAGAAACTGCCAGGTTCATCATGTGGAAACCACTGATGAACTTCTGGGTGCATGTCGTGAAGCGTTTCCCGCATGCGATGGTGTCATTGCGACGGCTGCAGTGTGCGATTATCGGCCGCGCGAGCGATTCTCCGGGAAACTGGCCAAGACAGGCGTTTCTTTAGAACTGGAACTTGTCGAAACAGCAGACGTGCTTGCCGAACTTGGTCAGACCAAGGCTCATCGCTGGATTATGGGATTTGCTCTCGAATCTGCCGAATTTGCCCACCAGAACGCCCTGCGCAAACTCAAAGAGAAAAACTGCGACATCATCGTCCTCAATGGGCCAACAGCCATCGGCTCCAATACCAATGACGTCGAACTCATTGCCCCATCAGGCAACGCGATCGCACAATACTCAGGGAGCAAAACCGACATTGCGACGCGATTGATCGAATGGATTGAGGCCCATCTGAGTCGCTAGTAAATCAGCGATACTCTTCCAGCGATGAAGCCGGTGCTGGATTGTTCGCCAGATACGTTCTAACTCGCCCTCATCCCGGCCTTCTCCCGTCAGAACGGAAGAAGGAGCAAAACCCTCGCCGAGTTCTTTGCGAGGAGCTCATGATTACAGCATTTCATGGTACGGGTCGATAACACCGGCTCATTGGGAACAACCGTTAAAGTACGCATGAGATTCTGCCCGAGTCTGTGGCCTTCTGGCAGCATTTCTGACGGCAGGTGGTAATTTTGCATCGTAGGACTCCGTTTGAGTGTCTCTGCCAGATCGTTGAAAGACATCCGGCCCGAACCTCGAAACGAATGACGAACCCGACGGATTGCAGTTAAATCACCTGTTTTGTTGGAATCGCCGTGGACTTCGCTCGACTGCGAAATGACACGATTGCTTTGGGATTGCTGGCGCTCGCCGTGTTTCTCGGCCTGAGCCTTGTCAGCTATGACCCTGCCGATGCCGCCTCTCACCTTGTGCATCCTGCTCGCGCCGTCACCCAGAATCTTTGCGGTACCTGGGGCGCAACCATCGCTTTTCAATTACTGAGCAACCTCGGCTACGGAGCATGGATTCTGCTGCTCATGCTCGTGGTGATCGATCTTCGGCTATTCACAAACAGCAGTGCTGTCGATGCCCAGACGCATATCCCTGGTTATCTGCTGGGGCTGTGTGCTGTTTGCACCATGATTCAACTGGCAATCCCCTGGAGCGGGCCCAGTCTTGCCAGTGGTGCAGGGGGCTATCTCGGAACCATTTTTGCCGACCTGCTTTCACAACACTTCACGTGGATGGGTACGTTTTCGCTGCTCATTTCCATGATGGTGGCCAGCCTGCTGCTGACGGACGAGTTTCGCCTCATCGGGGTTCTCGGTTCAATTGCACTTTCCGTTTTTACGATTCCAGCCAGCCTCTTTATTCGTAGAACGAAGGTGAAGGGGGCCAAGCCAGCCAGCAGCAACTTTGCATGGCTGAATCTTCGTCTCTTTAAGGCAAAGACAACTTCTGCCAAACCAACGGGTCAAACTTTAGCAACCTCGATGCAGACAACATCTGCAGTGAGTGCCGGCCCGCAGGACGTCCTCACACGTTTGCGAGATGCGGCGACCCCTGCAGGAGACCCTGATGCTTTTCCAACTATCCATCAGGCGAGTTCGCTGGCCAACGAATCACCATCCGCCACGATCTCTGAAATCTTCCAAAAGGTTGCCGATTCAGATGACCCGATTGGATTAGCTGCCTTTGACGACCCGACGGCTGCTCCGTCATCGCCAACCAATGCCGTTGAATCCGCACGTGTGATCAAGGTGAACCCGCCAGTCACTTTAACACCATCAGCAGCGACTTCACCCAGTCCGCTGACGGCGACACCACCGGCCTACAGCGTCAATCGCACCCAGCCTCAGGCCATCACAGCTTCTCAAGTCAGCTATGCATTGCCCGAACATGCACTGCTGGAAGAGAGTGAAGCCTTCCCCTATGAACAACTCGCTCAGAAAGCCCAGATTTCGGCTGCAACTCTCGAAAAAACCTTCAAAGAGTTTGGCCTGAATGTCAAAGTCGTCGAGATCGACACAGGGCCGGTGATTACTCAGTTCGAACTGGAACTCGAGGCTGGTTTGCGCTTGTCGAAAGTGACAGCGCTGGCCGATGACCTTGCCATTGCGCTGCGTGTCCCATCGGTACGCGTCGTGGCACCCATCCCTGGCAAAAACACTGTCGGTGTCGAAGTCCCTAACGACATTCGCGTTATGGTACGCCTTAAAGAGTTGATTCAGTCTTCCCCGAAAGACTTTGAAGACAAACGCATTCCGCTCTATCTCGGCAAAGATGTCAGCGGTAAGCCTCTTGTCGTCGATATGTGCAAGATGCCTCACCTGCTGATTGCGGGGCGAACAGGGACTGGAAAAAGCGTTTGTCTGAACACCTTGATTCTTTCAATCCTGATGACCCGACGGCCTGACCAGGTTCGCATGCTGATGATCGACCCCAAAATGGTCGAACTCAGCCCCTACAACCGTATTCCGCACCTCATGCATCCCGTCATCACCGACATGAAAAAAGCGGAGGCCGTGTTAGGCTGGGCCGTCGAAAAGATGGAAGAGCGCTACGACCTCCTGGCACGCGTTGGGGTACGGCATCTCGACAATTACAACAAGCTCGGAAAAGCGAATGTCCTGGATCGTCTCGAAATCGATCCCGATTCTGAAGAAGCTCAGTCCATCCCTGAATCCATGCCTTACATCGTGATCATCGCCGATGAAATGGCCGACATGATGATGACCTCCGGTAAGGATGTCGAAGGGCACATTATTCGACTGGCACAAAAGTCGAGAGCTGTGGGGATTCATCTGGTTCTCGCCACACAGAAGCCTACGGTTGATGTGATCACCGGCTTGATCAAATCCAATCTGCCGGCACGCATTTCGTTCCAGGTCGCCAGTCGCATGGATAGCCGCGTCGTGCTCGATGAAAATGGGGCCGACAAGCTGTTGGGCAATGGAGACATGCTCTATATGGCTCCGGGCACAAGCACGCTTTCCCGTGCTCAAGGAACCTATGTCAGCGATGAAGAAGTCAATGGCGTCATTGAGTTCTTTGAAGACATGCCCACGCAGTACGATCCTGAACTTCAGAAGCTGAAAGTGGCCGCTAAAGAAGGAAAAGCGTCAGCGGGCGGCCCCAGTGCCGGTGAACGCGACGATCTCTACGATCAGGCTGTGGAAGTCATCATTCGCGAAGGCCGTGGCAGTGTCTCACTGCTGCAAAGAGCGTTAGGCGTCGGCTATGGTCGCGGTGCAAGGCTGATTGATTTCATGGCCGAAGATGGCATCGTCGGCGGTTACAACGGCAGCCAGGCCCGCGAAGTGATCATGACCATGGAAGAATGGGAAGATCGTCGCGCCATGAAGTAACTTCCACAGGCAATCGACCCCCAAAAATCATATTTCTCCATGGGTCGATTTCTCTTGCGGAAGCACTTCATCGAACGGATGACAAATCCGTATTGCTGAATTTGGTGGTTTGCCAGACAATCAGTGGCGATTTCTGCCGATCCAGTCACAGCGTCATTCATGGATGAACGACATTGGCCAGTAGCCTCATTGGAAATCCCCCGACAGATCGAACGACGCCTATCCATTGGCTGGGATGGATGCTGCTCACTTCTGTTCGCACAGTTGGTGATGCAGCCATTTTCACATCGACGGTCGCTTTAGGATTAGCGACACGCCGTTCTCGCAGTGCCATCCTTTGGCCCATTTTCTACGAAATCGGTTGTCGCAGCATGCCTGTGATCCTCATCACGGGAGGTTTCATTGGCATGGTGCTGGCGGTGCAATCGTTCGATCAACTTGCGGCCATCGGCTTACAATCGCGACTGGGATCGGTCGTCAATGTCTCGCTTGTGAAAGAGCTTGGGCCAGTATTGGCAGCCACAATGCTTGCTGGGCGAGTCGGCAGTGCGATGGCTGCCGAAATCGGCACCATGAAGGTGACTGAGCAGATCGATGCCCTTCAGGCACTGGGTGCCAATCCTGTGATGTTCCTGGTTTGCCCAAGGTTCCTCGCCTGTGTGCTCCTCATCCCGGCATTGACACTCCTCGCCGACGGGATCGGGATGCTCTCTGGCTGGTATCTTTCCGTGCAGGTTTTGGGGATCAGCAGTCATCTCTACTGGTTCTATTCCGATTCGTACATTACCTCGCTGGACATCATCTCCGGAGTCATCAAAAGTATTTTCTTCGGAGGTGCCATTGCACTGGTGGCCTGCCATCGAGGATTTCATTGTTCGAGTGGAGCCGAAGGTGTCGGGCGGGCAGCCACTGAGGCCTTTGTCTGCTCGTTCATTCTGGTACTCGCCATGGATTTCTTACTCGGCGTGTTCTTTATTCAGCTACAACATCTGTTGCCATCCCTGCGATCGCCTCTACTTTAGACCCTTAGAAGCTGTACTTCGCCACCAACAATGACTGAGACCTTCATTCAACCTGAAGAATCTGCGCCAATCATCGAACTGCGTGGCTGTTCGCGTGGTTTTGGTGCCATGCAGGTGCTGCGCGACATCAGTCTGAATGTCTATCGTGGTGAAACACTCGTGCTGATTGGCGAAAGTGGTTGTGGTAAGAGCGTGACGACCAAATTGCTTGCTAACCTGCTCGAACCAAGTTCTGGCGAAGTCTTTTGGAATAGTCAGCCGGTCTCGCAGATGTCCGCTGAACAGATGCGTCAGGATCGCCTGAAACTGGGTTACCTGTTTCAAGGCGGTGCCATGTTCGACAGTCTCTCAGTCTATGAGAACGTGGTCTTCGGATTACGCGAAAACCGAAAAATGTCGGAAGCCGACATGCGGGAAATCGCCTTCACCAGACTGCGGGAAGTTGGCCTGCCAGCCAGTGCGGCACAGAAGTTTCCCTCCGAGCTTTCTGGAGGTATGCGGAAGCGGGCTGCACTTGCGAGAGCCTTGGCGATGTCTCCTGAAATTATCATCTATGATGAGCCGACGACCGGCCTCGACCCGATCATGAGTGACGTCATCAACGAGCTGATTCTTCAGGCTCGCAGTGCCCGCCCCGTCACCAGCATTGTCGTAACCCACGACATGACGACCGTGAAGCGGGTAGCCACTCGAGTGGTAATGCTCTTTCCTTTGGCAAGACTCCCTCAGAACGAATCGCAGATTATTTTTGAAGGGACAGCGGACCAGGCCTTTAACCATCCCGACGAACGTGTGCACGACTTTGTTCACGGAATCTCCGGAAAGCGTCTGCAGGAACTCTTTGCGGCCTGAAACCATCAATCCTGCAGAACTGCTCTCGGCAGATTCTGCAACTTTAATTACATCAGACATCAGACAGTCGTCTGTCATGGGAGACTCGTTGTGTCTGAGCGTCAGTTGCAGTTTCGCGTTGGAATGATGGTGCTGGTGGCCATGGCCATCGGTGTCGGTCTGCTCGTTCGCGCGGGAAAACTGGATTCCTATTGGGATGAAGATTTCAGTATCGCCATCCAGTTTGAATCCGCCGGGGGGATTTATCCCAGTGCACCCGTCCGACTTTACGGATTGACGATTGGCAATGTTCGCGATGTCCGCCTGGATAACAAACGTCGAGGCGTGGTCGTCATTGCCGAAATCGACGCCAAGCATAATTTGCCCATCGATTCGACTGCCCAGGTCGCTGTGAGCCTGCTGGGCGAGGGGCATCTGGAAATCATTCCTGGTCTGTCGGAAGAACCACTCAAACATGGCGCCGTGATCAGCGGTCAAGCTGCCGGGGATCCCATGGCCCTGGTGGCTCGACTTGAGGCCAAGACCACCGCCACGATGGATTCCTTTGCCGCCACGAGCAAGGAATGGGGCACACTCGCCCATAACGTCAACAATCTTCTCGAAACCAAGCGCGGAAACATCGATCAGGTCATCGAGCGGGCTGCCGATTCGCTGGATCAACTTTCACTGGCCATGAAATCCGCCACTGAGTTGATTCAGCAGGCGAATCGCATTGTCGGTGATCCCAAAACGCAAGCAGCACTCCAGCAGACCGCTCAATCACTCCCACGTCTGGTTAACGACACCCGCGAGACCATTGTCGTAGCCCGCACGACGCTCGAAAGCATGCAGCAGAATCTGAAGAACCTCGAAGCGGTCACCGATCCGCTGGCCAAAAAAGGGAACGATATGATTGTCCGGCTCGACACCAGCCTGGCGAATCTGGATCGTCTTCTGGCCGATGCCAGTCGGTTTGTCCGCACGCTCAATACTCAGGATGGGACGCTACAGAAGCTGGCGGCTGATCCCCAGCTCTACGATAACCTGAACCGTTCGGCCCAACTGGTGACTGTCCTCCTGCGGGGCATTGAACCCATCGTTCAGGACATGCGGGAATTCAGCGATAAAGTCGCTCGCCGCCCGGAGATCCTCGGCGTTGGTGGAGCCATTCAACCCAGCAACGGCCTGCGGGATACCGAACTGATCGAGCAAAGTGGCGGAACAGCCCCCAAAACCCAGCAGAAATCGGTACGACCGAGTTTCCTGCCGGGAAGATAAGCCACG
>JAIXUU010000342.1 GCA_027483405.1 Planctomyces sp. | reverse complement strand
GAGTGATCGGGAACGTGATCCTCGGGTACTTTTTATTGGTTTTCCCCGAGAAGAGATTCGAGATCAGTCGGCAGCCGCTCCCATCGATTTGAGGGTCTATCGAAAGGAACTGGATTCGATCTGGGCCGAATATGGTTCGAAGATCGGGTGTCTGATTACTGAGCCCTATCTGGGAGGTGGCGGGAGTTATCATCCTCCGCGCGAATACCATCAGTTGCTGCAGCAGTTCTGCAGGGAGCACGACATCCTCCTGATCTTTGACGAGGTACAAGCCAATTTTGGCCGCACTGGCTCGATGTACGCTTTTGAGAAGTACGGAGTCGAACCCGATTTTGTTGTGCTGGGTAAGGGGCTGGGGAATGGTGTTCCCGTGGCAGCTGTGGCGGGCTCGTCGAAATGGATGAAGATGCTCCCCTATGGCGAGTTGAGTGACACATGGAGTGCAAATCCACTTTCCTGTGCTGCGGTTGTCGCCACGCTGGATGAATTCGAGTCGCGTGATTTGATGAGCCATGTCAGGCATATGGAACCACGGATGTTGGCCGGTCTGAATCGTTTGAAAGAGACCGGGTTAATTTCGTATGTCCGTGGTGAGGGAATGGTGTACGGCATCGAATGCGCCCCATTTGCAGGACTGGCTCCTGCAGAAGTCGCAGCAGCGATTGTCAGTGGCTGCTATCAAGGCCATGGGCTTCAAAGTGATGGAACCTGGGGCGACGGGATTCATCTGCTGGGCCCGCTTTCCAAGTGCGTACTGCGTGTCAGTCCGCCACTGGTGATCACCAGCGAGCAGGTAGAAGCTTCGATGGAGCTGTTCTACGACCTGTTGACAGCTGTTCGCGAGAAGCTTTCGTGAGGCTTTTCAATCAGTGCCTATTTTCATGCGAACTCCCGGATATAAGGGCGCATCGAGTGCCCAGCTTGCGGCTCGGAGCGAGCATGTTTGATCGACTCTTTGCGCGGTATTGTTTTCTGGGATACGTATCCGAGAGCACCGGCTGACAAAAAGACAGGCCACATACTGCTGGCAAGTATGTGGCCTGTCGTGTTCATGCTGACCAGCAAACTGCTGATCGTTCTGCGATTTGTTATGCCTGTCTACTTCTTGCCGGTGGTGGCGCCGGGGAAGTCATCGGTGCGGAATGGAACTGCTGGCAGGCCGGCCGCATTGAAGAGTGTCGCATCGGGATTATTGGCCCAGGCATAGCGGACAGCGACGGGCTTGGTGATCGAGTCAGGCACGACCAGCACGACGGTATCGCCATCAATGGAGGCTTTGGCCCAAGCCCACTTTTTGTCTTCGCCGCAAACGGCAAAGCTGCGGAGTTCATCGCCAGCCACTTTCAACCCGCCATGGACATGATCGAACGCCAGACGGATTTTGTTGCCTTCTACGGTCATCGATTTGTAGACCGGGCCCTGCGAAGGGACATCTTTGCCGTAGGTGTTTTTCAGAGCCAATAGTGCCAGTCGCTTGCCGACATCCTGTTTGTTTTGAGGGTGAATATCCTTTTCTTCACCAATATCGATGATGATGGCTGTGCCCGAGTTGGGGACATTTTTGCCAGTCAGCCACTGAGCTTCGCGAAGTTCAGCCCAGGCACTTTCGACAGGTTCTGGGGTTTTGGCGAGATAATTGGCAAGTTGGACGACATAGAAGGGGAAATCACCTTGTCCCCATTGCTTCCGCCAGTCAGCAATCATGGTGGGGAGGAGTTTCCGATACTGTTCGGCACGCCCGGCATTGGACTCGCCCTGATACCAGATCGCTCCCTTGATCGAAAAGGGAACGATCGGTGCAATCATGCCGTTGTAGAGCACTGAAGGGCGGTTGGGGCCGTTTTTCTGCTTTTCATCGTTGTTGGCAGCTTCACCCCGCTTGAGTATATCTGCATAGTCGGCATCGGCAGCCAGGGCTTCAGCGCTGGTCCAGGCTTCGCACAGCGTTCCGCCCCAGGCATCGTTAATCAACCCCACAGGTCGATCAAGTTTCTGATGAAGGTCGCGGCCGAAGTAGTAACCGACAGCTGTCACGTTGCTGATCGTCTCGGGGCTGACTTCGATCCACTTGGCGTTGATATCTTTTTGTGGTTGATTGGCAGCCACCTTCGGCACCATAAATACACGAATTCCAGGATACTTGGCCGCTGCGATTTCTTCTTTGGGGTTCATGGAACGCGAGACCGTCCACTCCATATTCGACTGACCTGAGCAGACCCAGACATCGGCGACGATCACGTTCTTGGGTTCAATGGTGTTTTTGCCGGCGACTTTGAATGTTGTCGGGCCGAACTTCTCAATGGCCGGTAACTCGACCTTCCATGAACCGCCCGCTGCTTTGGTGGTTGCTGAGTTGGAACCGATTGTGACGGTGACATCTTCACCATCATCGGCCCAACCCCAGACCTTGAGAGGCACGCCTTGTTGGAGTGCCATGTTGTCACTGAAGATTGATGGCAACTTGACATCAGCCATGGCAGAGGGCAAAGAAGCCAGGGACAAAGCAGCACAAGTTGCCGCCACCAGCCAGCTTCGAGAGTGGGTGCTTGCTTTCCCAACAGATTCAATCGAATGCGGAACGAATTTTGAACCAATCATGAGGCAGATTCCTGGAGAGAAAGATCGGAGGATTCAGTTGGAGACGCTCATGGCCCGTTTGCTGTCCAGCACTACGGATCACGACAACCACCGGCAACTGACATGGAAGCGGGGTTAATCTTCTGATAACTAAACATGTTCATGGGAGAGATGCAAGCATCGGTGTTTTTTGATGGGAGGTTATCGACCGCAGACGAACTTCAAATGGAATCACCAGTGAATCGAAAATCTGTTATCTTCTCGCAACATGAGCCAACCTTCTCTCTCATTTCAGTTTGACGATAGTACGTCGCTTCATCCGCGCCTCAATCGGGCTTTGATCCTGCTTGAGTGGCTGAGTGGTTTAGTGGCCTTGCTGCTGGTGTTGTGCGATCAGGGGTTTGTGCGGCAGGAGGAAAGCCTACCCGGGCATGAATTGACCAATTCCAACTGGTGGCTCCTGGGACTGACTGCAGCATGTCTGGCGATTCCTGTGGTAACTTTGCCACTTCGCTATTGGTGGAGCCGGGCCAGATCAACCTTTGTTCGCTCACATTTACTGCTGGTTGCAATTACGGCCATTTGGTTGATTGGTGCCATCGCCTTTTCCATCCCGACAGCGACGATGCAAGTTTTGCAGGGAGAGATCGCCGGAGTTTCAGGCCCAGGTCAAGGGGTGATCTTCTGGACAGAGTTGTTTGGTTTGCTAAGAGGCATATCAGCGCTCATTCGACTGATCCGCTGGTCAACGGAAGCGGGATTGAGTCCGGCTCTGGTGTTTGCTGCCAGTTTTGTCTTGCTGATTTTCAGTGGGACAGCGCTGCTGATGCTGCCTCGCTGTCGACCCGAAGGCTTGCCACCTGCCACGTGGCTGGAAGCCTTGTTTACCGCCACCAGTGCCTGCTGTGTGACCGGGCTGAACGTCGTTGATCCGGGAACATATTGGAGCCGGACGGGACAGTGTGTCATTCTGGGGCTGATTCAGGCTGGTGGGCTGGGAATCATGTCGTTTGGAGCATTTATCGCGCTGGTTGTGACTCGCAACATTGCTGCCAGGGAAGCGGCCACTTTCCGCGATCTGCTGGAATCTGAGCGACTTGGTGATGTTTCGGGGTTGATCAAGGACATTATCACCTTGACGCTTCTCATTGAGTTGGCCGGTGCTGTGGCGATCTCGGGATTGTGGAGCCACTTGCCACTCGGAGAACAGATTTTTTACAGCGTATTTCATGCAGTCAGTGCATTCTGCAATGCCGGGTTTTGCCTGCAGACAGAAAATCTGATTGGGAGAGAATTGCGCCCTGAGGTCTGGGGAGGGATTGCCTCACTGATTATTCTGGGGGGGATTGGCTTTGGTCCGCTGCATAACCTGCGGGAGATGGCCAGCAATCAAGTCGGGAAGCTGCTCCGACCGCAATCCGTCAATTCTTCTGCAAGCCGCACGAGAGTTTCTCTGACGACAAAGATTGTTTTTCGAGTGACTTTGGCACTTCTGATTGGTGGAGCAGTGGTTCTATTCGTGACTGAGTTCGGTCGTCCAGTAGCGGGCAAAACCATCTGGCAGCAGGTGGCCAATGCCTGGTTTCATTCCGTCACGTTACGAACGGCCGGCTTTAACACGATGGATCATGGTCAGCTCACACCTGCCAGTAAACTGATTGGGATTGTGCTGATGTTTATTGGTGCATCGCCTGGATCGACAGGTGGCGGGATCAAGACGACCTGTTTTGCGATTGCAATTCTGACTTTGCGATCGGTTCTAAGGCAGCAAAGTCATATCGAGGCTGGCAGGAGAACCATTCCTCAGGAGCAGATTCTGCGTGGATTATCGATTGTCGCTTTATCGCTGGCAGCGATTATCGGCTGCACGCTGGTGCTGGTGATTGTTGAGAATCAGCCGGCTCTCTTCCTGGACCATCTTTATGAATCGACAAGTGCCTTCGCGACCGTCGGTGTTTCCACGGGGATTACGCCGAGTCTGAAGCCCCTTTCGCAACTGGCATTGATTGCAACGATGTTCATTGGCCGCATTGGCGCTGTCACATTGGTGGTGGCTCTGGCAGGTTCAGCGAGCCAGGCGGTGTATCGTTACCCGGATGAGCGTATTTCGCTGGGATAAAGGTAACGCTGCGGGATTTAATAGACGTTTTCGCCGGTTTGATCGTCAATCAAGACGAGAGATCCTCGCCAGCAAAGCCCTCCTCCCCTAGCCAGTAAAAGAGCCCCGGAACTGAATCGGTATCAGTTCCGGGGCTCTTGGTCATTATCTTATCGGCTCTTCCAGCAAGGCAATGCCTTGATTAACGAGCAGTATCCCACCACCAGCGACCTTCCGGCAATTGTGGTCGAGCAGCTGCTTCGGAGACAGTTTCAAGACGCGGTGACAGTTGCTGACGGTTTTTGTCGCCAACCATCTGAGCAGCATTGGCCCGGACACCACCAGCGACCTGAACAACAATGTTCTTGCCATTGTAAACGCGGTGATTGACCACCGAATCGACTTCTGTGGGGACTGGCAGGTGAGCGGGGTCATAGCTTTCGCCAGCGGCAAAGACACCGAAGTTCCAGTTCACTTTCTGATCGAGTTTTTCATGAGTGATGATGGCCGCAGCCATGGCCAGTTCGAAGATATTCTTGGCTTCTCCGAAGACAAGATCGTTGGCAGCGAGTGTGTCGTAATTGGTGGTGAAGTTTTCGGCGAACTGGCGGTTCGTAGCCTCTGACAGACCTGTGGGCAGGTGCTTACCATCGGCTGTGAGGAGCTGATTCTCCGACTGGCACTTCACGGCTGTTCCAGAAAGCTGGAAGGTATCGCGATCTGGCGAGTGCGAAATGCTCTGGCAATCGAGTGTCAGCCACCAGCGGAGCGCATCCATCGAGCCACTCTTCTGCAGCGATGGGGGGAGCAGGTCGAAGTAGCTGGGGACTTCCTTGGCGAGATCCAGTTGATCGACGCCGACGAGTTTCATGCGATAATCCGCTTCAACCAGAGTCCGGGCAGCATGGCTGTCGGCTGGAATGCCCCAGACCACAATATCCTGGCGGCCCAGCTTTTTCTGAAGCTGATTAACCCAACTCTTCACAGCAGCAGGAGCCAGCGGCCCTTTCTGCTGAGAAGTTTCGGCATACTCCATGAGAGCTTTCACGCCGGCTTCACGAGTATTGATTGAGCATCCGAAATCAGCAGTCCCCTGCGAGTAGGCCCGCAGCACAGTGACAAAATCATCGAGGCTGAGGACAGGTTGCTGGCTGGATGTTCCAATCGCTCGTCCCGCAGCATCGACGGCCCAGCCTTCCGCCGGGCCACCCACCACAATATCGTTGTCTTCGGGATAGACGAAGACATATTCAATGGAGGTCAGGCCGGCAAATCGACTCATCGATTCAGGAACTGGCAGTCCATCTTCAAGACGCTGAGCAACGGCCTGCTCGAGTCGCTTCAAAGAAACCAGACGCAAGCCGCTGGACTGCTGAAGTTCCTGATTGACAGCCGGGGTACGAACATTTTCGCGAAGTGCCTTCAGGGCAGTGCTGGTCACTTGTGTCTGCCGTTCCAGCAGGCCGCGACCATCGACGCGAACACCTGTCGGGAATGGAGTAATGGCACCGTCACCACCATCGATTTCGTCCCAGTTGGTCGCACTGGTATTTTCCATGATGATGAGTTCGAGTGTGCGGAAGTCGGGCTGCAACCCGCCACCGGCATGGGTGGCCCCTGCCGCAGCGCGACGGGCAGCTTGACGGGCGGTGCGATCACTGATGCGACTGAGCGTGACGCGGGAAGGTTGGAATTCACCCGTGGCGGCCTGGGCAGCTGCAATTTGCTGCAAGAGTGCCGTGCGTTCTTCGGGTGAGTTTGATGTCAGTGCGAGATCTGTCGCCTGTCCAAATTCGCCCGCATTGAGATGCGCATTCACTGCATCGCCGATAGCGGCATGGGCAACACTCATCGAGGACAGAGCCCCGAGAGCGAGCATGGTACGGACGCCCCAATTGGCAAGTGAGCGGCGGAGAGTTGTCGGAATCATGAAGATCATTTCCCGGTTGACCAAGGACCAGACCGAATCCAGTCTGAAAGTTCAATCTAAGACAATATCGATGGGGCATTGTTCGTCTCCTGAGGTGGATTCAGGAGTCAACAAGCACCGTAATATTCAGATTGCAAAAAACGGAATAACGAATATGGGCAGCATGAACTGCTGAGCAGGAACGAAACTTCTCTTCCTAGTTTGTCTAAGTGCCCCCTCTTTTTGCCAGCGAATTTTCGCAGGCTCTCACAAGTTTTTGGGAGCAGTCGGTACGCTGTATGAGTTTTCTACCCCTGTAAAATCTTTAATACGTGATTCAGGCAGAATGGATTTCGAAGGCATAATCGTCAAAGATAGAATTGGATGCAGAACCCCATCTGGCGTGGGTGACGTCACGTTGTGGAGTCAGCATGACATCAAAACGTATTGTCCTGTGATCGTCACATCGGCCAGACCTGCTGTCCGGGCGAGAGAGCCTGTTGGAAATCGTGATTTTTTTCTGAGGAGTGACCTGTTTTGCCGGAACTGCCGGAAGTGGAGACCATGGTTCGAGGCGTTCGATCGGCACTCGAACATCAAAGGCTTGTCGCGCTCAGAATTCTTGATACTGCTTACCGACCACTCACCATGCTTCCGGATGAGCGAACGGTCTGTGAGCGTGTGGCTGGCAAGGTAATTC
>JAIXUU010000069.1 GCA_027483405.1 Planctomyces sp. | reverse complement strand
GAGCTGGAGCACAGGCAGCAGGAGCGGCACAAGCTGGAGCACAAGCAGCTGGAGCTGGAGCACAGGCTGCAGGAGCAGCACAGGCTGGAGCACAAGCGGCTGGAGCTGGAGCACAGGCTGCAGGAGCAGCACAAGCAGGAGCGGCGGCAGCAGGTGCACAGCAGGTGGCTGGAGCACATGTATCGCAGCAGGGGGGCTTAATGTCGGAGCACTTGCGCTGATAAACGTAAACGTTTGGCGAGCAAGGCTTGACAATAACGGGCTTACAGCAGGCAGGCTGACTGGTCGAAGCACAACCACAAGCCTTTTCGGTACCGCAGCCATGGCCGCGGAAAAGGCCGGCTTCAGCCAGCGAGGCCATGCTCATCGCAGCAAGCATGGTTCCACAAAACTTGATCCATCGCATGAGTCTCAATCTCCTTCCCTAGGGATTCGAAAACAGGGTCTTCCCAACCCGCGAGACAAGTGTCGGTCAGCAGTGGATTGGCAGGCGGTGCTCACCTAAGGCGCCGAGCTGTCAGCCCCGCCCCGCGACCCGTGTCGCGTCACACCAACTGAATCCTTCACATGTCCGGCTGACCAGGCCCCGTACCACTCTTCGATCGTTGCGGGCGATCTCGAATGGCAAGGTCGCTGTCTTCTTCCGATCAGTTCCTCGCGTCACCACCCGGTGATGCGGACTGCTCGGGCGAAGTTGCCTATTCCATCGGCCCCACTGGAACGATCGCTTGAGTTTCCCAAACCGCTAATTGAGCAAGGATTTGTGTCTTTCGGCCACGTAAATGTGCCGGTTGTTACGGTTCCGTAAAACAGGGGTGACTTTGCGGGCAAATCTCGTCGTCAAAGCTTACCAATCCTCGATCGACCTTAACGATTAACGAGACCGGGGCTCCTGTGTGTGACTGTTGCTGGTGTAGCGAATGCACCCACAGTGCCGCTTGTAACAGGGGTAAGAGGCCTGCTCGCCGCCCCTCGTCCAGAGTTCCTGTTGTACCTGCTAAGCAGGGTGGAATAACCTTGCCAATCAGGTGGTTGAGACTCCGGCAGATCCTGCCAAAGCGAATGGAAGTGGCCATGAGCAGTACAGATTGCAGTACCGTTGGCCTCGAATCATTTGAGGACTTTTTGCTTCGGTGGATCCTGTGGCATCGATCTGACCTCTGCCTCACTCAATATGAATGCGGCTGTTTCTCCTTCTCCCGTTCTGAGGGGAGAAGGCCGGGATGAGGGCGAGCTCGCACCTATGGGGCGAACAATTCACCACCGGCCTCGTCGCAGGATGCTTTTCATCTCCCGCTACTGGGAGTCAATCAGCATCCCGGCGGAAGCCCTGGTGATTGAGCACATCGCTTGGGAAGGCCCACACTCGGCACTTCGTGCGACCCTCTTCCACGCAGTCGCGGGCGAGGGTTCTGGAGGGGAACACGCCCTTTCGCACTGTTTTAATGTTTGTGGCTCGCGGGGCGTGCCACCCGATACGTCGTGCCACCCGATACGTCGTGCCACCCGTCGTCGTGCGGACGACTTAAAGAATAGAGAAAGCCGGGCAGATTATGTCAGTGACCCAGTTGGCTGATTTTTTCCAGCCAGAGTTCCCATTCCTCGCGAGTGAGGCTTGAACCCAGGTTGTCGAAGGCACTGTCGGGAATCTGCTTCTGCCGGAGGATGACCCGCCCCTGTTCGAGCATGCTGCGGGCTTCGGCAGGTTTCCCCATGCGGCGATAAGCCTCCGCCATTTGGAGAAATGCCGAAAGGACCTGCGGGTTGTTGCGATATCGATTGATCGCTGTGTTGTACGCCATGATGGCGTCTCTATCTCGACGGAGTTCAAAGAGCTGATGCCCGATATCAAAAGCCGTATTGGCCAGAATCGCTTCGTGCAGCGTATTCAACCCTGTCTGATTGGCCTGCTTATTCAAAGTGTCGCGCAGCTTGACGAGATTATCGAGAGATTGCTCATCGAGGATCTTCTGCTGTTCGGCCAGACGGAGCTTGACGGCTTCAGCCAGTGGCGATTTCAAGGCATTGCGGATCAGCCGGGCCTGCTCCCGCTGGGAACGGGCGAGTTGATACATGGCCTGCACCTCGGAGGGATCATTCGGGTAACGTGCCAGGAATTCTGTCAGGCGGGAGGAGGCTTCAATTTGAACAGCGCGAATGCTGTCGATCCCGGCATCGGGAATGTAGGTTCCGGGAAAGTCACTGGTATTCGACGAGACGGAAACTGTTTGAGCCGGGGTGGGTGAATTTCCTTTCGCCCCTTTCTTGTCGGCTTCCTGCCGCAGCAGGATCCCGCGATCCACCAGCAGACAGCCAAGTTTAAGAAGTGCTTCATTCCATTCAGAAGCCTCAGGTGTCAGAGTTTCTGAGGCCAGAATGGCACGCCATTGAGTCTCAGCACGGAAGAGATCCCCTTTTTCGGTAAAGGCTTTGGCCAGTCGTACCTGTGCTTTGTAGCTGGAAGGATCGGAGGGGAATTTCTGCTGGACAGATTCGAGAATGGGGATCGCCTCATCGAGTCGATCCAGATCCATCATCAGGCCCGCTTTGCGCACGAGTGCCGTCGCCAGCATTTCGCGCGGGAGAGTGGCCAGGTATTCATCAACACGCTCGAGCGCCGACTTGTAATCTGCTGCAGCGATGGAATCCGAAGAGCTTTCCCAGAGGTCGTCGGGATACCTGAAGTTCATTTTGCGAGTTTGTGCCAACTGATACCAGGCGCGAGCGCTGGCTTTCCAACGACTTCGCACCTGTGCCAGTTTGGGTGGCTTGAGAGACTCTGGCAGCTGGTCGTATTCCTCCTGCTGAGTCATGGCCCAGGCACGGGTGGTATTGGCGACCAGTTCGGCGGTTTCGACTCGATCAAAAAGTGGCGGTAGCGATTCTGCCAGGGCCAGAGCTTCCGCATACTTGCCACCTTCCACCCAAAGTTTCCACGCATTCCGCAGCCGATCGCGAAAGGCTGTCTGGCTCAGCCAGCGGTTGTGATAGTCTTCCAGCCGCACAATGGTGCGAACAGCACCAATATAAAGCTCGATGGCCCGCTCGGTGTTCCCTTCGAGACGATGGATGTCGGCCATGTCGAGCATTCCGACGACGGCTTCTTCGGTACCGACAAAACGCACCAGTAAATCGCGTAAACGCTTCATTCCCTGACCACGCAAGGCTAACTGTTCATTGAGAGCACTCTCGGCCGACGATTGTTCAAGCGCACAACGAGCGAGCAGATAGAGAGCGGTACTGACATGACGGAGGTTGGGACGCTTCCCTTCCGTCAGTGGCAATAGATGCTTTTCTGCGTCGGCGAACTTGCGTTTGGCCATGGCGAGGCGGGCTTCCTGAATTGCCAGACCATCGGGATCGGTCGAAGAGTTCCGCGCCAGTTGCATGGCGGCTTCGGCTTCGAGAGTCCGTTCGAGTGCGAGCAGGACATCGGCACGTCTCAGGAGCAGCATTGTGCGATCTTCGGGAGAAAGTTTCTGGCCTTCGAGCAGATTGGCCAGACGCTTCAGATCTCCTTCAAGCATGGGGAGGCTGGCGTAGGGATCGATAAACGGAGGTTCTTCCGGCTCGGCTTCGACGGTGTCATCCCCGTGTCCTGCACTGTGGCCATGTCCGCCACTGTCACTGTGTCCGTCATGTTGACTGTGGCCATGGCCATCCGCCTCATTTGGGCTGTGTTTGTCGCTGTGCCCAGTTCCATGTCCAGTGCCATGATCTGAAGAGGGTTTTGTTTTGGCAGCAGGAGGATGAGCATTGCTGTGGCCCGCGGCTGCCGGCTCGTGCGAGTGACTTTTTTCGGAATCGTGTGAGTCGGCATGAGGCTCTTTGGAATGGGCATCAGCAGCGTGGGGCTGTGATGAATGAGCTTCCGCAGCAGGAGCTGGGGCTGGTGGTGCGACACGATTGATATCGACCAAAGAGAGATCGAGCGCGCAGAGCGTATCGACAGACTGGGGTTGAAAAGAGTTTTCGATGGTCGAGAGCTGAACCAGCCAGGGGCGGGCTTCTTCGATGGCACCCGTGCGGTAGAGCGATTGAGCCATGGCATTCTGCCAGGTCGGATTCTTCCTGATCTCGGGCTCGCGGGATTGAGCATCCCGCAAGAAAGCAATGGCCGATGCCAGTCTGGGCAACTCCATCTCTTTTTCGGAGTTTCGTGCCTCCTGATATCCCAGCAACCCCTGGGCATAAGCCATCCGACCCGGTGCCTCGGCATCCAGAAACTGCGATTCGATCAGTGGCTGGAGCAGCTCGGTCGCTTCTTCAAAATGACCTTCCTCCAATAACTTGACTGCATTCGCCAGATGGATCGCTTCGGTCGATTCGCCAGGAAAGAGCCACCAGCAAACCAGTGCCAGCAGAAGAATCCCTCCCGACAAACCAGCTCCCAGAAAGGCCAGCCTTTTGGGAAGACCCAGAATTTTCCCGGCTGATTTTGCGGACTGCTCATGGCCTTCTTTTTTGCCATGCTGACCATGGGCATCGGCAGTCGAGGAGTGCGTGGCCATGGGAGCCGTTTCGTGGTCTGGTAAATGGCAGGGCGGAGAAATTTGCACCCGTTCTTATCATCCACCTCGAAAGGTGAGTCAATGCCAGTTCAGCGGGTCGCCACTGGTTCTGAAACCCTTGTGATCAATTCACATCGATGGGAAAGACCCTCACCCGGCACTCCGTGCCACCCTCGCCTCATTTCTCATGCGTGGTCGGTGTGATCGCAGGAAGCTCGTACAAACCAGCGATCAGCACTCCACCAATGCTCCTTTGCACCAGTGGGGTATGCTCGAGCAGCTGCTGTTGCAGTGGGGCCGCAAGATCGGCTTTTCGCCAGAAGATCACGACGAACGTCGCCTGCTCGACGGCGGTGAACTCTGCACCAGACACATCCGCCAGCGGGATCAGTTGCCAGTCATTCCTCGTGATGGCCGGAACCTGCGATTTCCAATCCGGGAGTTGAAACTGATGCAGGACCGGGGCCACAGCGACTAGAGCTCCGCGTGGAATTTTTCCCTCGCATTCCTTCCAGAAACTGCGCGTGAGACCATCTCCCCAGTAACTGGCCTCCATGCCCAGGGCGGCACCTCCCGCAGTACTCCCTGCCACGCCGCTATAGGTCGATAACCAGAAGGGGCTGGACGATAACTGCATGATCGCCAGCAAGCCAAACAATGAGCCCACAATGGCCCTCGGGAATGGCCAATTCTCCAACTTCTTGAAGCGTTCCAGGAGCGTCGTCAGCCCCAGACCTGACAGTAACGCCACCAGTGGAAAGATCGTCAGGAACAACCGCTCGCCATCGTAGACGGCCACGCCTGGCAAACTGAAGACAATCAACGGCGTCACGAGAAACATCAGCAGCAAACGCCCACGGAGATTCGCGGTTCGCCGATCCTGCACCGAGTGTGGCATCTGGCCAGGAATCACTTGCCACGAACCATACAAGCACAGGATGAGCACAGGTAAGGAAATCGTGATCGCGGTGGTCACCCACGGGTAATGCCACGGAGTCAACCGATCCGAAAACTTCTCGTCAAAATACCAGACTGACAACGTCGCCCGTTTCGTTGCCCGGCCCAGGTATTCCAAAGTCCTGTGGGCAGGATCACTCCACAACCAGGGCCAGCAAAAGAAGATCAAACCCGCAGCCAGCCCAGCCACCAGAATCAATCGCATGGCCCGCAGCCGATAGATCGCGAACAACCAGAGCAGCATCGGTGGTAACAGCAGGACGGCCTGAATTTTTGTCAGTAACGCTAAACCGTAAATCGCTCCAGCCGCAGCGACGGGCAGCCAGTCGGGTAATGGCCTG
>JAIXUU010000154.1:2500-6691 GCA_027483405.1 Planctomyces sp. | reverse complement strand
TGAAGGTGGTTGTGGCATCTGCGACAGGATTTCCCAGCCCATGTGCCAACAGATAAGGTGACCCCATTTCGGTAATGAACTGAGTATCGAGCGACCACCCGCCCGGTTCGCGAAAACTTTCTGCTTCGACGAACACCGTCTCTTCAGCAGCCCAGGCCAGGGAAGTGGTTGCACAGAAAGCGGCCAGCAACAGGAGTCTTAAGGGGCGAATCATGAACAACCCTCTCAAATCAACGAGCAAGAATATCTTGTTGTATCATGCGGGTTTTTGGCCATTTTGCAACGATTGACGACCAACGATCCTCAGAAACCGGGCTCTTTAAGGAATCGCTTATGGACTGTCGGAAAGTCCAACTTCTGGACGGGTCTTCTTCGGTCACCATGACAGCCAAGGGCAGCATGTGCGTGCGATCTGTTCCCACGCCATCAAAAGTTGACTGGCAAGCCTGGGATGGCTGAAGATCAAAACTCATCACAAGAGCGTGATATTGTCGGGCGGTTGATCGAAATGTATCGTCGGCGCTAATCCACTCATATCAGCCGGACTGGTACAGAGTTACTGGCACAGTGCTATCACTGGTCAGATGGTCGATGTTTCATAACATCAAGAATTGCCGCACAGCACGACATCGCCCAAGAAAAGCGGGTGAAGGGAATCGAACCCTCACCTAAAGCTTGGGAAGCTTTCATTCTACCATTGAACTACACCCGCATGACCATAAGGCTACATCAGCCAATGAGCACAGGTCAAGCATATGGAAAGCGACCCGCCCGAGAACATGATCAACTCGAGACAAAAGAAAACTCACGAGACCAGATTATCGGCTGGGCAACAGATTTTCGGACGCGTTCGCTTTCAACCCCCGGTAATCAATCTCGATGGTCTTATCGACCCCGTAGAGCGTTAACTTCCGCTGATCGACGTGATGGAATGACGTAATCAGTCGATCATTTTCCGAACTCCCGCCGTTTCGATCCGGCAAGAATATCCCGAACTTCAGACGGATATTGTCTTTAACAGCCAGCGTTGCTCCAGTTCTCGCATCCAGAACTTCCACCAGCAGCCATTCCAGATTTCCATCATCCCGGTCACGAACTCGACTCGCCAGGACGAGCAGATCGTCTGGCATTTCGGGAGGGTTAAGCACAGATCGATTGGGAACAGCTCTCACCCACAGACTCTCCCCTGTCTGTCGATCAATCGCCATGAGATCGTCTCTCAGCCCAATGGCAGGAATATAGCCATCGTTCATCTGATTGTTGTGGTGCAGCGACGTCACCACGATCATGCTGCGGCCAAAATTGACGTAATATCGTTCTCGATCCACAAATCCGCGGATCTGCACAATCCCTTCAAACTCGCCTTTGCTTAAAGGAATTGTGGTTTTCAGCACAGGGCCGCGAACATCGTAGATTTTGAGTTCTTTCTGGGCGTTGATCAAAGCGATTTCGTGATCGCCGATCCGATTGAACAGCACACGTTCGCCGGCTGGCTCGTTAATCTGAATCTGTTGACCGATCGGATCCCACAATCTCAACCATGTCCCCTGCTCTCTGGTACTGACCACACAAAACAGTTTGCGTCCAAAGAGAAACGAAGGCTGCCTCAACTCCTGTTCAATACGTCCTGTCTCCAGTTTCTGGCCTGTGGAAGTCTCCAGGAGCGTGTAACTGAGTCGATCCGTCCCACGTACCACGAGCACTCGATCATCGCCAAAAATCCCGCTGCTCAAGTCGGCTTGCAGGCCACTTAGAGGCTCCAGATCATCTCGACGCCACGTTACTAGACCTGTTGCCGGATCGATCATATACAGGCGCTGCTGGCTTTGAATTGTCAAAAATGAGGCACCGGCCGGTCCATAAGCCGGGGTGACACTCTGCCCTTTTCGATCAGGCAGGCGGCATTTCCACACCAGCCCGTCATCACCCTGCTGCAGCAAAGACAAGAGCGAAATTCCCCCCGGCCAGGCCATAGTCGCCGTGTGACCATAAAATGCCTGACTTCCAGCCGAAGGAGCACTATAGCGCCCTTCGATCGTCGTCCAGCGGGAGTTTCCACCAGTGGATTTATCAAACAGCATGAGTCGTGATGCCTGCTCATCACCGGTCACCAAAGAATCGACAGGAAAGCCGGCGGGCGGAAATGATCGCCGGCGATTTTCCAGATATGGACTCTTCTGCACCTCATATTGAGGCGAGTTCACACTGGCAGGGAGCCCGTTCCATTCCAGTTGAGCACTCCCCAGCCCCTGCCCGTTTCGTACGGAGATTCGTACTTCCTGAACGTCCTGATCACTCGCGTCTTTGATCGATTTTTTTGCTGGCAACGTGATATTCTTCAGTGGCATGCGCGATGAATCGCCAGTCTGCGAAAACTGCCTTTCAATTTGCCTCGCACTCGCGGGATACCCCGCCAATTCGTACAGACTTGATAAGTGACGAGCATTGACTGCTGTCGCGCTCTGAGTGAACTCGGCTTTCAAAAGACATTCCGCAGCATGCAAATCTCCCTGAATGATCAGTCGATCTGCCAATTGAGCCACAACCTTGGCCCGTTCGGCATGATCTCCGGCAATCGCCAGCCATCTTCGGGAAAAATCGATCGAAGCGGCATCAGTGGCCTTTTGTGCCCAGCGATCGAGACCTTCCGACAGCATGGCCTTTAGTGCCGGGCTTTTCAAAGTTGTTCGGGATTCACCAGTTCCCGAAATGACTTCTGCCAATCGCTGTAACCAGGCTGTGGCAGAGACCTGCAGGACATTCTCGCCCGGGGCTAACGTCAGTGCCTCCTCGGGAAGGTTCATGAGAATATCGAGAGCCTGTTCGAGCGTCTGTCGGTCTCCTTCATCGAGGCTGATTTTTGAAAGCCACGCCACGTCATGCAGTCGATCACTGGGCGACAATGCCAGTGGACGCAGCAAAGCCAGAATCTCTTTGGAGCTTCGCTTGCCTTCGTACAACTGCTGGCTCAACGTGCTTCTTAACAGTCTCTGTGCTCGCTCGCGACTGGCGGTCGATAACGAACCCCGCAAGGCCAGCATGACAGCCGCCTCCACTCGATCTGCCCGGCCCAGGACGGCCTCCAGTTCCGCACGTTCGAGGTCTCTTTCTGCATTGTTGCTGACAGCCTCTTGCGACTCTCGGTCTAAAGCCGAAAGCCTGGCCTGAGCCTGTGGGAAAGCTTTCACCTCTTTCAGACCAATGGATAAAACCAGATCTCCTGCAGGAATCAGATTCCCCAGGCCAGAATCATCTTCTTGCAGATTGTGAGTGCGATAAACACCTGTACCAATTTCAAATGTGCCAAACCGCCCGTCATCCAGCGGCAAGACATATCGATCTCCCAGGAGAACTCCAGTGCCGCTGGGTAAACCAGTATTCACTTTCCAGAGTTCGCTCCCGTCATTCAGACTGAGACCGCGAGTCTGCTGCCTGCCGACCACCAGCACAACCTGACCATCAATGGCCCCGATGTACTCCGCATCCATCCGGTGCTTGGCCCATAAAACTTCACCAGTCTCCAGTTGGAAACAGCGGACAAAATCTGAAGTGTCCGGAAGGCAGACCACTCGATCGCCGGAAATCAGCGGGCCATCCAGCATGCCCCTCGCACCACGGCGGTGGCTGGCCGAATTCCCGAAGCGACCGTTCACTTCGGCATTCGCTTCGTATTCCCTCGCGTGCCACAGCAGTTGATGCGTCGCCAGATCGAAAGCGACAATCACTCCCGTCCGAGTGGGGCAAACAGCAATCCCCCGACTGACAGCAGGCAGGCACGCCTGAAAAAAACGATCTCGCTCTTCGCTCACGAGTTGATCAGCAAATGCCAGTGGCTGCTTCCAGAGCCTTCGCCCCGTCACGGGATCGATACTGTTCAGAATGATCTGCCGATCAAACTCAGTCAGGACCAGCATATCACTTGGTGTAATCACCGGCGCGCCGAGAAAATAATGTCCGTCAAAGTCATTACTCGTCGAATCGCTGGCAATTTGAGCATCTTTGGTCGAGGTATCGCTGGCTTTGCCACCAATCGCCCAAGCCACACGCTGCGCATCATTTTGAGACCAAAGATCCAAGGCCACCAGTCGATTCGTGGCGCGGCCAACCAGCCTCGCTTCACCGAACTGACGAAACTGCTGGGAGGCAGCGCCGCGCGGCGAACTAAAGCTCAATTGATCAACCAGATACAGA
>JAIXUU010000277.1 GCA_027483405.1 Planctomyces sp. | reverse complement strand
GGCGGCATCAGTCAGTACAGGAAGACTGGCCGGCAACGACCTCGCCAGAAATTCGGTTCGATCCAGCCTTTCACTGCTTCCCTGGGGAAGTTTGACAATCGTCGAAAGCTCACTTTGCAGCTCGCCCACGGACCATTCGCTTCTTGAAGCGGGCACAGAATTGGCCATCAGAGAAACGGCATTCGCTTCACTCTGAGAACCGGCTCGCCCAGTGAGATCATACGCCTGAGAATTGGCGGTATTCAGCCAGGTGGCTGGTAAGCCCTGCACACGCGAAAGCTCCTTCACAGCAGCGATTCGCTCCTCTCTGGGCCCATGAATCGGGAAGACTGGCGAATACCCCAAATGCGCCGAGATCGAACGCATGGCCTCTTCCCGGGCAGGGCCGGAACCCTCCGTCAGTATTTCCAGAAGTAATGGCGAAGCGAGTTCCATCGGCCAGTCGGCAAGAAGTTTTGCCAGTGCCAGTTGCACATCGAGACTGCGATCACGAATCGAAGGCCTGAGCAGCGTCGCATTGGTCAACGAAGGGTAACGACCAAACTGACTCACAACAGCGGCTCGAAATCGAGGTGTCGAAGTCTGCCCTGCCGGAGGGTTGAGAAACTCCGCGAGCCGTTCAGGTTGCCGGAGTGAGATGGCCATCGCAGCCAGAGTCTGCTGATTCTCATTGGCAGAACGCACGAATTTTTCCAGCGCTTGTTGTGCTTCGGCGGCAGTCAGTAACCCGAGGTTCAAAATCGCATCGTCTGCCACACGTAAGTCGGCATCCTGTGCCTGCGCCAGAGCAATCGCACAGGCCTGATCATGATTGAGCAACGCCAGCCAGCGACCATACAGCCGACGAATCATCGGATCGCGATCAAATCGGGCCAGCGACATCCCTTCCGGCCAATCGGACAGTTGAGGATCACTCACATGGGCCGCCTGAACAGAACGCATTTCGTGCTGCGGCAGAAGACCTTGTTCAAGTTTCTGCATCGTTGCAAAAATCAGACAGGCTTCATAGGCCCCCTGTCTTAAGGGAAGATCACCTTGCTGTTCGTTAATCGCGTCGGCCAGCCCGGGCAATCGATCTGGCAGAATTCTCTGAGCCAGCAATTGCCACAACGCGACTTTGACCTCTCCAGCCAGCGAATCCTGCTTCAGCAGTTCACCAGCAGGCGCCAACCTGAGTTCAGGTTCCCCTGGTTTTTCTAAAAGCATCCGGCACCAGGCCTCGGCTGCAGCAGCGCGCAGGCGAGGAGACATCGTCACGGGTTCGCCCTTCAGACGAATGCGGCCATCGACCACAATTTCTCCCAAAGGAGCGATCAGTTCCGCAGCTCGCAGGGGCTCACAGTTCGACAGAAGAATGGCAGCATTGACACCTGCCAACTCCCTCGCTGCCAGCATGGTCTTCAAGGCTTCAAGACTGGCTCGAAGTTCCGAGGTCGTTAATCTGGCTGGATCGGATCGTTGATTCGTGGCCTTCTCTTCCACCGGCGTCTCGCTGGCTTCTGCCGCGGGAGTGATCGTACTGGATGGCAATTCGGAAACAGCAGGCGGAAGTTGAGCCTTGGATTCACCAGACTGCCTCATGGCCAGCCAGGTGACATCTGCTGTGAGTGTTCGAGCAGGCTTCCCGGTGGCTGCCGAGACGGCACTCTCTTTATCACGTACGATGTACCGGAAATAGCTGGGCCATTGATGACTGGAGTGGATCTGGCCTGATTGTGATTGGGCATTCCTGGGCAGGTTTGCACGCACCGGCAAATCCGTCGCGGAACTCCGGCTGATGAGTTGCCAGCTCTGCTGGATGACAGGCGTTGCATCGTATGCCTTTTGCCACGCATCGAGAGCAAACTTCTGGCGATAATGCAGGATTAGTGGCGAAGCGGAACCATCATCGACCACTGCGGATTGACCAGCTTTTGATCCCGGCAAAGTGATGGTCGGTGGAGTGGACTCTTTTGACTCAGTCGTTTCTGGTGTTTTTGTCGTTGTGGCTTTCGGATCACTCGCTGCGGAGCTCTTCTCTGGTGATTTGGCAGCAGCTTCCGGATCACTCACCTCTGGTGTCGTGATACCGGCGACAGTCCGGAGTCCATCAAGAAAGGTCGGGGCCTCCAGTATCTTGCAGCCTTCCAAGGGCCCGCACACTGCCAAAACTGCCAGCGTTAACAATAGTCGCAGAGATCGAGAATTTACCATCCTGCCACGAACGGTGACTGCGCAAAAGGGGACGAAACCCCCTTGGGGCGCAGTCGTTTCGGGCTGATCTGGCCCGCCATCCATGGCCGGTCTCCTCCTGGAACATCGCCACGACTGCCAATCGGCACCCTCGGCTCGTCATCGGAGTTTACGCTCTTTGCACTGGTTGAGTGAAGACCGACTCACCCATCGATCAACCGCAGCCACCACGAATTCAGGATGCTGTTTTATAGAGTGCCAGAGGGAATACACGTCGCAGCCTGCCCGATTCGTAAATCACCAGCCTCAGGGGAGAGTTCCCAAAGCGATTTTTCAGCCAGCAACTTCTGGCATTTTGCACCAGCATCCTGCAGCAATCGCAGGGATGGGCATGTATCGATCCTTGTCAGATCTCCCCAGCCAATCTCGTGAAAATGTTGAGACCCGAGATTCAATACGGCTGTCTGTATCGTGGGGCGACTGATCACAACCCCCTGCAAGAGCGCCAATGGAACCGCACTCGCCTTTTGCAGCATGTCCCACCAGTTTGGAAAGGAGTAGGAGAAAAGGCATTGAGGGATGGTCGGTGCACTCTCAACACGATCGACAAGTGGCCAGAACTTCTGTGGTAGTTCGTGGCAGATCGAGGGCAGGTTGATGTTGGCAACGTCGGCGAGTTGCCGGGCCGCCAGTTGCATTAGTGAGAGTCCTCGAGGGATTTCACTTTCTGGCAACCAGGAAAAATCGCCCCAGATCGCTGCGATCTTCAACCCGGGCATACGACCCACGCCCAGCAGCAGATCTTTTAAGTCATGCCCGATCCTGACTCCTTCCCCTCGATCCAGCAGTCTGACTGACAAAGCGACGGAAAGCGGGGTATTGAGGTTTGTCGCACTCCAGACATTCTGCAGCAGTAAGGCCTGGCTGTAGTGATCAATCACCATGGCTGGCTGACCTGATGGGCTTATGCCTTCTGATGGATTTACTGCCAATCGATTATTCTGGGAAGAAAGTCGGCTCGCCAGTTGCTCCAGTGCCTGTTCTGTCACGGGCGGGATGATCCACCAATCTTGCTGACTCCACGACAGACTCAGGTGATGTGGCGGAGATATCCCTTGAGCGACAAACGTCTTCTGCAATGCTTCTGGAGCACCCGTCACAAACCAGGGTTCAGGGCAACTCCACAGCTTGATGGCAGCATTCAGCGCTGGCCATAACACATCGACAGCGGGTGGGTGAACGGCTCGACCAACGGAAAAATCAAAGCTGGCAACTTGTGGCCATGCCAATGAAGGAAGCTCTGGCAAAGAGTCTGCAGAAAGAGCAGTCCTCGGGGCGACATCCCACATCAGCGGCATGAAGCGATCTCATCGGCATCTCAAGGAAAAGCAGAGCATCGACTTTTGCAGATGAGCAAAACGACTGAATGCTTCACGAGAAATCGGGATAGCAGGCAAAGAGAGAAAATGGCCAGCCGTGGCCCCGTGAGCGTCCGTGCAAGGCGAGGAGTCTAACCACAAACATCGATGACGACAAACGAGGATTTCAGATTTTCTTTGAACCGCATTTTCAAATGGAAAAGTCAATCCGCACTCCTGACAAAGCCTTCAAAAATTATCAATTTTCTCAGTGATCTCAGAAGGAATACCAAAAGGATTTTGATGGATGATCAATCAACAAATTGAAGAACTGGTGCAAGGATTGATGAGATCCCGGATGAACAGAAACATCGCTCGGGTGAAATCACTTTCCCGAATATTGACGTTGTTTCTTATCCACGTTGATTCTGCGCGATGCCTTGCTGAAGCTTCTCAATCTCCTGGGAGATCAACACTTCCCCAGAGGCAATCCGCTCCAGTAATGGTCGAGCTTCTACATCGTCCATCAGCTCATGAGCAGCCTGCCCGGCGAAGCTGGCCCGTTGTTGTTGATCCAGGCACAGTGGCCCCAATAGATAGTTCAATGACACGTAATGATGTGTGGCAAACTCCATTGGGAAAGCACTGTCGAGAGCCACAAAACGTCGGTCAGACAATAAATCGAGGATCGACTCAGCGTGAGACAATTGTGTCTCCGCCAGTTGTCCGAGTGTTCTCCAGATCGAATGAGCTTCGGGCGGTATGTAAGGCGATGTGTAAGCCATGTATTGCAAAAAACTTCGCTTCAGCTGCACCGCCAGCTCACTCAGGCTGTGATTATGATGAATCAGTTTGCGATGTGCCGACGAGTTCGCAGTCACTGGTGATCTCCATTGCTCAATGCACCGGACACAAAATTGCCCTGCACAGTTTCCTCAACAACTGGCGGCGCTTTTAATCCCGGAACCTGACTGGAAGATTTCCGGCTCTCATCTTGAGTTTGATCCCACAGCGAGACAGCCGCATCGCGTGAAAGGCGACTTAATCCTGAGACATCGATTCCTAACGAGAGCACAGGAATACTCACCGTGACAACAAACATCGTTGCCATCGAAAACGGAGCGATACGGACAGGTGGAGCCCCTTCGACGGGCTGATCAAAAAACATGGCCCGGAACAGCTTCAGATAGACCAGCAGACTGAGCAGGATATTGGCCACCCCCACAATCAGCACTGCATAAAACAATGGGAGCTTCGCACCCGCATCGTACAGACTTGAGAACAACATGAGCTTGGCGACAAATCCGCCAGTCGGTGGCAAACCAATCAGACTGGCCAACGAGAGTGACATCGCCACAGCCAGAACAGGCGCCTGACTGGCCAGACCACGGAAGTCGTCAATCGATTCTCCCAGCGTCTGGTTCCGCACGAGAATCAAACAGGAGAACACACCCAGATTCATGAAGAGTGTCACCACGATGTAGTAGAGCATTGACTCGACAGCTCGAACGGCCACACTGCTGGCAAGCACTTCCTGAGTTGGCAGAACATCGCTGGTTGAAGGTGCAAGCGTCACCGTACCGGCGATCTGATCCACACCCGCCAAAGCCGGAATGGCCAGCACAGCAATCGGGATCAGCAGATAGCCGGCATGAGCAATCGTCGAATAGGCCATCAGTCGTTTGATATTGGTTTGCCCAAAGGCAGCCAGATTCCCGAATGTGATCGTGATCGCCGCGATGACTCCCAGGCCTTGTGCCAGCAGATTCCAGAAAGCCTCCAGTTCGCCACCCGCCACCATGCCCAGCACCAGCCGTACGAGGAGTGCCAATGTGGCCCCTTTGGAAGCAATCGACAAAAATGCACCGACTTCAGCAGCCGCACCATGGAAGACATCCGGGCACCAGAAATGAAAGGGGACGAGACTCAGCTTGAATGCCATTCCGGCAAAGATCATGACCAGTGCCAACAGCAAGGTCCGCAAGGCAGGATTCGCCAGAGTCGCACCATCGATCGAAATGACAGCTTCCAGTCGAGAACCGACCAGAGAAAGATCGCCAGTCCCTGCCAATCCACAAATCAGTGTGATGCCAAAGAGCAGCAGCCCTGCTGAAGCAGAACCGAAAATCACAAACTTGAGAGCAGCTTCGCTTGATTGCCGGCGACCTTTGAGAAAACCGGCCAGTACATAACCCGGGACACTCGACATTTCGAGAGCCAGAAAAACCAATAGCAGATGATGGGCACTCGTCATCAGGAGCAGACCCACGACGGCACCACAGAGCATGGTATAAAAATCAGGACTGTCTTC
>JAIXUU010000355.1 GCA_027483405.1 Planctomyces sp. | reverse complement strand
TGACTGCAGAGACTCTGGATCCAACACTTGCTAACGACAGCCCTAGTTCTCCGGCTGGTCTACCAGGTCACACCATAGCCGCAACGATCGATCCATCCCTCAGCAACGATCTTCATACCAGCGATCCGGAAACAGATCACTTCTCCCAGTCATCACCACAACTGGCCGAACTCATTCGACAGACAGCCGGTGTTGGTCTCACGACCGCAGAGCCCGCGATGAGTTTCACAGAAGCGTTGATGCCTGTTGATGCATCGACGCAAGGCGAGGGAGATTCAGGAACACCAGATTTCCCAGCCGTCTCCACATCGAATGTGCCGTCGATATCCGCAGGTACGGAAATCAACTCCGCCGAAGATCAATCGCTCTCTTTTCTCTCAAATCTTGATCAGCCGTCAGTGGCTGCACAAACCCCCGAGACGAATCTGGATGTCCAACAGCTATCCAGCTTCTCCCAACTGGCTCAACCTTTTCCGACCGGTGAAGATCTCACTCTGGTTTCCACTGGAACTACATCAGAAAAGCGATCAGCAGACAAAGTTCAGGAGGGTAATTTTCAGTTTTCGAGCCAGCCGGTGCCAGTCGGAATTTTATCCACAGGAGCTGCCGACGCTTTCCCGGAGAATCCTGCATCTCTCCGAAAAGAAGAGGTCGTCTCCAGGCAACTCTTTCTCCTGCTGGCGGGCTATGCCAGTGCCTCGACTCTTGCACTTCTTTTTTTCATCGTGCAATACATGAGACAACCTTACCATCAACTCGAAAGCCTGCCGGATATCAAACCGCCCGCCACCGGCATCTCAGTCACACTCATCAATCCCGACAATCGTGTTGCCCCGCTACACACCCTCAAACTGAATCAGACGCGTCGCTTCGGCAACATCGAATTCACTCCGCTGAAAGTCACTCGCGGCCCGATCAGTATCGTGCAGAATGCCTCGAACTCCTCATCAGAAACAACCGAGCCAGTTCTGAAGCTGCTTGTTCGATTCAAGAATGTCAGCCGGGATCAGACCATTATCCCTTTGGATCGAGAGCTGGTTTTTTTCCGTGATCGACGATTTGGCAGTCGTGCCAATCAGTTCATCAAGTGGGCCGATCAACTGGCATCAGATACCGGTGTGATCAACCTATTTGAACTCCCTCTGAAGGACGAAGTGTCGATTGCCAACATGCCCCTGGGGATTGCGCTCGCACCGGGAGAGTCTATTGAGACTTTTCTCCCTTCCGAGGCTGGCGGTATCGATGAACTCAACGGCAATCTCATCTGGCGACTGCAGTTCCGCAAAGGTCAGAATCCCCGCAGTGGGTACCCCGTGACAACTCTGGTCGACGTCCAGTTCAACTCGGATGACATCGAACGCGAAGCCACAGCCAGCTGATCAATTCATGTCGTTTGATCGATCTTCATAGCCAACGCAGGATCAGAACGTCACGTTCACAACCATCCTCATTTTCACCAGTTGTCCATCATGCCACCACTCTCTGAAGCACTGACTGGCCTCATGGGTGGACTGGGGCTTTCGGCGGCCAGTGGTTTAAATACCTACGTTTCTTTAATCACGCTGGGGCTGGCACATCGAAGTGGCTGGATTACGTTAACTGCACCCTATGACTGGCTTGGCAATGAATATCTGCTGATTGCGATCACCATTTTAGGACTGATCGATTTGATCGGGGATAAGATTCCGGCCGTTGACCACATTCTACATACTCTCGGCATGTTTCTGGCTCCCATCGCCAGCGCCATTCTGTTTGCCAGCCAGACGTCCTCCGTCATCCAGATTCACCCCGTGATTCTCCTCGCTGCTGGTTGCCTCGTAGGGAGTACTGTCCATCTTTCTCGCTCAGCGATCAGACCAGCAGTGAACGTAGCCACGGCTGGAACTGGAACCACTGTCGTTTCGGTGATTGAAGACCTCATCGCATTACTGCTTTCGATACTGGCAGTGGTACTTCCGATTCTGGCCGGAATGATTGCGATCGTCTTGCTCGTCATGATGAGCTGGTTATTTTTTCGCGTACTGGGCTATGCAAAAGTTCGACTTCGGCAGCGATGGCTTCGCCAAACAGGCGATGCTGCCATTCACGTTGACGAACCTCGTCGAGACCAAGTTTCTGACATCCCTCAGCCAGCAGATCGGGACGGACAAAAATTCCCGCCGGAGTTGCATGACTGACGAGATCAGCCACGCTGCGAAGCTCGACTGCTTCGGTTTTTGTCAAAGTATGTGCTTCGCAAAGCTTAGTAAACAGATTCTGGGAAGGCTCGACCCGATGTTCTCTGACCAACTTGAGTTGATCCACCAGGTAGAGCATGAGCCACAGAATCAAAATGGCAACGAGTGCTCCGCCAAACCAGTACAGCGGCATGGCTGCCTGCATGAACCAGGCTTGTCTCAGCACATTCTCGATCATGTACTGACTTTCAAGCATCATTACCGGAGCCTCTGAATTTAAAGACTTGATTATTCAATTGATTGACCGGGTTTCATCAGCTGGATTAGCCCATGCCAGAATTCCCGAATCGTCTGTTGATGAAACAGGACGCTCGGCCGTTTCTGCGTGATTCGACAACTGACTTGCCAGGTTCAATTCCCCCATCGATCCTTTCAACCGTTGGAAAGCAACCACAGCCGCTTCTCTGACTCGCAGACTCTCATCACGAGTCAGGTATTGCAGTGCGAGTAAGGAATCCAAACTCGGTAACTTGGCAAGAATATCAACCAGTGTCCTTCTGACGAGCGGGTCGATATCAGTCAACATCTTGAACAGAAAGGCCTGTGTTTCGTGAATCAGTTCCATCCGGTCAATCGCCATTAATGCCCGGATTCTGCGATGACGAATCGCATGGTTTAACTCCAGTTCAATGGTCGTTAACGCTGAATCGTCAATTTCCAGCAGTAAGCGACCTGCATGGCGCCCGATCTCAGGAGTCATGGCCTCCTGCATCTCAAGCATACGTTCAGCGTGAAACCACTCGAGTAACTCTGCCCGGGCGACTTCTCGAACCTCTCGATCTGCACAGCGGAGCTTCTCCAGCAGGAGTCGTGCAGCATCGGGAAACTGTTGCGTTTTCAATTGGGAACAGGCCCAGGCAGCGACAGCACTGTCAGCCGAGTTGAGACTGCTGCGAACGATCTCTTTGACCTTATCGCCATCATGCTGGGAAGCACTTTGAACAGCGACTTCACGGGCCTCGGAGCAACCGTACCTTAACAGCCATTCTTCCACATTCCGCCGGCAATCACGTGATAACCTGGTCAGATTGATCAAGTGGATAATCCCGGCCTGATACTCTCCTGGGATCCAGGATAAATCGAGTGATTCTCGACTAAGCCAGTTGATCGAGCTGATCTGTCTCAGATTCTGCATCAGCTTTTGAGAGATTGGTTTCGAGATCGTCATTAATAATGAAACCACAAACTCGGGATCATCCCGCTCCTGAACCGCATCGAGTGCTCGGGGGTGCGGATAATTGTGGCCAAGAGATCCAATAATCGACCGGAGTATCCCGGGGTGTGTACCACTCATCATCAGATGACGCACAATTTCCCGGACACTCGGATTTGACGACCAGAGGACTCGTCGTACTTCGGGAGCATCATCCGGGCCGATGATCATGAGACACTCAATAAACAACTCTCGAACATTGGCCTTTTGCAATTCTAAATGGTCAACTTCCAATTCCAGAGCACGCGATAACGCCTCGATAATTGGCAGTCGATAACGGGCTGCCAGTGCTGCTAAAGTCGGATGTAATCGCTTTTCGCTGCCATGTTCTGTTAACTCATGTAGCTTCCAGGCCATACTCCGCAAAAGATTCTCTGCCCTATCCAGAACTGGCTGAGGAACATTGGCCCGAAGTAGCTCAATAACAACAGGGACAGGTTCCAATGTTTCCGTCAGCTCGATCGCATCAAGAGCTGCAATTGCCTGCGTGGGAGTCCCATGAATCAGCAGCTGCCTGAAAGCCACAGAGAGCGTGTCAGCATTCGCCCTGATCTTCTCACCCAGACACACGGATGGTCGAGCGGCAGCAGCAATCAGCATGGCCTGAGCTGGTAAAGAGCCATCAGCCAGCAGCATCTGGGCACAGGCATCCTCAATCCGATCGACACCAGAACCCAGACCAATGGCCAGAAGATCCAACCTCTGATTTCCAGACGCCAGCTCCAAAGTCATCAAAGTTCGTAAAAATGGGTCTGGCATATCAGATCATAGCACCCACTCAAACTTGATGACTGAACTGTCAACACTCCCGCAAGCCGGGCTGCTCGATCCCTTTGAAGACAACAAACGGTTCCGAAGCCACTCAAAGATAAAACTTAGATCCGTTCACAACGGCAACTCAACAATTGCTTCGTCAATTAAACTTCTGGCAACTTCTATGATCGTCATCATTGATCAGCACATCCAGAAATGCCCCGACTCTCGATACAACCGATAAAACAAGAAGACCTTGGCAACAGTGCCAAGGTCTTCAAGGTATCTCATCGAAAAACACATCCAGCCTACACAGGATCAGCAGCGGGAGCTTCAGGCGAAGTTACTTCAGCTGGCGGTGCCTCTTGCTTGACCACTGGAGCAGCGCGTCTCTGTCGTTTGAGGCGATCATTCTCACCAACAAACTCGATGAGTGCACGCCTCCCGGCATCGCCCAGACGGAATTCAGCAAGTCGAACAATCCGGAGATATCCGCCCGGACGATCGGCGAATCGAGGACCCAGATCATCGAACAGAATCTCTAAAGCCACCTTATCACGCAGTGCAGCGAAGGCCCTGCGACGAAGTGCAACGGCGGGAGCAATGGCATTCGACCATTTCTGCCACTGGTCAGACTTACGCCAGGCTCGCCACTCATCGGAGTTTCTCTCAGCAGCGGTAGCAAATGGAGCGGCAGCCTTTTCAGCCTCCTGAGCTCGCTTAGCCAGCGTAATCAGCTTCTCCAGATGAGGACGCAACTCTTTCGCCTTCTCAAGAGTTGTCACAATCCGACCGGGGACTTTCGCTTCGCCATCCTTCTTTTCGGAACGAACTGTCAAAATCAAACTGACTGACATGTTCCGAAACATGGCATGACGATGTGAGGCATTGCGTCCGAGCTGGCGCCCGGCAACTTTATGTCGCATGATAAATCCTAATGTCTCTCACGGGCAGAGCCCGGCAATCCAGTAATGTCGAACAAAACTCACTGCCTGAAGGCAGGTCAACAGCTAAACTAAACACGTGCCGAGTTAGGCAACTTCATCCCCAACCGCAAGCCAATCAATCCCAGGCGCTCACGAACTTCAGTAAGAGTTGTCTCACCGAAATTTCGCACCTGCAGAAGTTGATCTTCCGTTCGCGTCACAAGGTCTCGAACGAAGTTAATTCCTTCAGATTCCAGACAGTTCGTCGCACGCACAGAAAGATTCAGCTCAGCCAGACTCTGGCCCAGCTTCTCTTCCAACTCAAGATCCACAGGAGCATATCCCGTAGCTTCGAGCATATTCCGGAGTCCACCTTCCGGGAACATTTCCGGACCTGGCTCGCGGTAGGTAATAAACGGATTGAGATGCTTGCGCAGAATCTTGGCAGACTCCACGAGTGCGGATTCAGGAGTGACCGTACCGTTGGTCCAGATTTCCAGGATCAGGCGGTCATAGTTTGTGCGTTGACCGACTCGAGTTTCCTCGATCAGGTAACGGACGCGAACAACAGGTGAGAAAATCGCATCAAGGGGAATAACTCCCAGCTCTTGTTCCGGACCATGATGATCAGCCGCAGGAATATAACCACGACCATTCTCGACCGTCATTTCCAGATACAGAGGCACATCATCGGTCATGGTGGCGATGACAAGATCACGATTCAGGATTTCAACCTGATCGTCGGTGATGATATCCCCAGCCGTTACAACTCCACGCGAGGTCTTCTCGATCCGCAGAGTTTTGGTCGAAGGACTATGATTCTTGACGACGATTGCCTTCAGATTCAGAACGATCTCAGTCACGTCCTCAACAATCCCGGGGATCGTCGTGAATTCATGCTGGACACCTTGAATCTTGACTGAAGTCACGGAGCTGCCTTCCAGACTGGAAAGCAGAATCCGACGCAAGCTGTTACCGATCGTTGAACCGAAACCACGTTCGAACGGCTCAACGGTAAACTTGCCGTAAGTCGAACTCAATGTCTCGCGCTCAGGAACAACCCGGCTCGGCAATTCCAGTCCACGCCAGCGAATCCGCATCTGTTAATCTCCAAAAGCCACAGGACTCAAACTTAACGTGTACGTCAGGTCAATCTCGCCGATCGACGACCGACTACATAATACCAATAAATCACAGAAGATTCCGCATTCGACCAACAGTCGCGAGTATCAGACGCGGCGCTTCTTCGGCGGCCGGCATCCGTTATGCGGCAGAGGTGTGACATCTTCGATGGAGCGAATGGAAATACCAGCGCCCTGGAGGCCAGTAATAGCGCTCTCGCGGCCAGAACCAGGCCCCTTAACGCGAATTTCCATCTCACGAACACCGAACTTGGCAGCGCGTTCGGCACATGTTTCGGCAGCACGCTGAGCGGCGAACGGAGTGCTCTTGCGACTTCCTTTGAAGCCCACTGTTCCAGCGGTGGCCCAGCAGAGCACATCACCATTTGCGTCAGTGATAGTCACTGTCGTGTTATTGAAAGTCGCACGGATATGTGCAATACCGCGGTTCACGTTGCGACGAATCTTACGACGCTTAGTCTTTGCCACTATCAAACCCTCAGGCGTCAACCGCCATCAAAAAACGAACAGAAATGCAACCAAACCAAGACTGATCGGACACCAGCACAGACCACACACATGCGTAGTGGCTTAGTGCTTCATATCCTTCACGCCCTTCTTACCGGCAACCGTCTTCTTAATGCCCTTACGAGTACGAGCATTCGTACGAGTTCGCTGACCTCGGCAAGGCAAGCCTCGACGATGACGCAACCCGCGATAGGACTGAATGTCACGCAAACGCGAAATGTTCTGCTGAATACTTCGCCTTAAGGACCCCTCCACGAGGTAATCCTTATCAAGCATGGCCGAGATGCGTGCCAGCTCGTCATCGCTCAATTCACGAGCTTTCCGCTGTGGATCGATTTCCAGCTTGAAACAAATCTCAAATGCGCGGAAATCACCCACACCGTAAAGGTATTGCAGCGAAATGTAAGTCGGTTTGTCATTGGGGATATCAACCCCCTGAATACGCGGCATAACGAGCTACTCTCTCAAGCTGTGACAATCGGCAGGAACTGCAATCACAAGCCAGCCCCGACAGTCACTGGCAAAATCGATCGCGACAATCAAAAACTAGACGTACACATCAGTTACGGATGCTTTGATCGTAAGCTCCGCAAGAAACGATCTAACCCTGGCGCTGCTTATGCCGAGGGTTCATCGAACAGATCACGTAGACGCGACCCTTCCTCTGCACCATCTTGCAATGCTCACAAATCCGCTTAACGCTTGTCCTGACCTTCATAATCTGCCTTCACAAAGACCACTTCCATTGAGGAAGCGGCATAGTCTATCTTTCAAATTCCCAACTCGCAATCGATACAGGAATTTGTCAATCTCAATTCCGCAAGTTCGGCATCAAAGTTGATTTCCTGCCTGCACAACAGCAACTGTGAACATGTGCTCACATACCAAATCAAGCAGCGTTATCAGACTCCAGAAGACCGCGGTAGTTTCTCATAACAAGGTGACTGTCAATTTTCTGAACCAGGTCGAGCGCCACTGAAACACAGATCAGCAAACCTGTTCCGCCATAGAAACTCGCGACCAGTGGATCAATTCCCAGAGCATTCGAGATCACAGTCGGGATGATCGAAATCAGACTCAGAAAGGCTGCACCCACAAATGTCACGCGAACCATCACAGCCTCCAGATAAGCTGCAGTCCGCCCGCCAGGCCGGTAGCCTGGGATAAAGCTGCCGTAATCCTTCAGATTATTGGCCATATCTTTGGGGTTGAATGTAATGGCGGTCCAGAAGTAACAGAAAAAGTAAATCAGACCGATGTACAGAATGTTGTAGATAAATCCACCGTGGTTCTGCATGGTGGCCTCAGCCAGGCGGAAGAAACCAACAGTCGGGAAAAACTGTGAGAGAATCTGGAACAAAAACATCGGGAAGAGCAGAAGGCTCGATGCGAAGATAATCGGCATCACACCCGATTGATTGAGCCTCAATGGGAGATACGACCGCTGTCCACCAGCCACAGATCGCCCACGCACATGCTTCGCAGACTGGACAGGAATCTTTCTTTGAGCCTGTGTGATCGCCACGACACCAACGATCACGCCGACGAAGAGAATTCCCAAGAGCAGAAACTTTTCGATACCGGTCTGACTGCCGAGCTTAACGCCATTCTGAAAAGCGGGTTCGAGCAATGCCTGGCCAGCTTGGGGCATACGAGCCAGAATACCAGCCATAATGATCAGACTGATACCATTGCCGATGCCATACTCATCAATCTGCTCACCAATCCACATCAGGAGCAACGTTCCGGCAGTCATCGTCAAAGTACAGATCAACTGGAAGAAGACACCACTGTAAGCGGCAATCAAAAGACTGCCTTCATTTCCCATGATCCCGCCAGAAACGGCAAGTTGTCTGATCCAGAAAAAACTCTGTCCGAAGGCGATAAAAACTGTCGCAATACGAGTGTATTCATTGATTTTTTTGCGACCGGCCTCACCTTCCTTTTGAAGCTTTTCCAAAGGTGGATAAACCGTGCCGAGCAGCTGAAATATGATCGAGGCCGAAATGTACGGCATGATCCCCAGGCCGAAGATTGTACTCATCCCGATACTCGTACCCGAGAAAAGGGAGATCATACTCATCACCCGCCCCATGCCGTCGCTGCCTTGCGACTGAAGCGTCTCAGCCAGTTTCATCTGATCGATAAATGGCAAAGGAATTAAGCCGCCCATGCGATAGACGGCTAGCAAAACGAGCGTCAACAGGATCTTCTGCCGCAACTCAGGAATGCGAAAAATCATGGCGAGTTGTGAGAACATCTGAGCGATTCCATACAATGATGCGACGCGTGCCCTGTTTCCAAGTCACGCGTCAGAGTCTACTTCAGAGCCTCTACAGTTAAGACAAGTGACATTTGGTAGCCAGAAATCTGAAAATCACAGAATCTCAGATGAAATCCGACGACGAAAAACGGCACTAAACCAACTTAACTGTCGATCCACCTGCAGCCAAAATCTTTTCCTCAGCTGAGGCAGAAAACCGATGTGCAGTCACTGATAGCGATTTTGTCAAATCACCATCGCCCAGAATCTTGACTTGATCGAAGCGGCCTTTAGCCAATCCGCGAACTGAAAGCTGTTCGGGAGTGACGACTTCACCCACTTCAAAAGCCTTCTCAATCGCAGACAGATTCACTTCCGCAATCTTCAGAGCGAAGAAATTATTGCTGAAGCCCCGCTTGGCGATTCGACGCATCAATGGCTTCTGGCCACCTTCGAACCCCAGACGACGCTTGGTTCCACTACGACTGCCAGCACCTTTATGGCCACGACCAGAGGTCTTGCCATGTCCCGAGCCAGGGCCTCGGCCGACACGCTTGCGTGTCTTGTGGCCATTGATTCCGATGTTCACATCATGAAGCATCATAATTAAATCTTCACTCCCCGCAGACGAGCGACATCTTCGCGCGTCCGCAATTTCTCAAGAGCAGCGAAGGCGGCCTTGACGGCATTCAGCGGATTACTTGAGCCCCTGACCTTCGTCAGAATATCTCTCATACCCAGTGACTCAGCAATCGCACGCAAACTCGAACCAGCAATGATCCCGGTACCAGGGTTGGCCGGCATGAACATCACCTGACTTGTTCCATAATTCCCAATCACCTGGTGAGGAATTGTTCCGTCAACCAGAGGGACTCGAACCATACGCTTATTGGCCTGCTTGACAGCCTTCTCAACTGCCAGAGGAACTTCAACGGCTTTACCGTAACCGTAACCGATACGACCATTCCCATCGCCAACAACGACGAGTGCGGTGAAGCTGAAACGGCGCCCACCCTTGACCACGCAAGAGCAGCGACGAATCTGGACAACTCGCTCTGGAGATGAATTCTGATTTTCCGAGCTCACACCTATTTCTCCGACTTATCAACTCACCAGAGCACTGAGACTAAACGCGACAACCAGACGATGTCATACCACGCAGGACATCAGCAGACTAAAAGGACAGTCCAGCTTCACGTGCTGCATCTGCCAATGCCGCCAGACGACCATGATAACGATAGCTGCCGCGGTCAAAGGCAATCTCAACAATGCCTTTTTCCTTAGCACGTGTCGCGAGAGCCTTCCCCACAGCGGCCGCAGCAGCGCAGTCGCTGCCATGCCCCTCAGGGAGAACCGACTTCTCGACTGTCGAGGCAGAGACAAGCGTCTGGCCTGCCACATCGTCTACGATCTGAGCGTAAATATGTTTGTTGCTGCGAAAAACCGTCAACCGGAGACGCCCTGAAGACCGCACACGATTCTGCACGCGGAATCCACGTCGCTCCTTTTGCTTGGCAGCTCTCTTGATCAGCTTCATAACAAACTCACTTTTCAGACAGATACAAAATCAACAAAGAAGCAATCTGTTGTAACACACAGGCCCAGAAAATACTAACTCATAGCCTTGCCGCTCTTGCGGCGAACTCGCTCGTCAGAGTATCGAACGCCTTTACCTTTGTAAGGCTCAGGTGGCCTGACTCGTCGAATATTAGCCGCAAACTGCCCTACGGCCTGCCGATCAGCACCACTCACAGTAATATGAGTAGGATCAGCCAGAACGCAAGACACCCCCGTAGGAACATCCAGCTTGATCGCATTGGCAAAACCGACCTGAAGTGTCAGAGTCTTTCCAGACAGTGCAGCCTGGTAGCCCACACCCTGAATCTCCAGTTTCTTTTCCCAGGGCTTATCGACGCCGACAACCATGTTGTTCACAAGAGCTCTCGTCAGACCATGGAGTGCCCGACTCTCGCGAGTATCATCGGGACGCTCGACGAGAACTTGACCTGCGTCTACGCGGACAGTGATCTTCGGATGAACGGTGAGCGAAAGTTCGCCTACCTTCCCCTTGACTGAGAGCTTATCCCCCGCGACCTGGACTGTAACTCCAGCGGGAATAGCGACAGGCTTTTTACCGATACGAGACATATTACACCCTGAGTCCCAACCATAGCGGCCGGAAAATTCTCTCAATAACAACAGACTCAAAAACAGCAAAAGGAGTGAAGTTACAGACTACCAGACAGTGCAAATAACCTCACCACCAAGTCGCTGCTTGCGTGCTTCTCGATTACTCAGCACACCCTTGCTGGTGGAAACAATCGCAATTCCCAAGCCCTGAAGAACATTGGGAAGATCGTCAACACCCGCGTAAACTCGACAACCCGGCTTGCTGATCCGCTTAATCTGCTGAACAACCCGCTCACCACTTGGACCGTACTTCAGACTGATCCTTAATGTAGAACGGGGCTGCCCTTCGATGACTTCCGACTCCCAAACATAACCCTCACGCTGCAACACAGCAGCGATAGCGGCCTTTTCGCGTGAATAAGGAATATCCACGAAAGGGCGCTCGCAAGCTACGGCATTGCGAATTCGAGTCAACATGTCAGCCACAGGATCGGTCATCATAGCAGAAGAAACCTTAACAGCTTCCAGACAAAGAACTTACCAGCTCGCTTTTTTGCAGCCGGGAATCAAACCATCGAGTGCCAGATTTCGGAAACAAATACGGCAGATCTTGAACTTACGATAAACTGCTCGGGGACGACCACAAAGCTGACAGCGATTTTCACTTCGTGTCGAGAACTTAGGGGTTCGCTTTGCCTTCGCAACGTGTGCTGATGTGGCCATATTCCAATCTCGGTCAACTTAAGGAGCTAAGCAGTACGACTCTTCAAACCTAATCTTTGCGGAAAGGAATACCCAGCTTTTTCAGCAGTAGCCTTCCTTCATCATTGTTACGAGCAGTGGTGACCATGGTAATGTTCATACCCTGGACGAAGTTCACCTTATCCGGATTGACCTCAGGAAACACCAGCTGTTCCGTAAGACCCATGCTGTAATTACCATGGCCATCGAATCCATTAGGATTCACACCACGAAAGTCACGCACTCTGGGGAGAGCCAGAGAAATCAAACGATCAAGAAACTCATACATCCGGCGACCGCGCAACGTCACCATACAACCGATTTCCATCCCTTCACGAAGGCGGAAACCTGAAACAGCTTTGCGAGATTTCGTTATCAACGGCTTTTGCCCAGTAATCGATGCCAGGTGCTGAGCAGCCTCTTCCAGTCGCTTTCGTTCACCAATGGCCTTACCCAAGCCCATGCTGACAACGACTTTGGTTAATTTTGGCAAAGACAGTTCGTTCTCACGACCCAACTCTGACTTCAGAGAGGGAAGAATCTCAGAACGATACCGTTCCATCAACCGTGCCATGAAACTAGCCTACCTTCCACACAAACATCACTGCCACAGCAGATTCAAACGTACCAGTTTCAATTAACCAGGAACCGATGCACTTTTTGGAGCAGGACTGATTACACCAATCGACGCATCACACTTCTTGCAGAAACGCTCTTTGCGTCCGTCTGCGAGTAATCGCATCCCAATCCGAGTTGGCTTGCCACATGCACTGCAAAAGTAAGCCACATTGGAAGATGAGACTGGCATCTCACGCGATAGACGACCGCCCTGCTGGCTCTTGGGATGCCCACGTCGTACGTGCTTAAAAACACGATTAACGCCTTCAACAACCACCTTGTCACCCGACTGGACGACTGACAAAACCTTGCGAGGTGTCGCGCTCGCGTCATCACCGGTCAGAACAACAACCATGTCACCCTTGCGAATTCGCATGTTAAACCACCTCCGACGCAAGACTGATAATCTTCATGTATCGCTTCTCACGAAGCTCACGGGCCACGGCACCAAAAATGCGTGATCCCTTAGGATTTCCATCATTATCGACAATCACGACAGCATTTGAATCGAACCGGACATAACTGCCGTCAACACGACGGGATGGCTGGCGAACTCTTACCACCACGCCCTTAACGACACTGCCGGACTTAACCGAGGATCCTGGCAATGCCTTCTGAACCGCCAGGACAATCACATCACCTAAGGTCGCAGTTCGCTTCCGTGAGCTGCCTAGAACCTTAATGCAGCGCGCAGTTTTTGCACCGGTGTTGTCAGCAACATCCAGCATAGTCTGCATTTGAATCATGACATCAACTCGCTTAAATCAAGCAGCCACTAATTTAAATCGCACAACTGTCACAGCAAAAATCAGGAAGCATCGCTCGACGTGGGCAATGCTGTTTTGACGACCGAAACAAGAGCCCACCTCTTGAGGGCGGACATGGGTCGACTCTCAATGATCTCAACTGTGTCGCCCAGGCGAGAAACATTATTCTCGTCGTGGGCATGACAAACAGTTCGACGGCGAACTGTCTTACCATACTTCGGATGCTTAAAAATTCTTTCAACTTCCACTCGGCGGGTTTTACTCGCCTTATCGCCTGTTACAACACCGATGACTGTCTTACGCATCTATCACTCCGTCTGCGAATCTGCAGGACAAAAATTTAGACCTTTGCCAGTTCCTGCAGACGCAGAACCGTCTTAATACGAGCTATCTCCCGTCGGGCTCGACGAACAAGACTGGGAGTTTCCAACTTCTCTGAGGCTGCCTTGCAACGCAGGTCAAACAATGCCTTCTGCGCTTCATCCAACTGAAACTGCAATTGTTCAGCAGACATCTCACGAAGATTACGGGCACTTGTCATGATCTGCATTCCACCTCAAACGAAACTCTCGAGACCAACAACTGTGCGAAACACAGTATCAAACCTTAATCGTGCGCCCAACCAGCCTGACCTTCAAAGGGAGCTTGTAAGCCACACGAGCGAAACACTCGCGGGCTGCTTCCTCCGAAACACCAGCCAGTTCAAACAAAATTTTCCCAGGTCGAACCACAGCCACCCAGTGGTCTGGTTCACCCTTACCTGTACCCATACGAGTCTCCAAAGGACGCGCAGTGACAGGCTTGTTCGGAAAAATTCGTATGTAAAGCTTACCTTCACCACGAACATATTGCGTAGCAGCAATACGACAGGCCTCGATAGTTGTTCCGCGA
>JAIXUU010000123.1 GCA_027483405.1 Planctomyces sp. | reverse complement strand
TCCGGCCTCTGGCGATCAGGCAGCATGCTCGATCGCCAGACCTGATCTACATGACCGATTGATTTTCCAAAACAGCCCTTCCTAGAGAAGGGCTGTTTTTGCTTCCTGTTCGACCTGAAATCGCTGGAACTGGGACGATTCCCGAGTTCTCCAACTTTCTTCGTGCATTTTGCGAATCGGATTGATACAACGCAGGTACGCTCACTGAAGACTTCCCTGGAGAGAATTCTTCATTTCCAGAGATTCCAGGTCCGTGGAATTCGTTCTGGATCATCTTGAAAACCGTCCATTTTCTATCTTTGAGGGCTTCGGTTATGCGTCAGATCAATGAGCAATGTTTCTCGTGGTCGAGTGTGAGCAAAAACTGGGCAGCACTGGCTGTCGTGGCCATGACGAGTAGTGTCTGCCTGGCTCAGGAAAAACCAGCGACAGTACCAGCAGCACAAATCACCACGGGGAACTCTGAAGCGAAGCCAACAGACGATAAGCAGGCAACTGATGAAGCCAAGGCCAAAGCTGCCAAAATTCGTGCTGCCGCCATGCAGGGGTTGCTTCCGGAAGATCTCGATCTGAAGCTTCCCGAAGATATCTTCCAACTTCCCGAAAGTGGCATTCCTGAACTGCTGGCCTCGGCTCGACGACTCTCCTCGCCGATGGCTCTTTCGAAGCAGAAGGTCAGCTCTTTCGAAGAGATGAATGCCCTCAGACTCAAAGCCAATAACCTCGTCACCACAGCCACCGAAAAAGTTCTGGCTGATCCCGCCGCCAATGAAAAGCAGGCTCTGCAGGCTGCCGGTCTGCTCCTTAATGCGCAGTCGATGCTCTTGAGAGTCGAAGCACCTGGATCGGCTCAGTCGGCACTTGCGATTGCCAATCGCCTCGCAACAGATTCCCGCCCAGCCATTGCCAAGATGGCCTCAGAAAAAATCGATGGCTTGCGGATTCTGACGATTCCTCAACTGGAACCTGCAGCGGTGGATACGCTGCTCGCTGAGACACTCAACCGTGTCAAAGTGGCTGATTTCTCGACAGAGAGCATCAAGCTCGCCTCAGAGGCAGGTCGCACACTCGAATATGGCAAAGATCCGGCTCTCGCTGCCAGCTATATGTCCCGTCTGGCCGACCTGCTGGAATCGACTGACAAGGAAACGGTCACACCGCTTGCCGAACGAGTTCGCGGCATTTCGCGGCGTCTGGGACTGGTTGGCAATTCCATGGAAGTTGTCGGCACCACTGTGGAAGGCAAGGATTTCGATCTCGCTTCTCTCAAAGGCAAAGTCGTTCTTGTTGACTTCTGGGCCACCTGGTGCGCCCCCTGCGTTGCCGAGATTCCCCGCGTCAAGAAGCTCCATGAGGCTTATCACGATAAAGGCTTTGAAGTCATCGGGATCAGCCTGGATAACAGTATTGAGCCCTTGAAGGAATTCATCGAGAAGCGGGAAATCCCCTGGGTCAACCTGTACCCGGCTAACACCTCGGAAACCAAGGCTGCAGGCTGGAGCAACCCGATTGCCAAGTTCTATGGTGTGAATGCAATTCCAACCTGTATTCTAATTGGTGCCGATGGAAAAGTGATTACCGTCAAGGCCCGCGGGCAGGTTCTCGAAGATGCACTGGCCAAAATTTATGGCCCGCTCCCTGAAGTTGAAGAAAAGGCTGGCGACCAGAAGTAAATGGACCAGCTCTCAGGAGCTTTGTCTCAATCCATAACAAAAGCATCACCTGGTTTTCATTTCCAGCCAGGTGATGCTTTGTATGCTTGATTGATCATTATGTTAGAAACTCTCCTGCAGGATTCGCCCATTTCCTGCCAGATTCAAACAGTAATGTCCCCACCTGGGGATATACTTTTTTCATCGGCCTGATTCTGTCGATTTTTCAGAATCGCCGAATTGATGACACCTCTTGATTTCCCCGCCATTCCCGGAAGCGATCCATGTCGCATACTTCCCAACTGCTGCACCATTCACGTTCCCCTTTTCGTTTCGGCGTCACGGTCACATGTCTGGCTGCTGCTTTCTGGGCAACCCCTCGATGGGAAGTATGGGTTGCTGATACTTCGGCATCTTTGAAGGCTGCCGAAGTTCCGGCCAGTGCTGTAGCGCCAGAGAATGCTGTTGTTGCAGGGCATTCTTATCATGGCGATGCCTTCGATCAGGGCCCCAGGCAAGCTGCGTATCTGATGGGAACCACGGGGCAGATTCACTTTCCAGTGACGAGTGGGCACAGTCAGGTGCAGGCCTGGATCAATCAAGGCGTCGGGCAACTTCATGGCTTCTGGTATTTTGAAGCCGAGCGGTCCTTCCGACAGGCCGCTCAACTTGATCCCGAATGTGCCATGGCCTATTGGGGCATGGCGATGGCCAATACCAATAATGAAACCCGTGCGAAGAAGTTCATTGAAGAAGCGGTCCAACGCAAAGCACAGGCCAGCCCTCGCGAAAAACTGTATATCGATGCTCTTTCGAACTGGTATGCCTTTGATACCAAAGGGGAAGGTGACAAAAAGCGAGAGCGGGCTCAAAAGAGCATTAAAGACTACGAAAAGATTGTCTACGAGAACCCTGCAGATCTCGAAGCCAAGGCCTTCCTTGCATTGCAGACGTGGCAGGTGCGGAATGATCTGCCGATTACCAATCATCTGGCGATGAGTGCTTTGCTGGATTCGATTCTCGCCAAAAATCCGCAGCATCCAAGCCATCATTTCGTCATCCATCTGTGGGATTACGAACGCCGCGAACAGGCGCTGGCTTCGGCAGCTCAATGTGGTCAGGCCGCCCCCGGGATTGCCCATATGTGGCACATGCCGGGGCACATTTATTCGGGGCTGAAACGATATGCGGATGCGGCCTTCCAGCAGGAAGCTTCAGCGAGGGTTGATCACGCCTACATGATGCGTGATATGGTCATGCCCGACCAGATCCATAACTTTGCCCACAACAACGAATGGCTGTGCCGAAATCTGATCTTTCTGGGGCGGATGCACGACGTCATCAATGTCGCCAGCAATATGGCCTCGATGCCCATGCACCCCAAATACAACCGCTTTCCCAGCAATGGCAGCCAGCATTTCGGGCGTTTGCGACTGTGGGAGGCGTACTCACAATTTGAACTCTGGGACAAGCTGATTGAATCGGCCCATCAATCGGTTCTTTCGCCGACAGATCATTCTCCGGAACAGATCAAGCGATTGAGAGCCCTCGCCCGTGCTTACGATGCGACCGCGAATCTCGCGAAATTCAACGAAACCAGTGCCATCATTCGCGGCTGGCGTGAGCGACTGGCTGAGGATCGCGAACTGGAGATGACACGGGCGGAAGTCAAGGTTCTGGCTAAAGAACCGGACAAACCTCGCGATGAAAAAGCGATCGAATCGGCTCGCAAGTCGGCCGTTCGATCCACGGATGAAACTCTGCGGCAACTTGATCGGGCCATTGATGAAATCACGGCAATCGAACTGGCACGAAAAGGGGAATATGCAGAAGCCATTCGCAAGTTGAACACAGCGGGAGGAGCCAGTGCGCGGGAACTAGCCCGGTTGAGGCTGGCGGCGGGACAGAAAGAAGAAGCCCGGAAGGAACTCGAGAAATATGTCAGTCAGCATGCCGAAGAAGTTTTGCCGCTGGCCTGGCTGGTGGAGTTACTGATCGATCTCGGTGATGAAGCCGCAGCCAAAACTCGCTTTGAAGAGCTTCGTGCAGTGGCGCATAGTGCCGATCTCGATGCTCCCGCCCTGCAGCGAATTTCGAAAAAGGCGCGAGCCTGGGGCTTTGCCGACGACTGGCGAATTTCCCGTATTCTGCCGACAGATATCGGTGCCCGTCCGACACTCGCCTCGTTAGGGCCCATCCAGTGGGTTCCTCCTGCGAGTGCCGCCTGGCAGCTTCCCGGCCATCTCCCGGGTTCCTCTGAAATCAGTACGGTTTCCAGTCACGATTATCGTGGCAAACCGACCATCGTTATCTTTTATCTGGGGGCCGGCTGCCTGCACTGTGTCGAGCAGATCCAGAAATTTCTCCCGAAGGTCAACGATTTTCAAGCTGCTGGAATCTCAGTGGTGGCCATCAGTACTGACGATCTGAGTGACCTCAAAAAGTCGATTGATCGCTTTGGTTCACAGATCTCGATCCCCCTTTTGAGCGACGACAGCCTGGAAGTTTTCAAACGGTTCAAAGCGTACGATGACTTCGAAAACCAGCCCATCCATGGCACGTTCCTGATCGATGGACAAGGCCTGATCCGCTGGCATGATCTCGGCGCGGATCCATTTATGGATGTCGATTTTCTCCTGGAGGAATCTCAGCGATTGCTGCATCCCACTTCAGTGAAAAGTGTGACCTATCCTCAACCACGTCCTGCGGGAACACCCGCCTCGGCTCTGGAGCCACTCAATCAGCCTGCAAAAGATCAGCCAAAAAGAGATCAACGACGGAAAGATCAGAGCTCATCGAATCCTTCCGAAAATGGAAAATCGACTTCGCCAGCCACTTCACCGGCAGCGGCCCAGCAGCCACTGGCACCGCCGACTGCCATCAAGGCCGATGTCTCCTGAATTTCGCCACTTCAGGTCGACCGGCGACTGGAGCTTAAAGGCTCACGGGCTACGTACCAGGTTCTAAACTGTCTTCACGTCTAAACTGTCTCAATTTCTGATATTGGAGAAATTGGCGATTCGCTGTATGAAGACCTTCTTCAGCCTGAAGACGGACTTCAGCCTGCTGTCGTCGTCACGATGACAGAAATGCCCAACCAAGTTGAGACTACGGAAACTGCGATGTCCCATCTGGCAGCGCCATTGACGGATATGCCACCCTTGACGGGTGTCGCTGGTACAGACCCTTATATTGAACTGCTGAAAAACGTGCTCACCGGGGCTGTCTACGAAGAAAGTGCCTGGCGCCGCGAAGATGGTTATCACCGCGATAAGTTCCGTCCGCTGAAATCTCTGAGACAATTCTTCCTCAAGAGCTGGGCCAAACGCGGCTATCTGGTCGTGAAAGCCCAGCACTTCGATGCCAAAAAACGAGAGCTGGGGACAGACTGGCCTCTGTTTGGCTACTCCATGGTCGGAAAACGACGCCTCGATCAACTCGAAGTCGCCATCCGCACCATTGCGGCCGAACAGATCCCTGGGAATATCCTCGAAGCCGGCGTCTGGCGTGGTGGAGCCAGCATGTTCATGAAAGCTCTGCTGAATCATCTGGGAGAAGGTCATCGCCAATTATGGCTGGCCGACTCTTTTGAAGGGCTGCCCAAACCGCGTCTGGCCCCGGATACCAAAGATAAGCGGCACGATCTTTCCGAATGCGACTTCCTCAAGGTCTCGATTGAAACGGTCTCGGCCAACTTTGAACGATTTGGCCTCCTCGACGAGAACGTCAGGTTTCTCAAAGGCTGGTTCTGTGATTCACTGCCACATGCCAAACCAGGGAAACTGGCGTTACTGCGGCTGGATGGTGATTTATACGAATCGACCATGGATGTTCTTAAGCCGCTCTATCAGAACGTCGTCCCTGGCGGTTTTGTCGTCGTGGATGACTATCTGGCCTGGAGTGGTTGCCGGGAAGCCATTGACGAGTTCCGCGAACTTCACAAAATCAACGCCCCGATGTTCAACATTGATGGGACCGGCGTCTACTGGCGAGTCCCGCAGGCTCAGCCTTCAGTTGCAGCGGCCTGATTTTCAGCCGGTTTATCTTCTGTCGGGAAGACCATGATGGAGGGCAACAATCGAGGTTGTCCTCCATCAGTCATTAATTCAGCGGGCTTCTGGCATTCCCAGGCAGCGACCCACGCATCCCATTCGAGAGTCTGATCCTGATAAAGGACTTCATCACGGCGAATCGATTCCAGGCCATTCGCTTTCGCCAGGGCGCGAGGACGCGGGTGAATGATGGGCTGATCACTCAGTGAATAGATCACTTCTTCGCAATAGCTGGGATCAGGCCACAGAATGATCCCTTCCGTACCAATATCGTAACGCCGATTATGATCGCACAGCCTGGCTTCAATCTGTTCGCGAATAACCGTGACTGTACCGGATTTGTAAAAGCCCAACAGAGCCAGTCGTAAGACCTGGCTCTCTCCCTCGGGAAGATGTTGAATCCAGCCCGATTTTCTCCAGCCAGCCACAATCAGCCCGGATTGCTCGGCAAACTCCAGTTCGGCATCATCATGGAGAGATTCAGGATCACTCAGCTGAATAACGATTCGATTGGTCGCAATCGACATCGATCTGATCTCTGGCGCCGGTCGTGTCCAAAGCTCGGAAGCTTCCAGAAACCGCAACAGGTCGCGCTCGATGAAATGCTGCAACGACTCGATCAGTTGTTCGAGTTGTGTCTCTGCACGAGCCAGCTTGCGCAGGCGGTCTTCTGGTTTATCGAGCCGCGCGGCTTTGCGTCGGCGTGCAAAGAGCTTCGGGATTGTTCCAGAGTGAAAGCCGGGCTTGAGCAGCCGGAGCATGGTCTCGCCATGATGTCCGATAATGGCTGGCCCGACATCCTTCCTGCGATTGGCTTTGTAAAGTCGCCAGTTCTCTTTGAGTTCCCAGACCAGAAAGCCAAACACACCCGGGATGCAGGTGATGATGATGGTCCCCATCGCGTTGGCCAGCCAATGGCCGAATCGATGACCGATAAACGCTGAAAAAATGGGTGATAACAGCGGAGCACTCCACTTCGTCAGGGGAATGGCGAGTGGTAACAGCAGCTTGTGAGAAACTGTCACCACAGGAAAGTGCTTGATGGGGTTGACCTGTGGCTCAATCAAAAGCGTAACGCAGAACCTGACGACAGAAGCGATAATTCCCCAGAAAGCTCCCAACACGGCCTTGAAGCTCAGCGAGATGGCTGATTCCCCCGAGCGGAATCGCAGCCATTCATCGACGGTGTAGAGCACACGTTCGATCAGATCCATCAGGCGACGAAACATATCGAGAATGAATGAAAACAGCGCCACGACCACGCGAACGCGGAACTGATGCCAGATTTCCGAAGCCCATTCGGTCACGAGTTCTTCGGTGTCGCGTCCCATTCGCGAGTTGAGCAGCAACAGGCTCAGCACGAATGTCCCCATGGCCATCCAGTTCCATCGCTGAGGCAATTGACCACTGGCCCATATAGCCAGCCAGATGGCCATCGTCACCAGGGCTGGAGTCCACAGGTACCGGCGGATGATTTTCACTGGTAAGCTGCGTAAGAAAGCCTGCACGAGCTTCTGCTTCAGCAGCCAATGGGGAATGTCATAAGCCACGGCTCGCAGAAATTTCCAGGTCGATTCGGTCAGGCTCCACAGTTTCTGTCGAAACGTAGGGACATGAATCAGCGCCAGGAGAAACGTGCCGCAGACAACCACACTTTCCAGCGTGGCCAGATGCAGGTGATGTTCCGTCAGCCATTCGACAATCGGCCCGATGAGATGCTGCAAGCCTTCGAGGATCACGTACGCACCGCCATAAGGAAGCGCGACAAATTTGGTAAAGATCCGGCCAGCAGGTAAACCAAAAGCGAGTGAACTCAACCGCTGAAAGCCTCGCAGATACAGCGGCCCGCGCTGATAAACACCTGCCAGTGGCTTTTCCAGTGCGCGATCGGTCTTCAGCAAGGCGTCTCCGCCAAAGAACTCCTTGACGCTCGAAAGATCAGATAGCTTGAGAGCGTTCCGCGAGAGTGCATCACGCACATGTCCCAGTCCAAAGAAGCCGCGTTCAACGACGTGATCAAGGAGTTCATCGACGACTCTGCCAAAGGCCATTGTTTCTACAAAGTTCGTGCTGACCAGGCCCGAACTGCGCAGAGCTTCTTCGATCAAGGGCTTCAATTGCCGGCGTGCCAGTTTCTCGGCGGCATGGGCCGCATCTTCCAGCAGCAAATAAAGTTCTTCGCGATGCCGGGGAGCAATCTGTGCGGCGCCGATGCGCGAAATGGCCAACCGCAAATGGCGGGTAATGAGCACGAGCTTCTGATTGGGAAGTGGCGTTTTGAGTGGTTTTCGACCGAAGGAAAACAGCCATTGCCAGGTATCGATCTGATAGGTTTCCCGCTCGGAATCGATGCAAACTTTCTGCAGGTCGTACACCAGCCGCGAGGCGTTATTCCAGAATCCATACTGGGCCGCCTCTGTCAGAGAGGCGAGAACTTCCTTCCAGCGAGGATGGGTCGATTCTTCCAGCTCGAGAGCATGGATCAGGCGTGTTGCGAGATGATCGAGGTGAGTTTCGAACTGGGATTGAATTTCCCGAGTCATCTCCGTGGGTGCCGCTTCCAGCGCACTGGCCAGAAGAATCGCCGCACGAGCATCGTTACCTCTCGCGGCGGGTTTGCTCGCAGCTCGAACAAACCGTCTGGCTCTGACTGCTGATCGTTTTTGTCTTTTGCGATGACCAGATTCAGGCGTTGCCTCCGTAGGGATGACCTGATCTTCCTGAATCTGTGAGGTTCTCAGCTCCTGCGGGCATGTTTCCCGATAGATCTCTTCGACAGCAATCCCCTCGCGCAGCATCGCTTCGAGTGCAGCGTTGATGCCCAGGGAAGGGAAATAATAGGTCAGCAGGTCTGGCTCAAAAAACTTCAATTCGAAGAACAAAGCAGCGAATTCGGCGTAAATCTGCCGGGGGTTTTCTGGATCGAGCAGCAGACCTTCACTCTTTAAGACCCCTTTGATCTCATCGAATTCTGTTTGACCAATCTGGTCGATTCTGGAACGCAGTTCCGCGAGGGGAAAACTACCGGGCTCGACTTTTTGATACATGGCCAGATCGAGCCGGGCATGAAAGAGCGCTCGCCAGTACAGCCTCAGCAATTGAGGCTTGTTTTGAATGGGTGAACCCGCGAATCGATCTTCGCGTGCAATGAGAATAATCGTATCGGGCAAACTTTCGCCGATCTCGATTCCCAGCTCATCACGAGCCACAAACCAGACCAGCCTGTCCCGAGGAATCACATAGGTTCTTGAGTGGGGCACACTCAGCCAGATGCTCGACAGCTCCAGTTCACTGCGAATCACCCGTCGCAGGACACGCGGCATCACCACAAAGGCCCGGTGATCCAGTTGATGGATTTCCGCTTCTACATCAATGGTCCAGTCAGCCGCTGCGAGAGGATTGGTTCCTCCTCCTGCGAATCCTGCCTGACCATTTTCAATTGGCGAACCCATCGTCGAGACTTTCTGCTTCAGGTTCGTTTCCACCGCGCCTGGTAATCCAGATCATCAAACATTGTGCAGGTTCTGACAGGCTTCGTCTCAGGAAATCAATCCTTCTCCAAAGGCCTCATCATCTGGCTGTGGCATTTTAGCAGGCTTCGTCTCGGATCGTTTTTTGTCGTTGGCAGGCTGCTGAAGCGGTGTTTGTGGCCGACGTTGATGAACCGGGCGAGAACTTGTCTGAGGGGAATCTGAAGTCTCGGAGAGATCAAGCCCGTCTGCAAAATCATCGTTTGATTCTGGGGCACTACTAACATGACTGGCACTTGCCGGGCGAGAACTTGTCGGGCTTAAACCTGCCGAACTGCGAGGCTCTTGATGGGGAGACTTTCGCCTGGCTTCGCGTGCTGCGGATGCCGTTTTGATCTCAGGAACATCGGGAGGAAGAGCGGGTTGCGGTTCTGACTCATGATGGAGATCAGGTTCCAATATCTCCTGATTCTCACTGCCGGGGATTTCCTCAACACCTCGACGCTTGTGAGATGATCGGCTCTCGTGCGCACGTCTGTCCGCAGACCTGTCTGCTGCTGGTTGCTGAGGATTTACCTCGGGCACATTCTCATCTTCGTGTGTTTCTCGAAGACCAGCCGCATTGCGAGAGGGCGTTTGGTCTTCGGACTTCGCGGCAGATGCGGGCGTTTGCGGAGCAGAAGGGGTTACAGGCTGTCGAGAGCTGGCACCAGTTCCCTGGTAAGGAGGCTTGGGCCCTTTCGGAACTGTGCGAGGTTGCACGACACCGGGCTGAGAGATGCGATGGGGATCCGCATCCTCCAGAAATTGAGGGCCGCGCGGCGCGTGAGGGTCGAACTCGACGATGGGACGCAGCTTCCGGAGGCTGGCTTCTTCGAGAATCATCCACCGGGGCGAATCCTGAGAACCCTGACCAGAACTTCCGCGATTCGAACCTTCACGTCCAGAACATTGGCAAACGACCGAAGTGATCGTGGCTGGCAATAAGCGATGTGCTCCGCATGCCGGGCATTTCCAGACGCGGCGGCAATCGGTCTGTATGCGTCCCCAAGGCCCTTTCATTGTCCCGCACTTTCCTGAATTCAGAACCTGACCCAGCCAAAACCAGTCTCTGAAGAATATCGCTTAGATCGCAATAACGCCATGCATTGAATGAAGTTATGCCATTCTTTCCGAGCAGTGAATCTGGCTCTTCCGGCACTCGCTTGGCAAAGGGAAAGGACTCGATTACACTCTTTTCTCCTTGCTTACCAAGGAAAAATTTCTGTAGTTCGTCTAGTGCTTTCTCAAAAGTAGCCCAACATGGCCAAGAACACACGCAAACTGAAGCCCGCCAATCATGGTACACGTCCTGCCAGTTCGAAGGCCCGGAAGGCCAAGCGAGCTAAGGTTCGTACGTAATTTTGAACTGAAGAAGCGCCACTTCCAGCCGACAGCCAGATCTGGTTGGCCAGGGTATTGCGCTGTAACGTGACTGTTCATTAAAAACATTCAAGCAAAGAGCCTATTGGATTGCCGTCCAACAGGCTCTTTGCTTTTGGGTGTATCTGAATTTGCGATCAACGGTGCGCGGAGTCGTTTAGGAGGCGATTCAACAAGTTTTTCAGCCAGCCTTATGGGCGTTCGCCGGAGAAGTCGCCATTCGGGACGATGTTGCAGTAATTGTCGCAGAAGTCTTGACGATCACTGTACTTAGAGCCGTAGGTACCACCCATGTGGCCATCGAGTCCACCGACCTTGTAGGACTGATTGATATTTCCGAACGCTGCACCCACATCTTCGAGTTCGTTGTTGATGTTGAGGGCGACTTCGGACAGCCCGACGATCATGGCCAGGACAGCAATGGTCGAGACGAGGACGAGTTCGGCCGAAACGATGAAACCAGCTTCGTCGTTGATCAGTTGGTTGAGCAGGTGAGCCATGATTCGAGTTCTTTCTGATGGATGTTCTGTAATTACTGTTGAGTGTTGCCAGCAGTGTTGAGTCGTTGCCGGGTGATGACAGAATGTAAAGCACCTTGAATGCCAAACGGGATCCACCGTTCCACCAACTGAACACTTTCGAGGCAGGTTTATCACTGCAAGTCGTTTAATTCCATAATGTTACGTCTCGCACTTTGTTTTATAAACCCATCTCCTTTCGAATTCATTTCCACTTGATCACGTTGCCAGAAGGCCACATGGGATGACACTTCAGCCGCTCTGATTTCGACATAAAGCGTTTCGTGGAAAAACCTTGCAAATTATGAAGTCCATGAAAGCCAGTGTGGGAAATTGGCAACAGGGCTTTGAGGTGAAAAAGAAACACTCGTGGTGAAAGCTCACTGCCTGTGGCGAAAAGTCACCGGGGAGTTCAGCGATCTGAACAAGCTCGATCAAACCCGGGAGGATCCGCAGCAGCCATCGGGTGCTGTATGGGCCTGCTGAAAAATCTGATATGCCGTGGAGTTGAAGGAGAGCGGCTAATCTGCGAAACTGCCCGGTTCGTTCGCGGATTAAATCCCGGCATTGTGTTGTTTTATTGCCGACCCAGATCTGCGAATTCTGTTCATATTGAAATGGTTGAACTGAACTGGCTCTCGCCAGATCCCGACAAAAAATTCTCACAGACATCAGCCCAGGCCAAATCAATTCAACTCTGCCTTTGTCGTATGTCTTTGCAGAAGTTGAAGCTGTTTCGAAAGGTTTTTTTCCATGCCACTCAGCCGTGAAGTTCTCGAACGTCAGCTTTCCTCCGCCCGCAAAGCACTGGCTCAGCAGGCTGAAACTCTGGGCAAGGCTGGTGTTGAGCAGTCGAAGTTCTCGAAGTACCCAGCGTACCGCGAGCTTTCTGCCAACTGCCTGAAGATTTCCCGCCGGCTGAACGCAGTCGCCGTGATTGAAAAGAACAACGAGCTGGTCGCTGCCCGCAAGGCCGGCACAGAAGCCGCTGAATAATAGGAAAGCTGAGAAATATTCGAGCCATAGGTCTCCTGGCGAGTTGATGCATCGCAGGAGCTTTGGCTGAGACAAGAATGGCTTTGGCCATTCCTTCTGGAGAGGTGGCAGAGCGGTCGATTGTGCAGCACTGGAAATGCTGTGTACTCGAAAGGGTACCGAGGGTTCGAATCCCTCCCTCTCCGCTTGGCCTTTGGCCAAGAGAGCAGTCGAGCAGGAGAGTAGTCGATCAATAGACAGGCAGCATGAGACTGCGGTCTATTGATCGACTGCTCTCCTGCTCTTTTTTGGACTTCTCTCATGGCATTCATGTTCGAGAATCTTCAGGTTTACTAGAAGGCCGTCGATCTTGCCGAGCGTGTCTGCGTAATGATAGAGCCCTCCCAACGCGGTTTGCGAAGTCAACATTGGTTGGCCCCGGCCATTTTAACTGCCCCGTTAGGCGGCTTGACCATATCACATGACATCTGAGCCTCCAATTACAGAGCGACGAGGTATGTTCAGCCTCATGCTGCGGTCTTGCACATGCAGCGTGCTGGCAAACATCCTCGACCCTGCAGTTCCGTTTGTTTGGGTTCGTGGTCACACGCCACAGCGGGTCATTCAGTGGTGGCGCACGCACGTCGCGCTTTCAACGACAGGTCATCCTCACGACGTTGAGGTGCGATGGCTGGAGTTCGACCTTCAGCTTCCGACGCCCCGGTTCTTGGAGTTGCTTCCAGAGTTTGATGACCACGGCATCGTTCTGTTTCAGATGACACGCCGAGTTCCTGATAGCTTAACACTGCACGGAGTTCCCGATGATGCCATTGACCGTGTGCTGATTCAGAACGGTCTGCACTTGCGCTTTTACCTGCCGCACGCGGTCGAATGCGCGCAGTTAGCGTCGCCGCACCGCGAAGTTTTGGAGCGAGCGTTGCAGATACCAGAAGTGCGAAAGCTAGCATATAACACCGCCTAACTAAGTTCCGTTGCGAACCGGCGGATGCTTTCTATTTTGCAATCCATTAGTCCCGAGTGTGGGGTTGCTGACTTTGTGTCGTCATACCGAAGGAAATCATGCCGCAGTTTGAAATCATGGAACGATCTGGAATCGGGCCGGTCAAGCTGGGCATGACGCGAACACAAGTGCGGGCCGCGCTGGCGATCTATACCGACAATGGGCTTGACCAGAATTCTCACCCGACACTCGACTATGCATTCGGAAATAGCCTTCAAATTGAATACGATGGTTCAGGCCGAGTCCAATTCATGGGTGCAAGTTTCTATAAAGGCTGTGGCTGCGATTACATTTTTCGCAATCGTCACGTCGGCGAGTATGCGGCGAATGAACTTTTTCGAGTTTTGGCTGAGATCGACGGTGGTGGCCACGAATACAATGAGTGCGATTACTTTTTTCCGAACATCATGATGACCGTATGGGAAGCCGACTCGCAGTACGACTATTTGGGGGGCGAATCACGCCCTGTATACGGTCAAGTTGGTGTTGCCAACGAGAAGTACCGCGATACAACCGGTTGTTGACCCCAAATCGCAAAACAACAATCGATTCAACTGGAGCTGCAGGTCGCGCAGGGTGGCACAGGTTGCTTGTCTTCAAGCTACATGTGTGCCAGCAGCACCAGAGGTTATTTCTGGAAGAAGTGCCCTGCAGATTCCTTGGGATCTCAGGTGAATAGTTGCAAAAGTTGCGGCTTTGCCAGTGCTCTTCTTTAGCTTGGACATCTCGTAAGAAAACAAAGGCTCAGACTCGAACACCCTGCCAAGGGATTGAAAAACGTTGGCGAGCTCATCTCAATCTCGTTAACCTCTCGTGGCGTTGCCACCCAGGTAGACTGAGTACAGTCAACCTGGGCCACCCTGCGAATACCTGTTAGGCTGCTAAGCCAATGCATCGAGATCTCGAAACCCGTCTAGCTGCCATTAACTGGGATGAATTTATCCATCCTTGTGGTTTCCGGTCGCACGAGATCCCGTTGCTTTTGGTTAGGCTCAACAGTGAGTGCATAGATACTTCGCTTTCCGCCGCAAGGCGTTTATGGGATGTGGTCGCTCACCAAGGAAATGTTGGATCAAATTCTGTACCCACCCTCCCGTTCCTACTTGAACGGTTGGAGTGCAGAAATGCCAACGTTCAAGAAGAGATCCTTGACATAATTTACCAATTTGCATGCGCAGCATGCCCGAAGAGTGTAGATCGATGGGCGATTGAATTGCGCAACGCGCTGAAAGCCAGTCGCTTGCAGTTCGTCGGTCTGGTACAATCTCGACACGAAGGTGTTAGGTCGTTCTCGGAGATGATTCTCGAGCAGATCGACGCCACTGGATGCAAGCACGTCGATCACAATCGCACGGCATAACCATGCCATGCACCGGAGTGGCGGTCGCCAGCGGATTTGCAATGGAAACTTTACTCCCGCCACCCGGTGATGGCTGTCGTTATGTGGCAAGGACGAGAGTCCTCATCCTCTCTACCATCCATGCCCGTGATCTAAAGTGAGTCAGAAAATGCAGACGTCAAAGGAAGTGTACGACCAATTTTTACGTCAACGCGCCGCGCATTTTATCGCGAAAGGGCACAAAGACATTTATTGTCTGCGTGAACTCCTGATCCTGACGACAAACAAAATCAGTGGGCCAACAATCGAAGAGTACTTCCGAAGCAACCATCACGATCAAGAGCTGTTGCAAAACTTAATCGACATCGCGCTCGAAGGCGAAGACGCGGGAGACGCACCATGGGCAGCCGCCAACACACTAGTGGATTTCCCTGCGGCGATGCTTGAAATCCACCGAGCGGACCTAATAAAGATCAGTCAGTTCGATTGGTTCTATCTTTCAAAGCCAGCTCTTGCCGCATTGGCGAAGATTGATGCAGAAAGCACATGACAAGCCGTTGCACACGGAGCCGCGGGTCGCGCGGTTTCTGAAATCAATGTCGTTCGCCGCGGCCCGGTGAACGGTGCCGTATGGCGGCTTCGCATGTCATTCGCCGAGGACACAGGTCAAAGATGCACACAGCGATGTGTTGTTTGCGGTCTTGAGGTCGAGCATGAGGAGATTCGCAGCCTCACAGCGCCGACACCAAAGCTTCACTGGATGGCTGTCGCGCATCGCGCACCTTGTGGGGCGCATTGTCTCGGAGGTGGCTGCGCTCACGAAGAGCTGTTGCAACTAGCGAAATATCTTCAGTCGTTGCGTCACGAGCCAAACTTCCCCAAAATCGAGAAACGAGGATGGAGAACCAAGTCGTTTCCGGATTGAGCGTTTCAATACAGTACAAAAGCTCGACAACCAAACCATCAATCAAAGCGGGTAAGTCGGACGGAGAATGCAGTTCTGTTCGCGAGATACTGACCATGACAACTCCTCAAGATCGAACAAACAATTTCGTGTCTTACGCGTTCAAAGACCTTTCTCGAAAGAAGGTTAAGAAGTATGCTGTACAATACGACGGTGTTGATATGGCAACGCTCATGGGGGCCGACGAAAAGAATTTTCCTTTTCTCGTCAGCAACCAGAATGGTGGCTACTCTATTTACTGGTGGACGACTCACTCAGGAATCATGACTCAAATCGAAGAAGATTCTGTTCGAGAATTCGCCACAATAAAATATCTGCTGGATAACGCTTACCCTCGATTCGAGTCGATTCAAGATGCGGAAGAATACGCGAGATCTCACGAATGGCCGTCAAAGAATAGTGATCAGTAAGCAACAATTAGCATAACCACTGCATGCACGGGAGCGGCGGTGGCCAGTCGATTTTGAAGTCAACGTCAACTCCCGCCGCCCCGTGATGCGGGTCGTTCGCCCACAACACTCGATAGCGTGCCGAAATGGCGTTTCAATACTTCGCTGACCCGGAAAACTTCGCGTTTCTGCGAGACGACGATTCGCCGTGCGCATACTGCGGTTCGACGGGACTTCGCCTCGATGGCGGCAATCTTTACGGCACTTCCCAAATCGAGGCCGTGTGTTTTGCATGCGTCGAACGCGGCGCATTGATCGAGGACGACATTTCGACGAATAGCGTGAACATCAATCAGGTGCGCGAAGCTCTCGGCAGAGACTCAGCCGAAGAACTGACCAATACAATTATCTATCGCACTCCGAAGCTTCCCACTTGGCAGGACGCGTTCTGGCCGTTCGTTGATGGTGACTTCGCCGTCTTCCTGAAGATCGCATCGAAGACTGACTTTGTGGATCAGACTCAATTCGCCGAGTCCATACTGCCTGACGGTGTCTCAGTACCCAATCCCGAGTGGCAGTGGCAAATGCTGCCGGATCACCCGATCAACAATCTCAAGG